>NZ_JBNCKP010000023.1:0-114913 GCF_049841575.1 Micromonospora sp. DT201 | reverse complement strand
GTGAAGGCGAGTCCAGCGGCGGTGAGGGCGGTCTTACGGATCAGATCGGTACGCATGATGGCGTGCTCCTCTGCATTCAACGGGGGGTGTGCAGCAGACACGGGGGTGCGGCTGCGTGACGCTTCAAGGGGGCCCGGCAGCCCCGCAACAAGGGGGGCCGGCATCGGGTGTCACCCGGGGGTGGTGCAACGGTCCGGGGCGGCGGGTGATTCCACCAAGTTCCCGGGGGTCGGCCTGCCGTTTCGGCGGCCAGGGTGTGTAACCGTGGCGGCCCGGCGGGTGTTCCCGGCTGGGCTCCGGCCCACCTGAGCTGGGGGCTGCCGCGAAGCCCGAGGGCTGGGGCGGCATGCCAGGTATAACGACCCCGGCCGGCCCCCGATTCCACGACCAGGATGACCCCGACCACGGAACGAAATCCCCATACGGAACAAACCGACCGCACACTGGCCTCGCGTATCGGGCGGTGAGCGGTGATCCACTCCATGTCGGCGACGTGGCGGTATCCGGCGCCAGGGATACCCCCACATCGGCGACATGGAGTCGATCACGCGCCGAATCCGGGTGAGAGGTCGCAAGGGCCCCCGGTTCTTCGGAGCCTTGCCGGACACGCCTCATATGCCGCCGTCACGATGGCCCCGGCCACGGGACGAAATCCCCCATACAGAACAAACCGACCGCATGCTGGCCTCGCGTATCGGGCGTTGAGCGGTGATCCACTCCATGTCGGCGACGTGGCGGTATCCGGGGCCGGGGATACCCCCACATCGGCGACATGGAGTCGATCACGCACCCGATTCGGGTGAAGGCCGCAAGAGTCCTCCTGTTCCCCGGGGGTCGAACCGGACAAACGTCTGATACCGCCCGATCTTCGACTCCGGGCGCGATCGGCGGAGGCCGCCCCAAGGCCGCTCTCGGATTACCCCGGGGCCCGTACGCAGTGGTGGGGCAGCCCGACCTGCAAGCTGCCCCACCCGTGTGTGATGGACGAGATCAGAACCCGAGGATGCTCCGCCCACCGACCACCGGCAGGCGCACTTCGCTGTCGTTCGGGGCGACCCGCAGCTCGGTGCCACCCAGCGGCAGCAGGGTGTACTCCTGGTCGGTGGAGAAGACGACCACGCCGATCCGGTGCCCCGCCGGGAAGATGTAGTCCTTCGGCTCCAGGGTCCACCGATAGTCGTACAGCTTGCCCTGCTTGACAGGCTCGGTGCGCGTGGCGCTCTTGCGGTTCTGCGGGTCCATCCAGCCCCGGGTCACCACGGTCGGGGCGGCGGTCGACCCGGCCGGGCCGTAGTCCACCAGGTACGCGGTGAGGTTCGCGTCCGGTTTGTTGTCGATCGCCATCCGCAGCCGCATCTCGGGACGTCCGGAGATGCGGACGTTCTGCGTCAGCACGGGGGAGCGGTAGGCGAGTCGGTTGGTGCTTGCCGCGTCCGGGTTGGCGACCAGGGTGTCCGGGTGGATGGTCCGGCCCTCGTCGACGAAGCTCTGCTCGATCTTGGCCTTCGGCGGTTTGACCGTGGTGAGCGAGCCGGGGGCGGTGGCGTCGGTGGCGGCGAACCGCAGCCCAACCTCACGCGCGGCCGGGTCGGGCCAGTTGGCGTACGTGGTGTAGGCTTGGTCCTCGCGTTGCAGCACCGCGGTCGGCTCGTCCATGATGCCGTTGCGCACGTTCCACAGCCAGAAGTCGAACCAGCGGTTCTCGGTCTGCTTGTACGTCCAGGTGCGGCCGTCCGGCAGGGTCACCGACGCGCTGCTGCCCGGGCCGCCGTGCCCGCCCTGGTGCAGCCAGATCTTACGAGGTACGTCGTGCTTGGCGAGCTGGTCCCACCAGCCGGCGAAGTGCTCGGTCTTCACGTTCCAGTCGTTGAGGCCGTGTACGACGAAGACGCTGGCCTTGACGTCCCGGGCGTCGAGGTAGTCGCGATCCTCCCAGTATTTCGAGTAGTCGCCGGTGACCCGGTCCTGCTTCTCGGTGATCGTCGCGAGTTCGTCGGCGCAGGGCCCCTCGGCGCGTGCCTGCCCGGCGGTGAACTGGGCCAGGATGTCGAGGTCCTCACCCTGGTACGTCCCGGGCGCGACGACCAGACCGTTGGCCCGGTAGTAGTCGTACCAGCTGCTGATCGCGGAGACCGGCACGATGGTCTTGAGTCCCTTGACCCCGGTGGTGGCCACCTGGTTGGGCAGCGTTCCGTTGTAGGAGACGCCGGTCATGCCGACCGCGCCGGTGGTCCAGCCGGCGGTGATCGGGGCACCGTTCGCGTCGTACCCCTTTGCCCGGCCGTTGAGCCAGTCGATGACCGCCTTGGTGCCGAGGGTCTCGGCCTGGTCGCCGCTGGTCGGGCAGCCGTCCGAGTCGCCGGTGCCGACGCTCTGACCGAGCACGACCGCGTACCCGCGTGGCACGTAGTAGTCGTCCAGCGAGCCGGGCAGGTTGGCTTTCGCCTGGGCCCGTTGGGCGTCCGCGTCGAGCGCCCGACGCCCGGATCGGTCGGTGCGGCCGTTCTGCGGCAGGTCGTCGACCAGCACGCTCGGGTACGGCACGTCACCCCAGGTGTCCTTGCGGTAGGGGCTGTGCTCGAAGATGACCGGCACCTTGAAGCCCTGCGTGGCGGTTTCCCGGGGGCGGGAGATGTCGATCGCCACCCGGTCGAGTCGGCCGTCGTGATCGGTATCCACCGGCGTCTGGACGAACACCCGTTCCTCGATCGCGTCGGCGAGCGAGAACACCGGTTGGGTCATGCCGTCGACGACGACGATGCCGGTGGGTGTGGGCGCCGTGGGCGGGGCTGCTGCCGCTGTCGCTGCCGCGCTGAGGACCAGGGCGCCGGACACACCGACGCTGAGTAGTGCCAGATGGCGGGGTCGACGCATGCGCGTCTCCCTTCGGTTGGGCTGGTTGCCGGGGGTCGGCAGGGGCCAATCTCGAAGATCCATTCGTCGCCATGCTAGGTCCGGGCGGGCGTTCCGTCGATCCCTGCGGATGTGGATGAGTCTGGTCGCCCACGGTGGTGCTCCCGAAGGGGAAATCAAATCGACATCGAACCGAGCCCGGTGGCGAAACACTGCGGAAACTCCAGGCCGGGCGGGCTGTAAATCACTACGAAGAAGTCTCCCGAAGATCACGTAGCCGTGCATATGATCTTGCCGGGAGTGCCCGAAGAGGCACTTTCGTCCACTTAAGACGAGGAGCAAGATGCTCAGGAAAACGCGGTGGCTGATGGCCGTCGCTGTCACGGCCACGGTGCTGACCGCCGTACCGGGCGGCGCTGCCACGGCTGGGCCAAGCGGCATCGGTCTGACCGGCACCCCCGGTGCCTCCACCGACGGGAAGACGCACACCGTCACCTTGCTGACCGGGGACGTGGTGACCGTACGGAGCACCGGATCGGGATGCCCGCAGGCCACGGTGCAGCCGGTCGACGCGAACGCGGTGATCCGCCAGACCTGCGGGCCGGACGGCCACCTGCACGTCATTCCCGCCCGCGTCGCCTCCCAGATCGGCTCGGTCCTCGACCCCGACCTCTTCGACGTCACCACGCTGATCGCGGACGGTTACGACGACGAGAACGCCACCGAGTTGCCGCTCATCGTGCAGCCCGCCACCGCGTCCGCCCGGGTGGCCGCACTCGGTGACGTGCTGTCGCTGCCCAGCATCGGTGCGGTGGCTGGCCGCGTACCCAAGAAGAGCCCGGCCACCGCGAAGCTGGCGACCAACTCGCTGCTCGCCGGCGCGAAGAAGGTCTGGCTCGACCGCAAGGTCCGCGCCACCGCGCTGACCAACGGCGGACAAAAGGGTGACCTCGACCCAAACCTGGGCCAGATCGCCGCACCCGACGCCTGGAAGGCCGGCTACACCGGCAAGGGAGTCAAGGTCGCGGTGCTCGACAGCGGTGCCGACTTCACCCACCCGGACCTGGTCGGCCGGGTCGCCGACCGGGCCGACTTCAGCGCCGAGGGCGGTGACGCCGTCGACCACAACGGCCACGGTACGCACGTCGCCTCGACCATCGCCGGCACCGGCGCGGCCGCCCACGGCCAGCGTCGCGGCGTGGCGCCGGACGCGCAGCTGGTGATCGGCAAGGTCCTCGATGACCACGGCTCCGGCGAAGACTCTCAGATCATCGCCGGCATGGAGTGGGCCGCCACCCGGGCCGATGTCATCAACATGAGCCTCGGTGGCAGCGACGGCGACGACGGCAACGACCCGCTCTCGCTCGCCGTCGACGGACTGAGCAAGTCCACCGGCGTGCTCTTCGTCATCGCTGCCGGCAACAGCGGCGGTGCGATCTCCTCGCCCGGCTCGGCCGCTACCGCGCTGACCGTCGGCGCCGTCGACCGTGACGACAAGCTCGCCGACTTCTCCAGCCGCGGACCGCTGGTCACCAGCCACGTGGCCAAGCCGGAACTTGTCGCCCCCGGTGTCGACATCGTCGCCGCCCGTGCCGCCGGCACCAACCTGCAGGACCCGATCGACCAGTACTACGAGGGCAGCACCGGTACCTCGATGGCCAGCCCGCACGTCGCGGGCGCCGCTGCGCTGCTCGCCCAGCGGCACCCCGACTGGACCGGTGCGCAGCTCAAGGCCGCCCTCGTCGGTGCCGCCGACCCGCTGACCGGCCTCGACTCGTACGCCGTCGGGGCCGGCCGGCTCAACGCGGCCCGGGCCCTCGGCGGCCCGACCAGCAACCAGCCTGTGGTCAACCTCGGCACCTTCGTGTACCCGCAGTCCGGGACCAGCGAGGCGAAGCTGAGCTGGACCGGTGCGTCGAAGACGGCGACGTCCGTCCTCGACCTCGATGTCGCGGTGGTCAATCACGACGGCCAGCCGGTGCCGCGCGGCGCGGCAGCGCTCTCGACGAGCCGGGTGACGATCAAGGGCGGCGCCACCGCCGGGGCGACCCTCCGGATCAACCGTGGGGCGCTGGCGGCCCGGCCCGGCTTCTACCTGGCCACCGTGACCGCCCGCACCTCCGGCCACAAGTTGGTGTCGACGACACCGGTGAGCTTCTACGTCGAGCCGCCCAGCTATGACCTGACGATCCAAACGAAGCCGATGCCCGGTCTCAAGGACGGCGCGGAGAGCTGGCTCGACGTCGTGATCACCAACCTCACCGACCCGGTGATCTACTACGGCGGGCCCAGCGGCACTCCCGGAGACACCTTCACCACGCGGGTGCCGGCCGGTCGGTACGCGGTCCTCGGCTCGTCGGTCGCCTACTACGTCGACAGCGACGTGCTGGAGACGACGCTCGCCGGCGAGACCGACCTGAGCATCACCGGCAACCGGAGCATCACGCTCGACCCGGCGCGAGCCAAGCCGGTGACGGCGACGGTCGACGGAGTCGCCACCACGGCCAGCAAGATCGACCTCACCAGTCTCCAGACCGCGCCGAACGGTCTGTCCTGGTCGAGCCAGATCAGCGCGTTCGGGGCCGGAACGACCGTACGCACCACTGCACTGCCGAAGCCCAGCGTCGGATCCCGGCGCAGCTGGGCGGCCGTCAACCTCGACTCGCCGGCCGGCACGGCCAAGCCGTACCGCTACAACCTGATCCACGAGTACCCGAACGGCGTACCTGTCGATCCCGCGTTCCGGGTGACCAAGGCGGAGCAGGCGAAGCTTGCCCAGATCGAGGAGCGGTTCCACCAGGCGGACTCGGAGGGGATGGTCACCCAACTGATCCGTACCGGCCTCACCCTCGACGGGCTGGGCCTCACCCAGACCACCGAAGGGAATCTGCCCCCGTACCGCACCGACTACCTTTCGCCCGGCATCCTCTGGTCGGACGAGGGAGTTTACGGTGGCCTGTCGGCCCAGGAGGCGCCCCGCAGCTTCCAGCCGGGCAGTCGGCAGACGAAGGTCTGGGCGCGGCAGCCGCTGCACTCCGGGTTTTACGACGACCCGGCCGGTGCCGGTCGGAGTTGTGCCACCGCACCGTCGCGGACCCGCGGCAACCTGCACATCGACCTGGTGTCGTTGACGGACCAGCACCAGCGCGCCGACTGCCTGCAGGGCAACTCGATCGGCGTGAACCGCAAGCTGGCGCTCTACCGCAACGGCAAGCTGATCGAGGAGAGTGCCCTCCCGCTCGCCGACGTCACCGTGCCGCAGCAGATGGCGGACTACCGGCTGACCCTCGACGTCGACACGAGCCTGATCCTGCCGATCTCGACCAAGGTCAACACCTCGTGGACGTTCCGGTCCGCCGGGCCGGACGGGACCGGGAGTGTGCCGTTGCCGCTGCTCGCGCTGGACTACGCGCTGCCGATGGACACCAACAACCACGCCATCGGCGGAACCGCTGAGCTGACCGTCCGGCAGGCGCACGGTGTCAAGGCGCAGAAGGTGACGTCGTTGCAGGCCTGGGCCTCCACGGACGACGGTGCCACCTGGAAGTCGGCCCGGGTCACCGGGAACGGCGACAGCTACCGGGTTGCGCTGCCGAAGGCCGCCGCCGGGCAGTCCGTCTCGCTGCGGGTGAAGGCAGCCGCGAACGGCGGCAGCGGCATCGACCAGACCATCATCCGGGCGTACAACGCCAGCTGATGGTCACCCCGCTGGTGCGGCCCGGGCCCCCGACCGGGTCGCACCAGCACCCCGCCACGATCATGGGTGGGCGGTGGAGGGGTCACTGGCCCGTCCAGACCGCCTTCGCGCCGGAGTCGCCGGTGCGGACCACGTAATACACGGTGACGATGGCAGCCACCAAGGCCAACACCTGCAACGCCGGGGTCAGCACCCGACCGGACCGACTGCCGTCGGTGGCGCTCGTCTCGGCGGCTCGCGGCGGGACGAACCGGACCAGCGCCAATGCCACGATCGCCAACCCGATGGTGGCCCAGAGCGTGCTGTCGCCGAACTCCTGGTGTGTCTCCAGCGTCGGGACGAATTCGGGAGTGACCCGGTTGGCGGCGCGCATGCGCTCGAAGAAGGCGTCCCCGGAGAGCTTCGCCAGCAGAGCGGCGACCGGCGCGCCCAGGGCCAACAGCCCCAGCACCCAACGGGTGTGTGGCCGGATCGGCGCGACGAGCGCGTAGCCGATCGTCAGGAGAGCCAGCAAGGGCACGAACACGACTGCGGCGTGCAGCACCAGAGGGTGGGCGGGGATGCCCATGAACTCTTCGAACATCGGCGTCTCCTCCGGCGGCATCGCGTGGACGTCGCTCGTCCAACAAGGGACGGTACCGCAATGGCCTGTCAGCCCCCTGCAGCTACGCAGTTCGATCAGCGGTCGCAGCGCAGTGCGGCCAAATCGACGGCAGCGGCCATCGCCCGCATGCCCTCGTCGTTCGGGTGGAGATGATCTCCGCCGTCGAAGAACGGCGAGATCGCCAGCGGGTCGTACGGACTGCGGGTGACCTTGTCGAAGTCGACCACCGCGTCGAACACGCCGCTGTGCCTGATCCAGTCGTTGACACCTTGGCGCACGGCCTCACCGGTGGCGTCGTACGTCGGCCAGCCCTTGTAGGCCGTGACCGTGGCGCCGACGACGCACTTGCCCGCCGCGTGCGCCCGGTCGACCAGTTGCCGGTAGCCGGCGGCCAGGTCGTCCACGGTGACGCCGGACCGGGCCTTGATGTCGTTGATACCGGCGAACACGAACACCGTGCTGACCCCGGGGTGGGCGAGCACGTCGCGATCCAACCGGTGCAGTGCGGCCTGTCCGGCACCGTTGACGAGCACCTTGTTGCCGGAGATGCCCTCGTTGGCCACGCCCTTCACCGTGCTGTCGGGCGCGGCCTGGAGCCGCCGGGCGAGGTAGTCGGGCCAGCGGCGGTTCCGGTCCGTCGTGGAGGCCCACCCGTCGGTGATGGAGTCGCCCAGCATGGCCACCGAGCTGATCGTGGTGGACGTCTGCACGCTGACGGCGTCCAGCCAATACCAGAAGGTCATCGCGTCGGTCCAGTTGGTCGCCGCCTCCTCGGCGGCGTGATCACCCGCGCTCGCGTACGACGTCTGCATGGCCATGCCGTGCCCGCTCATCGGCCCCTGGGCACCGGTAACGTAGAGGCTCACGACGAGATCGCTCTGGGCGGCCAATTCCCCGGGCAGCGGGTCGCTGAGGATCGTCTCCCCGGCTGGGACGGTCACCGACGGCCGCCCGCCAAACATCAGCCGCCGGTTACTGCCCCGGATCAGCTCGGCGCCCTGCCGCTGCAACCCCGCGTAGGCGCTGGCGAAGGTGACCGGGTGGTCGCCGAAGGCATTGGTCAGGCGAATCCGTAGGGCGTTCCCACCGACGCTGGTGCGGACGACCAGCCGGTAGCTGCGCTCGGCGGGCCCGGCGTTCTGCCGGTCGGCACTGGCCGCCCAGGTGACCGCGAAGTGCTGGCCCCCGACGGCCGCCGGTTCGTGCCGCGCCCGCGCCGCGTACCCGACCAGGGGTATGCAGAGCGCCGTGACCAGCGCCGCGAGGGTGGACGCCGCCAGGCGACGCGATGACCCAGCCCGCATCAGAGACTCCCAGTTCACGGAAATCAGTGCGGGCTCTTGCCGAAATTGCTGCCCAGCGCGGTCGACGCAGCGCAGGGCAGCTCGCCCGGGGCCAACTGGGTGTGCGACGGCCGCCAGAGCTCCGCACCCTTCGCGGTGACGCGGGCCAGGATGCAGTCGTACTGGGCGGCCCGCAGGGCCACGCCGACTCTGCCGCCCTGTGCGGTCACCTCCTGCGCGATGGCAGGGTCCAGACTCAGGTCGGCGATCGCCCGGCGGATGGCGGACTCGTCCGGGCCGGCGGCCTGCAGAGCGCTCTTCAACCGTTCGTCGACGCCCCTGAGTGACGGATCCTTGGTGACCGTTGGGGGATGACCGGCCGGGCAGTCGACGTCGTCGTCGCGGCTGTCGTCATCCGGGCCGAGCTGAAGGCGGAAGCAGATCGGCTCGTCGCGTTCGTCGATGACCGAGCCATCCTTGCCGATCTCCACCCCGTGCCCCAGCACACGCAGCACCAATGTCACGCCGGTCTCCCAGTGGGTCTCCCCGGCGACCGTGAGGACCGTGACGCCGGGGTGCTGACCGGCGGAGTGCACGTACTTGTCAGCCTGGTAGAGGTGATCGTACTCGAACCTGAACAGGACCTTGTCGATCTTCTCTGCGGCGTCGGCGACGGCAGTGTCGTGAATCTGGTCAGCTGGGCTGTCAAGAAGGTGCCACAGACCACCACCGACCAGCGCCACCACCAGCAGCATGGCTCCGCTGAGAACCCAGCGCCGTCTTGTCGTGGTCACGGACGGGATTATGTCGCAGCCGGGGCGGCACTGATGCCCCTCGGACGGCTGAACGCGATCCCCGGACGGCCACTTCGGACTCAGGTCACCGCCGCACGCACACCGAGGCCGAGCAGGATCGCACCGGTCAACCGATCGAACACGCGTCGCACATTCGCCCTGCGGAGCAGCCGGGCGGCGGCGCCGGAGACCACGGTCCAGCCGGCGAGCCAGCAGGTGTGCAGTGCGGCGTGTGCCGTGGCGAGGAGCAGCATCGGCACCAGCACCGGTCGACCCGGTTCGAGGAACTGTGGTGCGAGGGTGAGGTAGACGGCGGCGGCCTTGGGGTTCAGGACGTTGCCGAGCAGCCCTTGCAGATAGGGGTGGTCGACGCGCCACGGCAGTCTGCGGGCACGAACCGTCGGTGGCCGCTCGGTTGGGCGGCGGGACGCGGTCCAGAGCAGCCAGACCCCGAGCCCGACCAGGTAACCGGCGCCGACCAGCTTGACGACCCAGAACGCCTGGGACGAGCGGAGCACCAACGCGGCCAGGCCGACAGCGGCCAGGGTGGCGTGCACGTAGAGCCCGGTGACCGTACCCAGGATCACCCACCATCCCCGCCGCCGCCCGCCGGCGGCGACCCGCGAGACGACAAGCGTCAGGCTCGCCCCCGGAGTGGCGGTGATCGGCGCGACGGCGACCAGGAAGCCGAGCACCGCTACGCCGCGCATGCTCAGACCACCACCCGGAAGTGGGTGGTGAGCATACCGGTGTCGTCGTACACGTGGAATGCGACGCCGGGCGGCTGGGTCTGGGTGGTCAACCGCCCCTCGCCCTCCCAGGGCATCCGGAGGGTGGAGACCACGCCCGGCGCGATCCGCAGTGGGCGGCCGGCGAAGGTGCTCGCGGCGGCGGTGTGGAAATGCCCGGTCAGCACGGCGGCGACCTGCGGGTGGGCGGCGACCAGCTCAGCCAGGGGGTCGGCGGGCAGCAGCCGCGTCGGGTCGATGACCGGGTGGTGCAGCACCACCGGCGGGTGGTGGAAGGCGATGAACGTCGGCGTTTCGGCGGGCACCGTGCGCAGTTCGTCGGCGAGCCACGTCATCGTCTCGTCGTCCAGGTGGCCGTCGTCCTCGCCGGGCACGGAGGAGTCGGCGAGGAGGAAGACCGCGCCGGCCACGTCGTGACGGGCGTTGATCGGGCCGGTGCCACCGCTGTCGTCACCGAGCAGACCCTTGCGGTACGCGTCGCGCACATCGTGGTTGCCGGGACAGGTCAGGACCGGCAGCGGGGAGTCGAAGAGCCTCGCGGCCAGCTCGTACTCGGCGACCTCGCCGTGGTCGGCGATGTCCCCGGTGACCAGGATCGCGTCGACCGGTCGGGGCAGGGCGTGCAGGTAGTCCATGACCCGGGCGGTCCGCTCGGCCGATCGGGGATGGCTGTCGAGGTGGGTGTCACTGAGATGCGCGATGACCAGCACGAAGACTCTCCTAATGGTTATTACCGTTAAAGCCATTAGGGAAGCTACGCTAGGCCAGGCCGGCCACACAAGCCGCAACGGGAGGAGAACCACCCATGTCACCGCAGCTCGCGCTCGCCCTGGCCAGCACGATCCGGCACGACGGCAACGGCGGGGTCGCCGACGACCTCGGCGATGTCGCGGGCCTGACCACCTGGCTCCGCGAACAGGCCGAGCCACTGCGGGAGTACGTCGGCGGACTCGACGGCCTCGCCAGCTCGGTCGACGAGCAGATCCGACTCGACGTGGTGGCGGTACGGCGCGCCACCCGTACCCTCTTCGCGGTGGCGGTCCGTCCGGGGCCGCCGAGCCGGGCCGACTCCTCCTCGCTGCTCACCCCGCCGGAGGCGGTCAGCCGGCTCAACCAGGCCGCCGCGGCGCTGCCGGTCCGGCCGGTGCTGAGCTGGGAGGAGGGGGACGCGCCAACGCTCACCTGGCAGGGCGAGGCGGTCGACGCGCGACTGAGGCTCACCGCAGGGCTGGCCCGCGCGGCCATCGAGTTCCTCGCCAGCCCCGCCCACAAGGAGTTGCGCGCCTGCCCCGCGCCCCGCTGCGTACGCTATTTCGTCAAGGACCACCCGCGTCAGGAATGGTGCAAGCCCTCCTGTGGCAACCGGGCCCGCGTCGCACGGCATTACCAGCGTCAGGCCGCAGCTCGATAGCGGATTCCGGCAGCTATCGGGAACGCGGCAGGCAGTCCTTCTTGTACTTCAGGCCCGAGCCGCACCAGCAGGCGTCGTTGCGCTCCGGTGGCCACGCGATTCGCGCGCTGGGTCGAGCCGACACCTCGGCCGCGTAGCCCGCCCGGACCGCCGCGTCGGCCGGGTCGCCGTCACGTCGACCGGCGAACGCGTTCAGCCCGGCCACGGTCGCGGTGAACACGCCCAACCCGGCCTGACCGGCACTCGTCAGCCGGACCAGCTCCTTCTCCAGCCGGCCCCGGTGCGCGTCCCAGTCCGGCCCATACACCTCGGTCAGCGCGGCGTGCTCGGCGAGCAGCCGATCGAACTCGGCCCGAGGCCAGAAGAGCAGGTCCGACCCGGCGCCCCTGCGCTCCCCGGCCCGGCGGACGAGTTGGGTTTCCAGCCGGTCCGCCAGGTCGTCCTGCCGGTCGTGCGGCAGGTTGAGATTCCGGCGTACCCGGTGTCGTTGTTGGAGCAGGAAGAAGAGGACACCGGGAGCGTCCGGCGGGCCGAGATCCACCACAGGGTCGGTCGCGGTGCTGGCCGACGCGGACGCCCCGGCGGCGGTCGCGCGCTCGCCGAGCAGGGTGTCGACCGCCTCGCTCAGCCACGTCTCGGCGGTCGCCGAACGACCACTGGCATCCAGCGCCGCACTGACGTAGGCGGGGGCGTCGGGCTGCACGAGCAGCAGAGGGCGCAGCGCGGTCAATTCCGTCATCGCCTCGTCGTCACGACCGCCGGCCCGGAACAGGGCCCGGGCCCGCAGTGCCCGGGCGAAGCCGGCCCGGGGGTCGTCTTCGGACGGGTACGCCGCCAGAGCCTGCTCCGCGTACCGCAGAGCGGCGTCGGGTCTAGACCGGATCTCGGCGATCTCGGCGGCCAGGGTCAGGGCGTCCCCGGCGTCGTCCGGATCCTCCAGCCGGCCCTGCTCGGCCGCCTCGGCGAGATCGGCGGCGACACCGAGCGGGTTGGCCGTCCCGAGCGCCGAGCGGCGAAGTTCGGCGAGGTCAGCCTTGGTGAGCACGTCTTTCGTCGGCACGATCTCACGGTACGACGGGGTGCTTCCCCCCGGCCCGAGTATGGCCATCTCGTGTCAGCCGTGTCACCCGGGCCGCTGCGCGGTCGTGGCGGTTGTGCCGGTGAGCGGTATGACTCTGAGGTATATCTATACCTCAGAGTCATACCGCTCGTTGTGGTGTCCGCGCGCGCGGACGTCACGCTGCGCAGCGTCCGTTCCGTGCTGTCGGATCCGCGCGCCTCGCGGGTTGATCGGATCGTGCGGGGTCAGCCGTCGCCGCCGCGCCCGGCGGACGCGGCCGGGGCGTTGCCCCAGACCGCCTTCGCCCCGGAGTCACCCACCCGGTAGACCTGGACCAGGTTCGCGGCTGCCACGACCACGGCAAGCACCGCGATCACCACTGCGACCGGAGCAGAGGTACGGCGGGAGGTGGTCTTCTCGCCGGCCGGGCGGGCCTCGTGGCGGTGCAGCCAGAACAGCGCGACGGCGGCGACCAACAGCGGCAGCGCGAACCAGATCAGCATGTCCCCGAGTTCGGCGTGCACGCCCGGGTCGCCGACCCGGCGCTCCAGGTCCTCACCAGTGGAGGAGGCGACCGGAACCGCGGCTGTGGCCAGCGCGGTGATCAGCACGACGAGCCCGCCGTAGCGGCCCCGCCAGGACGGCCGGATGGCCAGCGCGGCGACGCCGATCGCGGCCAGTGGCAGCAGGACCACCACGGCGTGCACCACGAGAGGGTGCAGCGGCAGTCCGTTGACGGTGTCGGGCATGAAATCTCCTCGGCGCTCGGGATGTCACTCCCGTCACCATATTTCGCCATTCTTGCGAAGTTCTTGCGCTCTCCGTTCAGAGTGCGGGCAGCAGCAGCGTGAAGGTCGCACCGCGACCCGGAGCGCCGGCCACCTCGAGCGACCCCCGGTGGGCCTGCGCGACCTGCTGCACCAGGGCCAGGCCCAAACCGAAGCGGCGGCCCGTCCCGTCGGTGCCGTGCGTAAAGCGGTCGAAGAGGCGGTCTGCCTCGGCCGGGTTGAGGCCCACCCCGTCGTCGGTGACCTCGGCGGCAATCCGACCATCGCGGCGTTGCACGGTCACGCTGATGTGCCCGCCAACAGCCACGTGCCCGATGGCGTTGTCCACCAGAGCCGTCAGCGCCCGCCGCAGGGCGGTGCGGGCACCCCGGACCATGACCTCCCCGGTCGCCTCGACGCGAAGCTCGATCTCCCGTTCCCGTGCGTACGCCGACATGCTCGCCACCACCTCGCGGGCCACCTCCGCCAGGTCGACCGCCGTGTTCGGCGGCGGCTGGTGTTCGGCGGCGGCGGACACCAGCAGATCGTCGACGACCTCACCGAGCGCCCGTGTGTCGGCCACCAACTGGTCGAGCTGATCGGTGAGCTGTTCCGCCGGCTGAGTCCGGGCTCGGCGGGCCAGCAACTGCGCACGGGTGTGCAGCACAGTGAGCGGGGTGCGCAACTCGTGTGAGGCATCGGCGACGAAACGGCGTTGCAGGGTCAGCGCGGTGGCCAGGGGAGCGACGGCCCGCCGGGCGAGCAACGCCGCAGCCGCCAGGGCTCCGGCCAGGCCGGCCAGCTCGGCCACGAGCAACGCGATGCCGAGCTGCCCTTGGCGCTCGCGCAGCGGCGCGAGGTCGGCGGCGACCGCCCAGCGGCTGCCATCCGCCCGTTGGGAGACCAGCACGCGGACCGGGTGATCGTCGCCCGCGTCGGTGTCGTATCTGCCAGGCTGCCGCCGCAGCGCATCGTCGAGCACTCGTGTGAGCTTCGGCGACGCGCTCGCGGTCACCTCGGCCACGTCAGCTCCGATCGCCAGCCGGGCCAGGAACTGGCCGGGCGGCGGGTCGTCCACGTCCTCGGCTGTGGTGAGCACCTGACCCAGCTCCGAGTCCAGTGCCTGCGACTCCTGGCGGCTGGTGAGGACGAACATCAACGCTCCGACCAACAGCAGGACGGCGCCGATCGCCCCGGCGGTCTGGGCCACACTGCGTCGTCGGGCACCTTTCAGCCGGACCTCGTCCACGCAGTCAGCCCGTACCGATCCGGTAGCCGAGACCGTGCACCGTACGAATGGCGCCTCGGCCCAATTTGCGGCGCAGGTGATGAACACAAGCGTCGACGCTGCCCGGAGCGTCGGCGTGGTCGAAGGTGGTGCTCAGCAACTCCGCCCGGGTGAAGACCTTCGTCGGCCGGCCGGCGAAGGCACGCAGCACGGCGAACTCGCGGGCGGACAGCGGGATCTCCTCGCCGTCGTCGAGCACCCGGCGGTTGCCCACGTCCAACCAGCGCCGTGGCCCCAGCGGCAGTCGGCTCGCCGCGTCCTGGTGTCGACGGCGCAGCGCCCGGAGCCGTGCCAGCAGCTCGGGGACCTCGAAGGGCTTGACCAGGTAGTCCTCGGCGCCGGCGTCGAGCCCCTCCACCCGGTCGTCGAGGGAGCCCCGCGCGGTGAGGAGTAGCACCGGGAAGGTCACCCCGCGCTCCCGCAGCCGGGTGACCAGGTCCAGACCGTCCAGCACCGGCAGCCCTCGGTCGACGATCATGAGCTGGTAGTCGCGGGCCAGCGCGTGGTGCAGGCCGCTCTGTCCGTCCCCGGCCAGGTCGACCTCGTACCCCTCCTCGGCGAGCAGGTCGGCGAGCAGCGCGGTCAGCGCGCGGTCGTCCTCGACCAGCAGCAGGCGGGGGCGGGCACTCTCCACCCGCCCAGTATTCCTCCTGCCGGATCCCCGTGATCGGAAGCCGCCGCACCGAGCGTATTTCCCCACCGCTTGTGCGCATTAAATACTTGTAGCCGTCAATATAACAACTGCTCCTAAGGCTCTCCGAGTGGACGGTCGGATACCGCCGTTGACGCTTCCCGGATTGGCATTTTAACGCATTATTGCTCCATAGGGATCCGTTACCGTCAGTGATAGAAGAATGTTGCCCAGGTCAACCTTGTGCTCAGCGGACGAGCGCATTGATGCATTGAACTGCGGTTACATCAACAACTGGCTGTCGATGTCGATGGCAGAAGGTCGCCCCGGTTACCCTGCGTGACTGGGTGACTGCTGCACTGCAATCGCTGGTGGAAGGTGGCGACTGGGGGCCTGGAAGATTGCTCGGGGGCGGAGTTCACGTTATAAAGCTGTAACAGGGCGGAAGCATTGGGAAATCATTTGCCGGGCTAACGTTCTACAACTAGAGCCGCCATCCGACGGAAACCCGTTCGGGTGGCGGTGCCATGTGTCAGCACGATGAGGAGGGCGTCCCGCGTGGAGCCGATGGTCACGGAGCCCCAGGTGCTCCGCGCCGGAGAGCCGGACGACGGACGGGTGCAGAGCGCGACGTCGCCCGCCCCGGTCCGGACGGTCAGCAAGTCGCCGACCCGGATCGCCCTCGCCCGGCTACGCCGCGACCGGATCGCGATGATCTGTGCCGCGATCTGTGTCGTCTACGTCCTGATCGCGATCTTCGCGCCGCTGCTCGCCCGGCTGGAGGGGCAGAACGTCAGCGACCTGCACCAGAACCTGATCGACGAGTTCGGCTTCCCGACGATCGGGCCGACCGGCGAACACTGGTTCGGGGTGGAGCCCCGCCTGGGCCGCGACCTCTTCGCCCGCTGGGTGTACGGCGCCCGCCCGTCGCTCATCGTCGCTATCGCCGTCACCACGATCACCACCATCGTCGGCGTGGTCGTGGGCCTGGTCGCCGGCTTCTCCGGCGGCTGGATCGACCGGGTGCTCTCCTGGCTGATCGACCTGGTGCTCAGCCTGCCGTACCTGCTCTTCGCGATCGCGAGCTCCGCGGTCCTGGTCGCGATCTTCGGAGGTGCCGACGGCGCCGGCTCCGAGGACGTCGCCCAGATCCGCTTCATCTCCCTGATCTGCGTGCTGTCGTTCTTCGGCTGGGCGAGCCTCGCCCGCCTGGTCCGGGGGCAGGTGCTCTCCCTGCGTGAGCGTGAGTTCGTCGCGGCGGCCAAGGTGCTCGGCATCCCGACCCGGCAGGTGCTCTTCAAGGAGTTGCTGCCGAACCTGGTGGCACCGATCGTCGTCTCCGTGTCGCTGGCCCTGCCCGGCTACGTGGTGGCCGAGGCCGGTCTGACCGTGCTCGGAGCCGGGCTGATCGAGCCCACCCCGTCCTGGGGCCTGACGATCTCCGCCGCCACCACCTACTACCGGGCGGACCCGCTCTACCTGTGGCTGCCCGTTCTCGGCATCACGATCCTGGTGCTCGCCCTGAGCCTGCTCGGCGACGCCGTGCGCGACGCCTTCGATCCCCGGACCCGTCGATGAAGACGCCCTGGGTTGGAGGGGAAACACGGACCCCGCACGTCGGAGGTCCGCTGACTGAAAGAAAAGGCAGGAGTATGTCTGTGAGGCAACTCAAGGTTGGTCTCGCCGCCGCCCTGGCCGCCACCATGGCGGTGGCCGGCTGCGGCAGCCCTTCGTCGAACAACGGCAGCAGCGACGGGGGTGGCGCCAAGGGCATCGAGACCCAGGAGAGCGCGTTCGACCCGGCCGCCAAGGGCCCAGCGGCCGAGGTGCCCGGCGCCAAGAAGGGCGGCGTCATCACGGTCTTCTCCCAGCTGACCCCGAACACGTTCGACCCGACCGACACCTACTACGCCGACGCGCTGGCGATCGAGAAGCTGATCTTCCGCAGCCCGACCCAGTTCGCGATCCGCAACGGCAAGCCGGTGCTCGTGCCGGACCTGACCGACCTCGGCACCGTCTCGTCGGACAAGCTGACCTGGACGTTCAAGATGCAGTCGGGCATCAAGTACGCCGACGGCAGCGAGGTCAAGGCCGAGGACATCGCGTACGCGATCAAGCGTTCGTTCGCCCACGACGTGTACGCCAACGGCCCGACGTACCAGCTGACCACCTTCAAGGACGGCGACAAGTACAAGGGCCCCTACGCCAGCGGCGACTCCTTCGCCGGCGTCGAGACCCCGGACCCGACCACGCTGGTCATCCACCTGGCCCGGCCGTTCGCGGACCTGCCGCTCTTCATGACCTTCCCGGTGTTCACGCCGATCCCGAAGGCCAAGGACACCAAGGAAAACTACAAGAACAACCCCCTCGCGACCGGGCCGTACCAGTTCGACACCTACACCCCCGGCACCGAGCTGAAGCTGAAGAAGAACCCGAACTGGGAGCCGAACACCGACGCGGTGCGGCACCAGTACGCGGACGGCTTCGACTTCAAGTGGGGCGGCGAGGAAGCGAAGACCCAGCAGCAGGTGCTCAACAGCGCCGGCGAGGACGCCAACGCCCTCAACTACGGCCCCATCGACGCCTCGCTGATCCCGCAGGTGACCGGTGACAAGAAGGCCCAGCTGATCCAGGGCGAGCAGCCCTGCACCTACTCGGTGCAGATGGACACCCGCAAGATCCCGCTGGAGGTGCGCAAGGCGGTCGCCAAGGCGTACCCGTACGACCAGATCAACAAGGCCGGCGGCCTGAACAGCTTCAACTCCCAGCCGGCCAGCACCGTCCTGCCGCCGAGCGTGCCGGGCTACACCAAGTACGAGCCGCTGCCGGGCCTGAGCGGTGTCGGCCAGGGCGACCCGGCCGGAGCCAAGGCCGACCTGGAGGCGGCCGGCAAGGTCGGCTTCGAGCTCAGCTGGTACTACGACAACACCAAGCCGATCCCGCAGCAGAGCAACCAGATCCGGGTCGACGCGCTGAAGGCGGCCGGCTTCACCGTGAAGCCGATCGGTGTCACCACCGCGGAGCTGCGCTCCAAGATCGCCGGCTACGACGCTCCGGTCAACATGGGTCAGCAGCCGCAGGGTTGGTGCTCGGACTGGCCGAGCGGCGGCAGCTGGTTCCCGGTGCTCTTCCAGACGCACAGCATCTCCGACAACCTCAGCTGGGGCGAGCTCAGCGACAAGGAGCTGGACGCCAAGATCGACGAGATCGCCAACCTCCCGGCCGACCAGGCCGTCGCCAAGTGGGGCGAGTTGGACAAGGAGATCATGGGCAAGTACGTGGCCCTGCCGCGCTACTACGGCAAGCTCGCCTTCGCCATCGGCACGAACATCGGTGGCGCCGAGGGCGACGCCTCCGCAGGTGAGCCGTTCTACCTGAACATGTTCCTGAAGAACTGATCTCCCGCACTCCCCGTCGTGGACGCCGGCCGGCCTCCGGCATAGTGCCGGCCGGCGTCCACCCCTCTCCCCGTTCCGGCTTGGGCTCCCAGCCCGGGCCCGCTGCCACCAGGAGCCTCGGCGGTGCTCATCTACATCCTGCGACGGATCGCCAGCGCGGTCTCCGTCGTCATCGTGACGCTGGTCGCCAGCTTCGGGCTGTTCTTCATAGCGCCCACCGACCCGGCCGGGACGATCTGCGGCCAGCGCTGCACCCCGGAGCGCTACGCCGACATCAGCGCCAGCCTCAACCTCGACGAGCCCGTCGTGGAGCAGGTCGGCGGCTATCTCAAAGGGCTGGTGGTCGGGCGGACGTTCCACTCCGGTGGTACCGCCATCGACTGCGACGCGCCCTGCCTCGGCTACTCGTACACCCTCGGCCAGCCGGTGACCAAGCTGATCGGGCAGGCACTGCCGATCACCGTCTCGATCGTCCTCGGCGGCGCGGTGGTGTACCTGATCGTCGGCATCCTCGCCGGCGTCATCGCGGCCCGAAGACGAGGCACCTACGTGGACCGACTCATGGTCGGCACCTCGCTCGGGATCAACGCCGTGCCCTACTTCGTGTTGGCGCTACTCGTCTCGCTGTACGCGACGTTCCTGCCGCACGCCGCCTACCACCCGCTGCTGGAGAACCCGCTCACCTGGGCGGGCGGGCTGCTGGCCGCCTGGCTGACGCTCGGCCTTGCCAACGCCGCCTCCTACACCCGCTACTCCCGAGCGTCCATGATCGAGACGCTGGGCGAGGACTACATCCGCACCGCCCGCGCGAAGGGCATCAGCGAGCGCCGGGTGGTCTACCGCCACGGCCTGCGCGCCGCGATCACCCCGATCGCCACCATCTTCGGCGTCGACCTGGCGATCCAGTTGACCGGGGCGATCTTCACCGAGGCGATGTTCGGGTTGCCCGGCCTCGGTGTGCTGACCCTGCGCGCGTTCAACCAGTACGACCTTCCGGTGCTGATGGCCGGCGTGCTGGTCGGCTCGGTGGTGCTGGTCGTGATGAACCTGCTCGTCGACATCCTCTACACGATCCTCGACCCGCGAGTGAGGCTGGGATGACCGAACCGCAACTGCTGTCGACCTCGGACCGGCGACCCGAGACGGTCTCTCGCGCCCGTCGGACCGCCGGCGACCGCGCCGCTGGGCAGTCCTACCTGGAGGTCAAGGACCTCACCGTCACCTTCCCGACCGCCGACGGCCTCGTGCGGGCTGTGCAGGGGCTCAGCTACTCGCTGCCACTGGGCCGCACCCTCGCGGTGGTCGGCGAATCCGGCTCCGGCAAGAGCGTGTCCAGCATGGCCATCATGGGCCTGCACGATCCGCGCAACACCCGGATGACCGGCTCGATCACGGTCGGTGGCGAGGAGATCGTCGGCATGCCGGCGGCCGAACTCCGCAAGCGGCGGGGCGCCAACGCGGCGATGATCTTCCAGGACCCGCAGTCGTCGCTGCACCCGTACTTCACCGTCGGCAACCAGATCATCGAGGCGTACCGGGCACACCACCAGGTGTCCAAGCGGGTGGCCCGGGACCGCGCGGTCGACATGCTCGGCCGCGTCGGCATCCCCAACCCGGGACGCCGCCTGGACGACTACCCGCACCAGTTCTCCGGCGGCATGCGGCAACGCGCAATGATCGCGATGGCTCTGGTCAACGACCCCAAGCTGCTGATCGCCGACGAACCCACCACCGCCCTGGACGTCACTGTGCAGGCGCAGATCCTCGACCTGATCATGGAGTTGCAGCAGGACTTCGGCTCCGCGGTCCTCTTCATCACCCACGACCTCGGTGTCGTCGCCGAGATCGCCGACGACGTGCTGGTCATGTACGGCGGACGCGGCGTCGAGTACGGCCGGGCCGAGTCGATCCTCGGCCAGCCACTGCACCCGTACACCTGGGGTTTGCTGGAGAGCATCCCGGCGGTCTCCGGCGAACCGGCCCGGCTGCACCCCATCCCCGGCACGCCGCCCAGCCTCCTCGCGCTGCCTACCGGCTGCTCGTTCCACCCACGGTGCGAGTTCGCCGGCCGGGTGCCCGGCGCCGCCTGCTCGGTCGACCTTCCGGAGCTGGCCTCCCGCACGGCGGACACCACCCGGACCTCCCGCTGCCACCTGACCGACCCGGCCGGGATCTTCGAGACCGACATCCTGCCCCGGCTGCCCTGAAGGAGCACGAGATGACCACCACGACCGACACCGCGACCCGTCCGGTGCCCGCCGAGCAGCCGGGCGGGCCGGGGGCGCCGCTGCTGGAGCTGCGGGATCTCCAGATGCACTTCACCGCTCGGGGCGACGGATGGTTCGGCCGCGAGGCTCACCAGATCCGGGCCGTCGACGGGGTGTCGCTGCAACTGCGCGCCGGCGAGACGCTCGGCCTGGTCGGCGAATCCGGATGTGGCAAGACCACCACCGGCCGCATGATCACCCGGCTGCTGGAGCCGACCGGCGGGCAGGTCCTCTACCAGGGCACCGACATCACGCACCTGAAGGAAAAGGACCTGCGCCCGTACCGGCGGGAGCTGCAGCTGATCTTCCAGGACCCGTACTCGTCGCTCAACCCGCGGCACACGGTGGGCACCATCATCGGCGCACCCCTGCGGGTGCACAACCTCGTACCCAAGGGCAAGGAGCTGGACCGGGTACGCGAGTTGCTGGAGGTGGTGGGCCTCAACCCCGAGCACTACAACCGGTACCCGCACGAGTTCTCCGGCGGCCAACGGCAGCGCATCGGCATCGCCCGCGCGCTCGCCGTACAGCCCAAGGTGATCGTCGCCGACGAACCGGTCAGCGCCCTCGACGTGTCGATCCAGGCGCAGGTGATGAACCTCCTCGAAGACCTGCGCAAGGAGTTCAACATCGCGTTCGTCTTCATCGCGCACGACCTGGGCGTGGTGCGGCACTTCTGCGACCGGGTAGCGGTCATGTACCTCGGGCGGGTCGCCGAGATCGCCGACCGCGACGCGCTCTACGGCACCCCGCAGCACCCGTACACCCAGGCGTTGCTCTCCGCCGTACCCGACCTGGGAGTCGTACGCGGCGGTGCGCCGAAGTCGCGGATCCGGCTCGCCGGCGACGTGCCCGGCCCGGCGGACCCGCCGGCTGGCTGCCGCTTCCGCAGCCGCTGCTGGAAGGCCGAAGACGTCTGCGCCACCACCACCCCGCCGCTGCTGCAGGTGGGCGACGGGCACGGGGCCGCCTGCCACTTCGCGGGCGCACTGGAGGAGCCGACCGCCGCAACGGCGGCCTGATTGCCGGCCGGGCGGCGGCGTCATGGACGCCGCCGCCAGCCTGGTTCGCTCAGAACTCCTCGTACACCGCCGGGTCCTGGTCCGCGAGCCGTCCGTCCGGGCGGCCCAACGCGGTGATCGCCTCGACCTCCGCGTCGGTCAGCTTGATCCCGAACACGTCCAGGTTTTCGAGCTGCCGCTGCGGGGAGGCGGCCTTCGGCAACGGAATCACCTGGCGGGTCACGTGCCAGGCCAGGATGATCTGCGCCGGGCTGACGCCGTGCGCGGTCGCGATCTCCACGATGACGGGATGCTGCTGCAGGTCGTTGCCGTGGCCGAGCGGACTCCACGCCTGCACGAGGATGCCCTGCTCCCGGTGGTAGTCGACCGCCTCCTGCTGCGGGAAGTACGGATGCACCTCGATCTGGTTGACCACCGGGGCGACCCCGGTCTCGGCCACCAGCCGTTCGATGTGCCCAGGCAGGAAGTTGGACACGCCAATGTGCCGGACCAGGCCGCGCTCGCGGGCCTCGATCAGCGCCCGCCACGCCTGCACGTACAAGTCGACACTCGGGTTCGGCCAGTGGATCAGATACAGGTCGATCCGGTCGAGGCCAGTGCGGAACACACTCTCCTCAATGGTGGTCAACGCCTCGTCGTAGCGGTGGTGCCGACCCGGCAACTTCGACGTGACGACCAACTCGTCCCGCACGTCGCCCGCCGCACGAGCGGCCCGGCCAACAGCGCCCTCGTTCTCGTAGTTGAACGCCGAGTCGAGCAACCGGTAACCCGAGCGGATCGCCTGACCGATCGCGTCGACACCCGCCGAGCCGTTCAGTTGATACGTGCCGAGCCCGATCGTCGGCAGGGTGGTGCCGTCGGCAGCCGTCAGGTGCGGAATCGTCATGGTTGATATACCTTTCGTCGACCCTGACTGGACCCTACCCGCACGAGCTGCGCTCCTGTGCAGGCATGATCCGAGGCAGGCTGCGGCCCTGCCCCGGATCGCGATCAGTGCCGCTAGCGGTTACCGGTGATTGCCCGCCCCGTCGACGACTCGCCGCTCAGCAGCGGGTCGGTACGCCGCTCGCTCTCTGGTAGATCCATCGCCGCGGTCAGGAGGTTGGCGAGCCGGCAGGTGTCGTCCAGCCGTTGCCCCTTGCCGGCCCAGTCGTCGAAAGTGAGCCTGATGTTCTCGTCCGTGGTGATGACGTCCAGGACGGGGCCCCGCTTGTCGCGTTCGCGGAACCGCACGTAGCGAATGTCCGAGAGGGGAAACTCGCGTTCGATCGTGCCTTGTTTGCGCACTGCGTTCTGTGCCGAGATGAAGAAGCGTTCGGATGTCACTCCCAGGTAGGCGTCCTCGCCGAGGAAGCGGTCGAGATTGACATCGGCGATGGCCAGCAAGGGCTCCTCGCCAGGCACGACCCAACGCAGGATCCGCAGTAGGTCGTCCGGCACAGCCTCATTGAACACCGTGAGAGGCGGATCCAGCCGAGGGGGTTGAGTGTGAGCACGGTTGCGCAGGGTCGCCACCCGCTCGGCCAACGCCTCGGCCATTCCAACCGAGTCGCGGATGTTCTGACGCTTGGCGGTGAACGGCAGGCTGAGCTCGGTCGGAAGCTCGGCGAGCAAACGGCACTGACGTTCAAGGCCGGCGAGGAGACCCGCCACGTCGTCCATGGCTCGGGTGTGCTCACGCTGAGTCTCGGCGACCAACTCGGCCAGAAGCCGTTCGTTCTCGACCGCATTCGCCTCGTCGCGGCTGATGTGACCGGCGCGTAACACCTGAGAGCGATACCAGGACCACTCCGCCATGAGCATGCCGTGCGCGTCGGCGAGAATCTGCTCGATGTTCTTCAAGATGTAGGCGCGCCGGCTCTGTCCGTCAGTGTCGAGCGCCTTGATGTGCCTGCCGACGAGCGACTTGAAGAGAAGCCGTTGCTTGCGCAGGTCTGGGTCCCTCGTAGCAATGGTGGCGAAGATGTGGTCGTTGACGGTGCCGGCGGCCTGGGACTCACGCACAGCGCGCATCGTCGTTTCGTGCAGGCCGAGCAGCGTCGTCCACTGATCCTCGTGCAGAGCCTGGAGAACATTACGGGTGAGTTGAACGTTCTCGTCGATACGACGTGAGATTGATGCCAGCTGCACCTGCAGCGCCAGGAGCGCAGCGGCCGGCCCGAGCACAGCGAGTATGGATGCGGTCTGCAACCCTGCCGCCGGCGCCCAACGCACCGACGCGGCGATCTTTCCCTTGCCTGTGACGAGCGAACCCAGGTTCCAGCCGCCCGATGTCATCGGTCGCGCCGTCTTGAGCGCCTGCAAAGTCTCGGGCGCCAAACGCACCAGCCCCTGCACGGTGCTCGCGCCCTGTGCGCCCTGCGCGGCCAGATTGCCGATGCCCGAGGCCATCGCGAGTTTGTCGGTCAGATCTTGGCGCGTCTGAGCGCTCATCATCTCGAAGGGAATCACGTCGAGGTCGACGGGCGGCTCGTCCGCGAAGAGCACGGCCACTCCCGGCTCGACCTCGACCAGGCTGACCGTCGGCCCATCGCTGGGGGTCACGGTGGCCGCGGGCACGTTGTCGACGGTTATGGAAAGTTCGTTCTCGGATCCCTCGGCCTCAGGCGCCATCCCACATCCTTCATGATCGACAACGGGAATATCACAGTAGGTGTCAATGTGGTCACCCCGGCTCAACCGGAGCGGCACCTGAGCGCGCGGACTGTCCACACACGAGTGGCCGAATAGATTGAGCACGAGGTGTGCCAGCGCCTCGGGTCGCCACAGGTTGGCTGAGTCAGCTATCGGTTCGTGGTGCTGACGGTCGGCTGGAGGCGCGCGAGCAGGGTGCTCACCTCGGTGTGCAGGCGACGCAGTTCCGCCGCCGTGGGGGCCAGCTCGTAGCAGTGGTGGTGCGTGGCGGCGGAGAGCGTCGCCCAGGCGAATGCCACCCGGCGAGCGGTTTCGGTGCCCGGACCGAGGCGGCCGCGCAGCATCAGCTGTTTCGCACGGCCCTGCCGGCACGCCGCCACGGTCGGTTTCACCCGCCGCCAGTAGGCGTCGATGCCACCTTCGAGGGCGAGTCGGATGAGGCAGGCGCAGGCGCGCGGCCACCAACCCCCGGTCACCGCGACGCTCCCGAGCAGACCGGACCCGTGCAGCAGCTGATCGGCCGCCGCCAGGCAGCGCTGTGGCGTCGGCGCGGTCACGACAGCGCCGTCGCGAGGAGGCGGGCGTCCGCGACGAGGCCGGGCAGGTCCGCCGGGTACGCCCCGTGCACACCTTCCCGGCATGCCTGGTACGCGTTGACGGCCCGCCGTCCGTGTCGCCGGCTGAGCCAACCGAGCACGTCGCCGCCCTTCTCGGCGTCGTCGAACGCCGCCAGGGCGATCGTGGTGGCGACCCTCCGGGACGCGTCCTCGATCGCCTTCTCGACGTCGGCGTGCGGGACGCCCCGGGCGACCCGGTTCCGCCAGACCACCCGATGGCAGGCTGCCTCCACCGCCGAGCGGCACAGTTCAGCGACCACCGGTCCGCGTACCTCGGCGGGGATCTCCTTGCTGTGCGCCAACGCGGACGCGTCGTCCAGGTAGCGGGTCACCGGGTCCGAGCCGGGCCGCAGGGTCACCACCGACTTTTCCGCACGGTGCACCTCGATGATGCGGGCGTCGCCGAGACCGAGCCGGGTGACCGCGTCGGGCAGTCGCGTGTCGTGGGTGAAGACCACCACCTGCCGCTGCTCGGCCAGCTCCGCGAGGACCCGGGCGAGACCGTCCACCTTCGCCGGATCCATGCTCTGCACCGGGTCGTCGACGATGATGAACCGGAACGGGCTCTCTGGGGCGCAACTGCGGGGCAAGAAGGTGGCCAGCCCGAGCGCCTGCATCTCACCCTGGCTCATCACCCCCAGCGCGGTGCCGTTGTCGGCGCCATCCACGCTGACCGGGAACACGACTCGCCGCCGGGTGTTCGCGCCCTCCAGCGTCATCGAGCCCAGCTCGACGTTGCTCTCCTGCCGCAACTGGGCCCAGATCCGCTGCGAGTGCCCGGCGAACGGCGCGACCCGCTCGTTGCGAATCTTTCCGCCGGTGTCCTTCAGCCACGCGCGCGCGGCCTTCAGCCGGGTCAGGGTCGCCTCCCGCGCCGGCAACCCGCTGGCAGCGGCCACCCACTCGCGCACGTCGGCCGCAGCCGCCCGCCAGCCCGTGTCGCGCTGCCGCAGAAACCCTTCGGCGTACGCGCGGGCCGCGTCCGCCGCCGCCACCACCGCTGGGTAACGCGCGGCCAGGTGGGCAGCCAGTTCAGCCGGCTCCCCGGGTACGCGCCGCAGCGCGGCCACGGCGTCGCGCAGCGCCCCGACCGGCGGCTCCGACCCAAGGCTCTGGTTCTCGGGCACCGCGAGGTCATCGATCAGGTGGTGCGTCTGCCGCAGCAGAGCCGTCAACCGGGTCGTGGCCGTCTGGGCGGCGACGCTGCGCTGCCGAAGCTGGGTGAGCGACTGCGCGGCGGCGGCACGCCACCCACCGTCGAGGGTGCCGGCGGCGCACACCGGGCACGACCCGTCGCCCTGATCGTCGTGGTGTTCGAGGGCGAGGCGCAGCAGTTCGGCGCTGCGCAGCGCGGCCCGGGACCGGCCACCGTCGTACCGCTGGGCGTCGACCGCCGCGTCCCGCAGCTGACCGGCCAGCCGAATAACCTCCTCGACCGGCGGCGGGGCGAGGGCGGCGAGCTCCCGGCAGAGCAGCATCGCTCGGTCGCTTGTCGCCTCGTCCGGCTCGTCGAGGATCGCCGTCACCGCGGCGAGGTCGACCGCACCCCGGCCGCGCAGGAGTGCGGCGGTCCGCCGAGCACGGTCGTCAGCGATCCCTTCGAGCGCGTCGACCAGGGCGGTGCGCTGTCCGCGTACCTCCTTGATGGTGGTGTCGTGCGGACGGGCGGCGCGCAGCAGACGCTGGTCGGCGTCGGTGAGCGCGTCCAGCCCGAGGATCGCGAAGAGCGCGTCGAAGAGCTGGCTCTGCGTGCCGGCGGCGAGCTTGCCCAGCTCGGCGGCGGTGAGGAACGGTCGGTACAGCTCCAGCGCACGGGACAGACCCAGCTCGGACAGGTCAGCGTGCCGGCCCTGGGCGCTGGTGACGGTCACCTCGGCGTCGGCCAGCTCGGCCCCGACCGGCCAGGCCCGGTTCACCCGGGTCGGCGTGGCCACCCCGTCGACGCGCAACTCCACGCCGACCCAGCACGGGTCCGGGTTGTGCAGGTTGCGCCACCCCGTACGCCAGACGCTGGTCTTGTCGGCCCACCGGGCGCTGTCACCGGTCAGTGCGAGTTCGGCGGCCTCGGCGAAGCTGGACTTGCCGGAGCCGTTGCGGCCGACAACCAGCGTGAAGCCCGGCCCAGGGCCGATCGGGACGGTCCGTTCCGGGCCGACGCCGCGGAACCCGGCGACGGTCACCGACTTCAACCAGATCCGTTCCGCCGGACCATCGCCGGTCGAGGCGCGGGGGTCGAGCCGGGTGGGAGCGCCGGCGAGGGCGGCGGTCAGGTCGTCCTCGCCGGCGAGTGCGGCGAGGACGAGCTCGGCGGTCTCGGTCGGTACGTGGTCGGTGGCGGCCAGCCGGTCGAAGATCAGCTCGATCAGCGGTGCGGTGGGAGGCTGGGTCATGGTCGTCTCCAGGCGTGTGGTGTCCGCGGGCCGACGGCTCGTCGGCCCGCCCGGGGTGAGCGGTGGATGTGCGGTTGCGGCGGTCGCGCGGTCAGAGCGTGGCGTTCGCGTGCCAGTCGCGCAGGAACGCGTCGACCAGGGCGTACGCCCGGGGCCGCAGGGCGAACGATTCCTCCCGGCGGCGGCGGGCCATGTGGCACAGTGCGTCGGCAGCCTCGTTGAGCGGGTGGCCGCTGTGGCCCTTCACATGCGCGAAGGTCAGGTCGGGGCGGTGGGCCACCTGCTCGGCAAGCCGGACGAGGGTCGGTTTGTCGGACCAGCGGCGTTGCCGCAGGCTGTAGCCGACGGGCATCGCGTCGGTCTCGCCGGCCTGCCAGCGGTGTAGGTATCGCAGGGCTGTCAGGCTGTCCAGCAGCACGGTCATGCCCGCTGGCACTTCCTCGTACCCGGTGAGCAGGTAGTCGACCGCGCGCAGTTCGTCGACGAGCACCCGGGACTTGCCGGTCGGGTCGAGCCGGCCGGTGCCTCGCCCGAGCAGACCGTAGTGGCCGTCGCTGACCATGTACCCGATGCCGCCGGAGCGGCCCTTCCAACTGGCGTCGGTCGCGGCCACCAGCGGACCGGACGCCGGCGCCCAGCGGACCACCCTGCCGCGCCCGCGCTCCTGGTCGGAGTGCGGCGCGCAGTCGGCCATGCGCTCGGAGTGCTCGGTGTGCTCGGCGGCGAGGCGCTCGGCGGTGTCGAGCAGTTCGCCGGCCGAGGCCAACTCGTCGTAGTCGACGGCGGTGAGTGCCAGGTGGACGGCATCACCGACGCGTTGACAGTCGTCGCAGCGGCTCGCGCGGGTGTAGGGACGAAGGACGAGGACGCGCTCGTGTAGCGGCGGGGGAGCAGGGCCAGGGCGCGGAGGAACTCATCGGGACGCACGACGCCTCCTGACGTCTTGTGATGGGGACACGCTCATTGAGTTCTCACAGCTCCGACACGTCGGTCACGACGGCGGTCAACTTGTCGCCGGAGCGCTTCGTGCTGGCCGTCTCCTCCTGCTGGACGGAGGCGGAGTCACCGGTCACCTCGAAGGTGTTGATGATGGGGTCCTCGGCGCCCCTGACCTCGTACGTCACCTCGTAGGTGCCGGACGGGTCGAGGCCGTCGCCGTTGTAGGTGACGTCGATCCGGTAGGTGATGTTGCAACCAGCGCTGCCAAAGCACTGCTTCCGCAGGGTCTTGACCGCGAGCTTGAAGTCGCCCTTCGTCGGGGTGTCGTAGGCCGGAGCAGCCGGCGCCGTCGTTGCGGGCGCGGTGGTCGGCGCTGCGGCACTGGTGGGGGTGGACGCGCTAGGGCGGGACGCGGTGGGGGCTGCATTGCCCTGATCGGGCTGCTCCCCGCCGTTTGTCGTGGCCAGCAGCACGCCGCAGCCGCTGAAGCAGAGCAGCAGCACCAGGACAGCGCCGGCGACGATCCACCGGAGAGGGGACTTCGGCCGGGTGACGGGCTGCGTGCTGGTGATGCCCACGGTTTGGGGTTGAGCCGACGGCTCGGTCTGCGGGTCCGGCTCGTGCTGGGACTCGGTCACGGTTTTCTCCTGTTCGAGCGGCGGTGGGGATAGCTGGTCCGGGGATGCTGTGGAGCTGATGTCGTGGACGGATCAGGCCGACGGGATGCCGACGACCTCGACCTCGACGCCCTCGTTGCGCAGGGACTTCATCGCCCGGTAAAGCGCGACCTGGGCGAAGGTGAAGAGCGAGTCCACGGTGAGCGGCTTGCCGGAGCCGAGCGCGATCGCGTAGATGACCTTGCGGGGTCGGAAGCCCGGATCGATGACCCGCCCAGACGGCTGCCGCTTGACCATCTCGACCAGTGCGGTGCGGGCGTCAGCCTCGTACCGCAGTGCGTCGACTGACACCTCGCCCTGAGCGAACAGGTGGCTCAACGCCGAGCTGCCCTTGGCGCGCTTGACGTGGATCAGCTCGTCGCCGGGCCCGAGCAGGTCGCAGGCCTCGATACGGCGGGGGTGCTGGTTCGTCCGTAGCAGCTGCCGGTCAAGCAGGGTAAGACCGCAGACCTCCGCGGCGTGGACGTTGTACTTCGCCTCGTCCGTCAGATCGGTGGTCCAGGGAGGGAGTGCGAAGCTGGCTGGTCCGGCCAGGATCTGCTCGATCTCGTCGCGGAGGAACTCGCGGTGCCGGTCGCCGATCTCGTACCAGCCGCCCTCATGTAGCAGGAGTTGACTCTCACCATGTGCGAGTTGCGCGGTGATCCACTGCGACGCGGCAGTGGAGCCGATCTCCTCCTCGCCGGCCGCGTCCGCGTAGAGGGTGACGCGCCCGCCGCAGAGCGACGTCCACCGTTCGCCGTCCGGAACGCCCTCGGTCTTCGCGAGCACGTCTGCCAGCGTGAGTTCCGCCAGGCGCACCGGGCGGAGGCCGGACTTCTGCACCCGAAGCTTGTACGACTTGACCCGCTCGATTTCGCTGAAGACCCGGCCCGGTACGGCCAACCCGACGTCCGCAGGATCCGGTGACGCGAGCAGGCGGTCCAGTTGCTCCTCCACCTTCGACAGCCGTGGGTCCCGGGCGGGCACCGGTCGGATCTGGGTGATGAACTCCAGGTCAGCGAAGGGTGCTTCCTGCTTGCAGACCCGGTTGATCTCCCGCAGGTCAGCGAGCAGGCTCGCGGGTTCGACACCGAGGTGGATACGCAGGCTATCGCTGCCCTCGACCGGGGTGGCCTTGCCCGTGGACCGGCAGACGGTCAGGTTCTTGTTGAACGTCCGCCCGCAGACCTGGCCGACGATCTCGCCCCACTTGTCGATGCCGTACATCCGAATGTGCTGACCGCCCGGGACCATGTTGCGGTCGACCCGGCCGGTGGTGCCGAACACCCTCCGGCGTACCTGCTTGATCTCGTCGGGAGCGAGCGAGCGCACCGCGAAGCCGATCCCGAAGCCCGAGTTGGCCAGGTCCAGATCGACCATGTGACGGCCGACGGTGCCGTAGGCGAGCGCGTAGACGTGGTCGTCGACCGCGACGAGCAGCGCGGCACCGCCACTGCTGAACCCGAGGTCGGTCGTCTCCCCGGTCAGCGAGGCGAGCACGTCGCACCAGTCGGCCCGCTGGCGCGGCACCGTCCCGTGCACCAGCAGCGCCGGCGCGCCGGCCACCAAGCGCTCCTCGACCGTGAAGCTGTGCTGTCGCACGTAGCGGTGGTTCACCGCGTCGTGCAGACCATCGACGGTCGGCGCCACCCGCTCAAGCTGGTAGACCGACGTCAGGTAGGTGCCCTCCGGCCGTTCGGGCAGGTCGAGGTCGAAGAGGGTGGGCGTTTCGTAGGGCGGACGGGTGACGTCCTTGCGGACGACACGGCGGTTGGTCGGTCTGGTCGTGGTCGGCTGGCTCGCACGGCGCACGTCGATCTCCTCGCGTTGAGAATCGGGGTGGCGGTGGTGCGGGGGGAGGGGTGCGCCGAGGGCGGGCTTCGCGGGTCCCGCCCTCGGCGCGAGGGGTCAGCTCAGGGCGACGGTGACGCCGCCGGAGAACATCGAGTCGTGCAGCTCGAGCTTGGTGAGCTTGACGTTCTTCGGGATGTCGAAGATCACGACGCCGTTGACCTGGTTGCCGGGGTTGATGTCGTTGAGGAACGTCTCGGCGTTCTTGTTGGCGTAGATCGCCGCGCCGGAGTCGGCGGAGTATTCGGTGCCGTCGGCCGCGTACGCCTTCTGGCTGCTGCCGTCGAACATCTGCGCTTCCTTGCCGATGTTCTTGACATTGACGGTGACCAGGCAGAACTGGCCCTGCGCCTTCGCGCCGACCACGTCGGTGCCGATCTTGGCGACGCCGCACTTGGACGACTTCACCGTGAACTCGAACTTCCCGTCCCGGGCCGGCTGACCGATCTTGGCGGTCTTGGCCGGCTTCTCCTCGCTCTTGGCGCCGCCCGCGTTGTCACTGGCGCCGCCCGCGTCGTTGCTGGAGTTGCTCGCATTGTCGGTCGAGCCAGCGCCGCAGCCGAGGGCGACGACAGCGGTGGCGAGCAGAGCGAAGGTGGCCATCTTGCGCATGGGGGTACTCCTGTCGTTACGAAAAGGGGGATGCCGCGGCTTCGTGCCGCCGGCTCGGTGATGCCGCTGAATCAAAACAGCTACGAACGCGTCAGTGCGAGCACAAACCCATCGAAGCACTGATAACCCGGGTTACCAGAGATGCAGCTGGACCGAGCGCCGGCAGGCGTCTACTGTCGACGCGACCGCAGAAGGCGTTCCGGGAGGGAGACGATGGCCGTGAACACCCTGCTCACCGACCTGATCTCGCTGCCTGAGGTTGCGGCCCTGGCCGGTGTGCGCCGTCCGGTCGTCACGACCTGGCGCCGCCGCCACCCATCCTTTCCGGCCCCCGCTCAGGTCGAGGCGGGGCGCCCGCTCTTTAAAGCACGCGACGTCGTCGAGTGGTTGGTGGAGACCAATCGAGCGGTCCGCTCCACCATCGAGCCCGACCTTCGGCTCCACCTGCTCGCCTGCCTGCCACTGCAGGCCGGCGTCTCGACAGGTGTCGGCCGTCGTCGCAATCTGCGACCGCAGGAGTTGGTGGGCACGATGACCGCGCTCATCTGCCTGCACCACCTCGATGACGAGCCGCTGCGCCCCGCCGGCTACACGGACCGGCAGGTGATCGACGCCCTCCGCGAACGAGCGGCCGAGGCCGACTGGGACGACGAGCTGCTGCGCAGCGAAATTGACACCCTGCCGTCGGACGCCGCCTGGCTCGCTGAGGTCGTCGACGAGCTGATCGAGGCCGCCTGGGGTTGCGCCCAGGCGTACGAGCGTGTGCTCGCCGCCCGACAGCGGTTCGGCGTGCAGGCGCTCTACGAGGAAGCGGTCACGCCGCAGCTAGCCCGATTGATGGCCAGCCTTTCCGGTGCCCGGGAACGCGCCGACGAGCAGGGGTACCTTCAGGTGGCCGACTATCGGGCTGGTGCTGGTGATCTGCTGATGGCGGTGCGGCATGAGCTCGGCGATCACGAGCCCGTGGCGATCCACGCGGCCGACTCCGACCCGTTCCTGGTCCGCATCCTGCGTCGTCGGCTGGCGGTGCAGGGCCTGTCACGCGGCAGCTGGCAGGTGGAAATCGCGCCGGGCCCGGCCACGGGCAGCTGGCCCGCCGATGTCGTGCTCGTGCACGTGCCGTACCGGCCGTCCGAATCGCGCACCGACACAGACCCGTTCGCCGAGATAAACGAGGTCGCCCGTGGGCTCGCCCCGGGCCAGACCGCCGTGGTGCTCGGGCCGGCGGAGCTGCTGGTGGACGCACTGCCGCCCTATCGGACGGCGGCCCGCTCCCGTAATGAACTGCTGAGCACCGGTCGGGTCGAGGCAGTCGTGCAGCTTCCCGGCGGCCTTGCATCCTTTCGGCCCGGCTACCGGACCGCGCTCTGGGTGCTTCGGAGGGAGGATCCGTCACCGTGGCAGGGGCGGGTGCTCCTCGCTGATGTCGCCGACCGCGCGTTGACGGAACGTGTCGTGGACGAGCTCATCGTCGACATCGTGACCTGGCGGCGGAACGGGCACCGTCCCGAGGAGCACCTCCGGGCGTACGCCAGCCAGGTGAACATCGCCGATCTCACTGCGCCCCGACGCCCCCTCACGGCCCGGCGGCCAGCCCGTGCGCGGGACGCCGTACGCGACGGTCGGGTGACGGTCGCCGAGGTCACCGAGATGGAGGTCGCGCTCGACGACCTCGCGGGGCCACGGCCACGCCTGCGCAGCCGCCTGGCCGCGCGCGACGAACGGGAGCCACCCGTCACCCGGTCGATCAGCGCCCTGGTCCGCAGCGGGCACCTGCAGATCGTCTCCGGCGTGCGGGTCGCCAGGGAAGACGCGCTGACGGACGGCCACCATCCAGTGATCGGTCCGGACGAGGTGGTCGGGCGAGCGCCGATCGGCTCCCGGCTGATCGACCGTGTGGTCTTCGCCGAGCGCTACCCGAGGGCGCGCCCGACAGAGCCGGGGGACGTGATCGTCAGCCTGACGCCTACGCTGCGGGCCCATCACGACGAGGAGGGCTTCTCCGTTGTCGAGTTCCCGACCCGGGTGGTGCGGATCCTGCCCGACGGGCGATCCGGGTTCACGCCGCGGGTGCTCACCGCGCTGATCAACGCCACGCCGCAGCGACGGGCACCCGGCGCGATACGGCCCTCGTCCCGGCTCACCGACCTGCAGCTCCCCCTGCTGGCACCGGCCGACGTCGCCCGCCTCGATGCGCTGCTCGCCGCGTCGGAGGTGCGTCGTAACCTAGCCCGCCGTGAACTCGATCTGCTTGACGACCTCCACCGCCGCGCTGTGGCCGGGCTCACCGACGGCACCCTGACCATCGCGGAGGGGCTGCCACTGACTGGACCGCCCCGCACCGAAGAGCAAGACTGACCGCACCGCAACGAACGCAAGGAGCAGCATGCCCCCCAGGAAGAGGGCTGCCGGGCAGAACGCACTGCCCGGCATGCCGACCATGGCCGACCTGCGCGACACACTCTGGAAGGCCGCCGACAAGCTCCGGGGCTCGATGGATGCCGCGCAGTACAAGGATTTCGTCCTGGGGCTGGTCTTCCTCAAGTACGTCTCCGACTCGTTCGAGGAACGGCGCGAGCAGATCAGGCAGGAGGTGCTCGACCAGGGCATCCCTGAGGACCGGGTCGACGCCTTCCTCGACGACGCCGACGAGTACGCCGGCCAAGGCGTCTTCTGGGTGCCGGAGGAGGCGCGCTGGACGTACCTGGCGGAGCGGGCCAAGGGCGGCGAGATCGGGCTGCTGCTCGACCACGCCATGGACGTCATCATGAAGGCCAACCACTCCCTGCTCGGCGTGCTGCCGAAGATCTTCAACCGGGACAACGTCGACCAGCGGCGTCTCAGCGAGCTGGTCGACCTGATCACCGACGCCCGCTTCACCGGTCACGGAGATCGCCCGGCTCGGGACGTGCTCGGGGAGGTCTACGAGTACTTCCTGGAGAAGTTTGCCCGCGCCGAGGGCAAGCGTGGCGGCGAGTTCTACACCCCGCGCAGCGTCGTGGGGCTCCTGGTCAAGATGCTGGAGCCGTACTCGGGACGGGTCTACGACCCCTGCTGCGGCTCCGGTGGCATGTTCGTGCAGGCGGAGAAGTTCGTGCTCAACCACCGGGGCCGGCGCGACGACATCGCCGTCTACGGCCAGGAGCTGAACGAGCGCACCTGGCGGCTGGCGAAGATGAACCTCGCTATCCATGGCATCTCCGGCAACCTCAGCCCGCGCTGGGAGGACACCTTCCACGCCGACAAACACCCTGACCTGCGCGCCGACTTCATCCTCGCCAACCCGCCGTTCAACATGTCGGACTGGGCCCGCAGCGCCCAGGACCCGCGCTGGCGCTATGGCCTGCCACCGGCCGGCAACGCCAACTTCGCGTGGCTGCAACACATCGTCTCGAAGCTCGCCGAGCGCGGCACCGCCGGTGTCGTTCTCGCGAACGGCTCGATGTCGTCGAAGCAGTCCGGCGAGGGCGAGATCCGGGCGGCGATGGTCGAGGCGGACTTGGTCGCCTGCATGGTGGCGCTGCCGCCGCAGCTCTTCCGCACCACGGCGATCCCGGTCTGCCTGTGGTTCTTCGCCAAGGACAAGGGGCCGCAGGGAGCGAAGAAGCTGACCGACCGGCGCGGGGAGGTGCTCTTCATCGATGCCCGCAACATGGGCACGATGGTCGACCGCACCGAGCGTATCCTGACCGACGACGACATCGCCAAGGTCGCCGGCATATACCATGCCTGGCGCGGCACCGCCTCCTCCCGAGTTGAGGACCGGAAGTACGAGGACGAGCCCGGCTTCTGCTACTCGGCGACGCTCGACGAGATCCGTGAGCACGACCACGTGCTCACCCCGGGACGCTACGTGGGGGCGGCGGAGGTTGACACGTCCGACGATGAGCCAATCGCCGACAAGATTGAGCGGTTGAAGAAGGAGCTCGCTGCTCATTTCGACGAGTCCGGCCGCATCGAGCGTCTCGTCCGCGCGCAGTTGGAGCGCCTCGATGTCTGAGTCGACGACCCTTGGTGCACTTGTTGCCGCCGGCCATTTGGAGCTAGGCGATGGCTACCGCACGAAGCGGTCAGAGCACGGGCAGCCCGGGCTGCCGATCCTTCGCGTCGCGGAAGTTCTTGACGGGACAATATCGCCCGCCTCGGAGGACTATGTCAGCGATGCCTACCGGCGAGCGATGGGCGCAAAGGTTTCACAGGCCGGCGACGTTGTCTTGACCACAAAGGGTACCGTTGGTCGAGTCGCCACTATTCCCGAAGGGTCCCCGGAATTTGTTTACAGCCCCCAACTCTGTTACTTCCGTGTTCACCCCGGTTCGCCACTGAGCGCTCGCTACCTGTACTACTGGTTTAAGAGCGACTTCTTCTGGTCTCAGGCCGGATCGCGGAAGAGTCAGACGGACATGGCTGATTACATCAATCTTGCAGATATCCGGTCTCTTCAAATTTCTCTTCCGTCTCCGTCTTCTCAGCGGGCAATCGTCGAAGTGCTCGGGGCGTTGGACGACAAGATCGCAGTCAATGATCAAATTGTCCAAAGCTCTCATGGGCTCATCCAGGCGCTATGGACGAAGTTGGCACTCGGTGCCCAGGACTTCGTGCGGGTATCGGACGTGGCAGTAGTTGATAAGGGCTTATCGTATAAGGGGGAAGGTCTCGGCGGAGGTGCACCGCTTGTTAATCTCGGCAATTTCGGTTCAGATGGCCGATTCAAAGTCTCTGCTCTGAAATTCTATGACGGAGAGTCGAAGGATCGTCATTGGGTCAACCGCGGCGACCTAATGATGGCGAACACCGACCTTACCCAGCGAAGAGATATTCTGGGTCAGCCGGCACTGGCATTGATCAACGCGGACAAGGCCCTATTCACACACCACGTATTTGTGATCCGGCCGGGTGTCGGGTTGGAGGACGAAAGGCTCTGGCTCTACGGTGCGTTCCGGGATCCGCTCTTCCGCGACCGCGCCATGACCTACGCAACGGGAACTACTGTCTTGGCGCTACCGCGAGACGCAGTTCTCTCATACAAGTTGCCATGGCCCGAGCAGGCGGCCAGACGGAACTGGACGGGCATCTCCCAGTCTCTCGTGGACAGTTCGAACGCCCGCTCTGAGGAAAGTCGTCAGCTATCGCAACTGCGCGATTCCTTGTTGCCGGGGTTGATGTCGGGCGCGATTAGCGTGCGGAGTGCGGAGAGGGTTGCGGAGGACGCGTTATGAGCGCGAACAGATCCTCGCAGTTGCAAGACATGACGGAGGCGCAGTGGGAGGCGCTCGCGTTGGAGGCGTTGGCCGAGGTGAGCTGGGAGTACATACCCGGATCGTCGGTCGCGCCCGGGACGGGGGAGCGTGAGTCGTGGGCAGAGGTGATCTTGCGGGGCCGGCTGCGCGACGCAGTCGCCCGGCTCAACCTGCAGCTTCCTCCGGCGCAGGTCGACGAGGCAGTCGCTCAGGTGCTCACCGCCCAGTCGCGGGATGCCGTCACCGAAAACCGGCGCTTGCACGAGCTGATGGTCAAGGGCCTGCGGTCCGTGGTCTACACCGACCAGCACGGTGCCGAGCACAACCCGATCGTGCGGCTCGTCGACTTCCGGGACGAGGCAGCGAACGACTACCTGGCCGCCAACCAGGTGACCGTGACCGAGGGCGATCACAAGCGCCGCTTCGACGTCGTCTGCTACCTGAACGGGCTGCCGGTCGGGCTGATTGAGTTGAAGAAGGCAGGCGACGCCTACGCCGATCTGAGGGGTGCCCACCGGCAGGTCGGCACCTACGTCGAGGAGTTGCCACTGGCCTTCCGGGCAAACGTGGTCTGCCTGGTCTCCGACGGAATTACCGCTCGCTACGGCACCGCCTTCACCCCCTTCGAGCATTTCGCCCCCTGGAACGTCGACGACACCGGCGAGCCGGTGCCGCAACCCCCGAAGCACGACGACGACGTGGCGCTGAACCTGGCCCTCTATGGCCTGTTCACACCGCGCCGGTTCCTGGAACTGCTCCGCGGCTACATCGCCTTCGCCGACGGCGGAGGCGGCGCAATCAAGCGGATCGCCAAGCCCCACCAGTATTTCGCGGTGGAGAAGGCCGTCCGTAAGACGATCGAGGCGACCCGCAGCGACGGCAAAGCCGGCGTCGTGTGGCACACCCAGGGCTCCGGCAAGTCGATGGAGATGGAGTTCTACGCCCACCAGGTCGCAACCCACCCCAGCCTTGGCAACCCGACCATCGTCGTCATCACCGACCGCACCGACCTGGACGAGCAGCTCCTGGAGGCCTTCGCCGCGAGCGAGCTGCTGCCGGAGCGGCCGGTGCAGGCGGCCACCCGGGAGGGCCTCCGCACCGAGCTGACCAACCGCCGCACCGGTGGGGTCATCTTCACCACCCTGCAGAAGTTCGGGCGTACGCGGGAAGAGCGCGAAGCGGGCCGCCACCACCCGCTGTTGTCGGACCGGCGCAACGTCATCGTGATCGTCGACGAGGCTCACCGCAGCCACTACGACAGCCTTGACGGTTACGCGCGGCACCTCCGTGACGCCCTGCCGCACGCGACGCTCATCGCCTTCACCGGCACGCCGATCTCCCACGTTGACCGGGACACCCAGGCGGTTTTCGGCAACTACATCGACATCTACGACCTGACCCGCTCTGTGGACGACGGTGCCACCGTCCGGGTCTACCACGAGAGCCGGCTCATCCCGGTCGACCTGCCCGCCGATATCGACCCGGAGACCATCGACGAGCGAGCCGACACTGTGACCGCCGGGCTGGACGACGCCGAGAAGGCCCGCCTCCAGCGCAGCGTCGCGGTGATGAACGCCGTCTACGGTGCCCCCGACCGGGTGGAAGCCCTCGCCGCCGACCTGGTCGCGCACTGGCAGACCCGCTCCGAGCAGATGCGCAAGTACATCGGTGGGCCTGGCAAGGCGATGATCGTCTGCGCCACCCGGGACATCTGTGCCCGTCTCTACGACGAGATGATCGCGCTACTGCCGGACGGTTGGCATTCGGACGCCGATGACCTCGGCAAGATCAAGGTCATCTATACCGGTGGACCGGACGACGAGCCGCACATCCGCAAGCATGTCCGACGGCCGTCACAGACGAAGGTAATCCGGGCGCGGGCGAAGAACCCCGACGACGAGCTGGAACTCATCATCGTCCAGTCGATGCTCCTCACGGGGTTCGACTCTCCGTCGTTGCATACGCTCTACCTCGACAAGCCGATGCGCGGCGCGGCGTTGATGCAGGCGCTCGCCCGGGTCAACCGGACCTTCCGTGGCAAGGAGGACGGTCTGCTCGTCGGGTACGCCCCGATCACCCAGAGCCTGCACGAGGCGCTCGCCGAATACACCAAGAGCGACCAGGACGCCAAGCCCGTCGGCCGGGACACCGACGAGGCGGTGGCCAAGCTGCGGGACCTGCACGGCGTCCTCTGCGAGACGATCCTCGCCGGTTACGACTGGCGGGGTGTGCTGGAGTCCGGCGCAAAGAACGCCTTCATGAACGCCGCCTTCGGCACCATCGATTACCTGCGCGACCCGAGCCTGCCGGAGAACCAGCCGGAGCCGGGCGAGCCGAATCTCGCAGAGCGCTTCCGGCGTGCCGCTGCCACCCTCGACCGGCTCTATGCACTCTGCTCCAGCAGCGGCGACATCAACGACCTCCGTGACGACATCGCGTTCTTTCAGGCCGTACGTGTCTGGATGGCCAAGTTCGACGTGGAGGACCGCCGCTCGCGAGGGCTGCCTATCCCGGCGGAGGTGGCGCTGTACCTGCGGCAGCTGACTGCCGGCGTCATCGAGGCGGGCGGGGTCACCGACATCTACGCCGCCGCCGGCATCGACCGCCCGGACCTGTCTCATCTGGACGAGGCGTACCTGGAGCGACTGCGGGCCTCAAAGACGCCCAATCTGGCAATCGAGGCCCTCCGTCGAGCCATCGAAATGACGATGCGTAAGGTGACCAGGCACAACGTCGTGCGGCAGGAGGCCTTCTCCGCACGGCTTCTGGAGCTGATGCGCCGCTACACCAACCAGAACCTGACCTCGGCCGAGATCATTGCGCAGCTGGTAGCGATGGCGAAGGAAGTGAGCGCCGAGGCCGAGCGGGGTCAGCAGTTCAGCCCCGCGCTCACCGACGACGAGTTGGCCTTCTACGACGCGGTCGCAGAGAACGAGTCGGCCGTCGCGGCAATGGGGGACGGGCAACTCGCCGCCATCGCTCGCGACTTGGTCAAGTCCGTCCGCCGGTCCATCACCATCGACTGGACCTCCCGCGACGACGTACGCGCCAAGCTCCGGTCCACCATCAAGCGTCTACTCGCCGTGCACGGCTACCCCCCGGACGCTGCCGAGGAAGCCATCCGGCGTGTGCTCCTGCAGACCGAAACCTTCGCCGAGGAGTGGTCACCCGACGCGCTAAGCTGACCGATCTCTCCAACACCGTCGAGAGGGCACCCTTCATGCCATCGCGTCCTCGATCAGCGCCCGTTACGGCCTTGTGGTCCCGTGCAGATTGGCTCGCGTTCAAGGCGGTCGCCGATGAGTGACCTGCGTGCCGTCGTCGAGCAGTGCGTGGAACGGCAACAGCGCTACCGCCAACCTGGCCAGCGGCTCAACGAGCAGAACACCAAGGCCGCTCTAATCGACCCGGTGATCCGGGCACTTGGCTGGGATCTCTTCGACACCGACGAAGTGCACCGTGAATACAAGCGGAGTGGTCACGAGAATCCGGTCGACTACGCCTTGCTGCTGCTGCGCACCCCGCGGCTGTTCATCGAGGCGAAAGGGTTGGGGGAGAACCTCGACGATCCGCGCTGGGCCAATCAGACCATCGGCTACGCGACGATGGCTGGCGTGGAGTGGGTCGCCCTGACCAACGGTGCAGAGTGGCGGGTCTACAACGCTCACGCCCCAGTGCCGATCGAGGACAAGCTTTTCCGTTCGGTGCGGCTGGAGAACGACATCGATGCCGCGCTCGAGTTGCTGTGCCTGCTCAGCAAGGAAAACATGGGGGACAACCGGATCGAGCAACTGTGGAAGAGCTACTTCGTTGACCGGCAGGTCCACGCCAAACTGACGGATCTGTTCGCCGGATCGGATCCCGCGCCCGGACTGGTTGACCTGCTTGACAGCCGAATGCCGAGGCTGAGCCGCGAGGAAATCCGCCAGAGCCTTGTCCGGGCGCGGGCCACCTTCGACTTCCCGACGTCGATGGCTGTAGCCGCGCAGGCCCAAGCGCCGCCCTCTCCACCGCAGGCGTACAAGCCTCCCGTGCAGCGGTTGGCGCCCGAGCCGGCCCCGCCGCCGGCGGCGTATCAGTCGCCCCCGACCAGAAGCTCGAAACGAGGATCACCGGTGACGCCGAACGAGCGGAGGCTGAAGCTCGTGGATCTTCTTGCAGCTGGGCGGCTGCGGCCGGGGACTACGCTCTTTGGCCGCTACCTCGGTGAGCAACACACAGCGGAGCTGTTGGCGGATGGTCGGGTCCACTATCGGGAAGACGTTTACAACTCACCCTCCCGCGCGGGGGAGGCGGTGAAGATCGCGATTCATGGCCGGGACATCACCGATACCCGCAAGGCGACTGACGGGTTCGACTTCTGGCAGGCGCAGGATGCGGTAGCGGGTGACGTTGTCAAGCTCAAGGAGATCCGCCGTCGCGTCGCCTCGGGCAGGTAGCAATGCCATCTGGATGGCTTGGACTGTCCGACATCATTGCTGTGCTCGATGACGAGCGGTCGCTCGACGATCTGCGGCGGTACTTCGCTACCGGCCCGCAATCCTGCTTGTTCACCGGCAGTCAGTTTGAGGCACTGGGCGGCGACCCCAAAGGCATGTTTCGTGACGTCGTGACCGCCGAGGACTTGATCGCTGTCGAGATGTTAAGCGTGCGCGTCCCGCCCATGGTCGCGCTCGAACTCCTGCAGGGCGAGCTCGGTCAGCAGATCAGTGATGAGCTACGCGAGATACCGATCGCTGTGGACCTGAGCGATGAGAAGGCAAAGCGGCACATCGACGACAACGGACCGGCAGACCGTGCGTGGCACCTCCTTATGGGCTGTCATGGCGTGAACAAGACCATCGCGGGGAAGCTTCTCGCCCGCAAACGACCGAGGCTCATCCCGGTCTATGACAATGTCGTGGCCTGTGCCCTGCGCGGCCGCCGTGGATTTTGGCTCTGGTTGTACGACCAGCTCCGGGCCGACGGCTTCAGCCTGACTCACCGGCTGCGGAGACTTCGCGCCGAGGCCGGTATCCCAACTCTGGTGTCCGACATCCGAGTACTCGACATCGTGCTCTGGATGCGTCACCAGCCTCAACACCAGCGCATGAAGTGCCCTGGCATGACGATACCGAGGAGAGCTGAAACGGACCTCCCGCTGCAGCATTAAACCGTATCGTGCAGCTTATGTGTGAAGAGGGCCACTTGCCTGAAGGTGCGGTCAACCTCTTTGGGTAGCCTTCAACGAAGATTCGCCAGCTTTCAGTAATGCTGCCGGATTTTAGATTCATGATGACATAATGCCGCTGTTCTCTCGCGGATCCGGGAGCGCGAATCCGCAACAGATGACGACGAGTAACTGAGCCCAGACGCCCAGCGCGCCCGGCAGGAGCACCGGGTGTGCCGGGCACGGCTACCGCTCAGCGGATGGACTTGTGCACGTGAACGAAAACGGACCAGGCGGCGGGTGAGAAGGTGAGGGCCGGTCCGGCCGGGTCCTTGCTGTCACGCACCGCGACGACACCGGGCAGGTTGTCGGCGACCTCCACGCAATCGCCTCCGTTGCTAGCCACTGCGGGTGCTCTTGCGCCACTCGGCGTCAGCCAAATCAGCCATGGTGGACCTCCCCAATGATCTTATCGATGAGCCGCCTCGATTGTGCCTCATCAAGGGTCAAGTCATCGAGGCTCGCCCACACCTGCTCGTAGGCTGCATACTCTTCGGGTCGGTCCAGGTAAAGGGCTCCGGTCCGCGACTCGCAGTAGACGACTGGGGGCTCGGGGATGGTCCGTTTGCCGGTCGGGAAGTCGAGGATGACGAAGGTCCCCGCCTCCGCGCCTCGGTGGGTCCCAGCGGTCAGCGGGAGCACTCGGACCGCGACATTGGGCATCTTCCCGATCTCCAGTAGATGACGAAGCTGGCCGGCCATGGTTGCTGCGTCGCTAACCCTACGGAGCAGCGCCGCCTCAGCCAGGATTACCTTGAGTTTGGGTGCCCGAGGCAGTCGCCGATGGAGAAGAGCCTGCCGTTGCAGTCGTGCCTCGACCAAACGCTGGCGTTCCTCCTCCGTCACCGCGTGACGATGTAGGTAGATCGCCAAGGCATAGGCGCGCGTTTGGAGCAGTCCGGGAATCAGCGCTTCATCGAAGCGTCGGATGAAGGACGCGGCCGATTCCAGGCCGACGTACAGCTCGAACCAGCCGGGGACGGCGTCGCCGTACGAGTGCCACCAGCCCTTGGCCTTGGTCTCGGCGGCCAGGGCGGTGAGGGCGCCGGCCAGGTCGGGCGTCGCCGCGTACAGCTCGCACATGGCCTTGACGTCGAGTGTACGGACCGGGCCGAGGCCGGTTTCGATCCGCCACATCTTCTGCCGGCTCCACTGCGTCGCCTCGGCCGCGCCGTCCAGCGTCATCCGCGTCTCGGTGCGTAGCTCGCGCAGCGCCCGCCCGAGTTGCCGTCGCGGCACTGTCGATCCCATGTCGTCGGCCATCGGCTCCCGCCCTCTCCGTGTTGCATTTTGTTGCATCCGGACGCCATCGGTTAAACGCGCTGCTGTTGCCCCCGGGTATCAATTCCCTGGGCGGCTATCACACAGATCAATTGCGTCTCTGGCCATACAAGACACCCCCGACATGGGCCATGAACGCGCCATCAATACGCGCGTCTGATCGGCCTGCTGTCGGTGCAATGGTGTAACGGGAGGTCTGCTCGGCCGGACGTCGTTGGAGACCATCATCGGGATGGGCGCGACCCGTACGCGAGGGTGATGCCGCACCACGACGAGCCGCCTGATGGTCCGCGCGTGCCGGCCCGGCACGTGTCCCGTGCCGGGCCGGTGGGCGGCTGTGGAGTGGTCAGCGGGGACAACATCCCTCAGGCGGCGACTCCGGGGAACACCACGAGCGATCCGTCGCTGCTTCGCTCGATCTCGATCGCGACGTCAGCTTGGTGACTTACCAGGTTGAGATCATCGCCGAAGGCGCGAAGGCGATATGTAGACTTGAGTAGGTCGTCGACCTCGCCCTGGGTGAACATGATGCTTCTGAAGCCGCCGTTACGCTTCAACTCAAGAGTCGACAGCCGCAGTAGGACTCCGTTGATGCCTGATTCCAACTCGTCGACGCGGCGTTCGTCGTCCTGCAACGTTCCGACGAAGCTCTTGAACGGATTGCTCGTCCCCGCCAGCTGAGCGTGTTCAACTGCTTGCAGCACCATCACTCGACGCTTGAGAGCAATGGCGAGTCGCGCGAGCTCCAGGTGTGCGCGGAATACACCGCCCTCCTCGTTGATGCCGGGGAAGGCAGTCGTCAGGGCGCCGACCTCCACCGGACCGTCGGGCAGCGCAGCCAACGCATCATGCCATTTGACGAGCCGACGCTTCGCTCGTTCGATCGCCGTGCTGATCGCGTACGACGAGGAGTCCAGCCCCAACGACAGGCCGACCCGGCCCTGGTCGAGGAGAATCGACGTCGCCTTGTCAATCGCGTCACGACAACCGTCCAACTCGCTGCGTTCGGTCTCCAGACTGTTCTCGTGCAACTGCTCCAGCAGGTCGTTGATCCGCTCGATTGCCTTCTGGCGTTGGTGATCGGCGTGGGCGCTGACGCCGACCGCGACGGCCATCAGCACCAGCGGCGCGGCCACTGTCAACATGCCCGCGCTCGCCACTGCTATACCGGCCGTGGTGGCCGAACCGGTTGCGGCACCCGCGACAGCGGCCCTGCTACACACGGGATGAAAGGTGGCGCCAGCGACGATGCGGCCAGCCGAGTTGACCAGCGGGCCGCGAACAGCTCCCGCGGCCGCCTTCGCGGCCATGGGCCGGACAAGTCCCTTACCGACCTGCGCGGCGACCTTCGCCGGCACCACCATCCGGTAGAGCACGTCGCCGGTAGCGGCGACGTTCAGCGTCGGAGGCGCTGACTTCGCGGTCTGCGTCACGAGCTGTGACAACTGCTGAGCGAGCGGACTGGCCGCATGCAGTGGAGTTCCGCCGCTCCGGTCGCGCTTGGTCGAGATCGGATGCGCTTCCAGCGTGGCGATCGGGGCATCCGCCAGCGTGGCCAGGACTGTCCTCAGCTCTGCGAGTCGAGCCGGTGTGATGCCCTCATCACCCAGCACGTCCGGCACGCTCACGGCGTCCGTGGCGAGTGTCCATACCGGCACAGCGGCTTTGCCATCAGCGGTCACATTCTGTCCCTCCTGAGACTGCACATCACCATAAGCGGTGGTAGCGACGCCAACAACAGCCTCAGGTCGGCGTACGTAACCATTGCCCAGAATGTCGCCGCAATTCGCTATGCGGTGACTGGCGCCGTTTCGGCGTTAGGGGTGGCTGTGCGCGGTCGCCAGAACTGGTCCTCGGGGCGGGTGCTCAACAGGTCGTCCAGTTCGCCGTCATCGCCGGACCACAACTCGTCATCGCCGGGCGGGTCGAGCACGTAGGCGGTTGTCCCGGCGTGGGTGAAGGTGCGAGGCGACCATCAGCGACAGCGGGTGGCTTCCGCCCACCGACAGCGCCTCCACCTGCACGGCGGCTCGGGCGAGTTGCCCGTGGATGAAGCTCGGCGACTGGTGAGTGCCCTTGCACTCCAGGATCACGATCCTCATTCGCCTGCGGGTCTTCGTGGCGTGGTGGCCGAGCAGGAGGTAGTCCGGCCGCAGCTTGGAGCGCGAGACCGACTCCACCGCGCCGATGCCGTCCACGAAGCCGGCCTTCAACGCCACCTCTACGTCGACCGCGTGGAGCGTCCAGCCCCGATACTGCCGGCGCAGCAGATTCTTGGCGACGACGAGGGCCAGGCCGATGCCCAACTGCTCGGATTGGGTCACCTTGTGGTGTTGGGCGACCTCGTTGGCATCCGGCGTCAGCACAAGAAGCCCACCGCTTTAGGTCAGCGTGGCGCAGTAGCGGACGGCGGCCCAGTGCCGAGCCACCTGCGACAGCGGGGATGCGGTCAACAGGGCGGTGGCCACCCCCAGCTCATGCAGCACCTGTGCCGGGCTGGTCCGCATCCCGCCCTTGCCGACGTCCACCGGCGTCAACGTCTTTGGTGCCAGTAGGCCTCGCGCTTCTTGGCGTGTGCCGTGGCGTACCGGAGCACGTCGTCGACGAGTTGGGGGGAGGAATGCAGAGAAGAGTCGGTGTACGGGACGAATTGCTAGGCGCGGCGGCGGGTCACAACGAGACGATGACCGGCTGGACCTGGACGTTCTTGGTCAGCTGCTGCGGCGAGGGGACGGGTGTGCTGATGTTGACAGATGTGCTGTAGCCGTAGATGACGGCCCCGTCGAGGTGGTTCGCGCCCGGCCAGTTCGACTCCAGGCGGACCGCCATCTGGGTAGGAAGTTGGTCACTTCCTCGGCGCACGACCGGATCAGGACGACGCTCGGGGTGGCGGTCAGGTGGGTGGCCAGCATTCGGGCCAGATTTTTGTAGATCCAGCCCCAGTCCTTGGCGCAGGCCTCGGCGTCACCGCTCTCCTCGTCGTTGCCGTGTGCGCGGATGCACAGCGGCTCGCCCGCCTGCACCCCGGCCAGGTAGGTGGCCAACTGCCGATCCGCCTCGGCCTGCGTCAGGCCGGCGTCGATGGGCAAAAGTGCACCCCAGGCATCCGCACCCGATTCAGATCCTTCAGATTGCCCACGCGTGTTCGGATCCTGTGTGGCCACGATGAACATGACACTCTCCGTTTGCGCGAGTCGTCTGATTCAGAGCCGCCGGAAGCAGATCATCGGCAGTCGAAGAATCACCCTGTCGGCTATCCGGCTCAAAGGCTTCTGCTGATGGCGGGAAACTGTCGACTAACCCGGAGCCCGTCCCCTGGCACCGCTCATCCGCGCGAAATTCCCAGAAGCGAAACCGGCGAACCGCGGAACGATCTTGAGCAATGGACGGCGAGGTGCTGCAGCAAGTTGCTTGCCCCAGCTTGCGAGCGTTAGGTGAGCGGTCCGAAGTGGACGTACGGCTGAGGTGACCTGTGGGCTCAGTCGATATGTTGGTCGGCATGGCGTACCGGAACTACACGGCCGATGGCAGTTACTGGACGGTTCGCAAGCAGGGTTCCATCTATTGGGTCGCCCGCATGCGTCGAGTCGACGGGTCCTACGAGTGGCTGGACACCTGGGGCGGCTACGAGCGCGCCGGTGCCGCCGCCGGTGCGGCCGCACAGCTCGCCTACAACCAGGCCCGGGAAGACGTGCTCAAGGAGTTGGTCAGAACGTTGCACACCGCGCTGGACGGAGCCGGTCTGGGGGCGTTGCCCACTCCCGCGCCGGTGCGGCCCCCCGACCGGTCGCAGCTTCCGGCGGCCGTCGAACTGGACGAGCCTGAGGACTGACCGCGGGTAGGCGGGGCGAATGCTGTTGGTGGAGGCGGAACGCGAGGTCGAAGTGGCACCGGACCTGCTGCCTGCCACCCTCGCCCGCGCCGGCGTCGTCCTGATTCGGCAGGGGTCAGTTGCCGAAATCAGGGCGCTACTTGACCGCTGGACGGTCCCGGTCGACCATCCTCACCAGGTCGCAGACGGACTGACCGTCATCGCACCCCGCATCCGCACCAACGATGGCGACAACGAAGCCGGCTTCACCGATCTGCCCCTGTTGCCGCACACCGATCGCAGCCTGCACGCGCAGCCACCGAGTGTGCTCGCCACGCTGATGCTCGCCCCGGCTAGGGCCGGGGGAAGCGCAACCCTGGTGGACGGTGCCCGGGTGCTGACGCTCGTCGGCCGTCGGGCCGACGAGGCCGCGATCGCCAATCTGCGGCTGAAGACGACGACCGGTCAACCCGGCCCACCTGTTGTCGAGTTCACCCCCGACAACGCTCGCATCCGCTACCGCGATGACCGGATCGCCCGTCCGGACAGCAGCGACGGGCGTACGGATCTCGTGACCGAACTACGTCGCCTGATCTCTGAGACGACCCGATCCCTGCACCTGGGGGCGGGCGACGGCTACCTCGTACACAATCATCGCTTCTTGCACGGGCGACGGGCCTTCATCGGCGATCGGCGTTTGGTCCGGTTCCTGGCGAGCGTCGATAGCGACCATCCGTATGCCTGGTTGAACCGGGGGTTTTCGATTGCGAGTTCCTAGACCACGCCCGACACAGTCGTCACCGCAGAGCCGCGCCCAACTCGTCGCCGCGCTGTCGAGAGTGCCGCCGCCGACCGACGCGGCCTTTCCGCAGGCGGTCCGAGCCGTCATCGAGGCGTACTCAGATCCCGAGCCGCTACTTCGAGCCATCCTCGACGATCACGCCGTTCGGACCCGGTCCCGGTTCGCGGCACTCTACGCGCTCCTGCTGCGATTGCGACGCGAGGAACGCCACGCCGAGTACGGCTCGGTCGTCCGAGATTGCGAGGACGAGTTTGGAGCCGAGCCCTATTTCCACACCTTTCGCGCGATCGTGGCCCGGGCCAAGGGTGACCTCGCCTCGCTCCGCAGTTCTGTTGAATACTCCCGCCAGGCAGTCGCCTCGATGCCTGACGTGGCTGCCGTGGTCCACCAGTTGGCGGCGTTCTGGATCGAATACCTTGAACGGCTGGAGGAGCCCGGCCCCGCACGTAACCTCGACGAGGTGGAGCGGCACGTGGACCGGGCAATCACTTTGACCCAGGGTCGCATTGCACACTATTTCGAGACGAAGGGTCGGGTGCTGGCGCTGCGGGGGGAGTTCGAGGCGGCCCGGGCTGCCGTTGGGCAGGCGATCGAGCTTGAGCCGCGCGCCTCCCGGGACCACCTGCGCCGAGTCACCCAGTACCAGTCGAGCCGTATTCGGATCGATTTGATGCAGGAGCGTGCCCGGTGGGCCCAGACCCACGCCCGCTTCCGCACAGAGTTGACCGAGTTCAAGGGCCAACAACTGCAACTCCTGGGTCTGCTGGCAGCCGTGGTGGCATTCATCGCCACCGCCAGCAACATCGCCAGCCAGAGCAGCGGCGTAGAGGGCATCCGGCTCATGCTCGTGGCGTCCGGCGCGATCGGCGTCGTTTTCGGTACGTTTTCCCTTGTCAACAACAGCCGTGTTCGCCGGGTGGCCGCAGCGGTCGTCATCGGGTGCGCCATGATCGGGGCGGGAATGTTCGTGCCAGCCTCGTGGATGTTATGAGAATTGGACCAGCCATGAAGGTAGGAGAAGCGATCACCTCCGCCGGGGGCACGCGGGCGAACGAGGACCGTGTCGGCCACCGCGGCACCCTCGCCTGGGTTATCGACGGCGCCACCGACCTGTACGACGACACCGCACTGCCCGCAGACAGTGACGTGCAATGGCTTGTCGACATGATCGGGGAGCGGTTGGCTCGAGCCGGCGCCAACGACTATCGAGCATCGGCCGGAGCGCTGCTGACGTCAATTGCCGCGGACGTGGCCCGCGAGCAGGCGGCCCTGTCATTCCCCGCGAGCAGGGTGCCGCCGGCCTGCTCGATAGCGGTCTGCGTCGACCAGGGCACCGGCTACGACCTCGCCCGCATCGGCGATGCGACCGCCGTCGTCGAGGGCGCGCGGTCGGTGGTCCTGTCCACCGGCTATTTCGATCGTCGCGAAGCCGCAGCGGTAGCGACGAATGAGGGCGAGGCGGACCGGGTCGTCGCAGCGATGCACCAACGCCGGCTGCACACGATGACGTCAGGTGATGTCGAATCGGTCTTCTCCGGACACCCGGAACGCCGGCTTCGCCCGCACACCCTTCGCGCCGAATGGACGGGCACCGACTGCATACTGCTGTGCACGGACGGCTTCGCCCGGCTGGTCACCGATTACGGGCTCTATTCCTCGTGGACTAAGGTGATCGCCGATGCGCGCGATCGAGGGCTGCATTACCTGGAGAAGCTGATCAGGGATGCAGAAAGCAAACCCGGCAGTGGCGGCGGTCGGTTCAAGCGGGCGGATGACATCGCCGCACTCCTGCTAACCACGAACTGACCTCGCGCCGACGGAAGGACCGCCGCATGACCGAGCGACCGCCGTACCTGGTCGAGAGAAACCCGGGGTACGTCGAATACCAGCTACCGATCTCAGTCAAGCTCGTTATCGATCACCACGGCCGGGTGCCGCTGTTGCGCAACGAGCGCGACGAGTGGGAGCTGCCCGGCGGCAAACTCGAGGTCGGCGAGACGCCCGAGGACGGCGTCTGCCGGGAAGTCGCCGAAGAGCTCGGGCTGACCATCACGAAGGTCGACATCATCGACTCCTGGGTCTACGTGATCACGCCGATCCGGCACGTGTTCATCGTGAGCTTCGGCGCCACCTACGTCGGCGACGAAGCCCTCGTTTATTCCGCTGAGCACAAGGAACTCGGCGTGTTCACGTACGACGAGGTGCCTCATCTGCACATGCCTGAGCCCTACAAGCGGACCATCCAGCGCTGGCGTAAGCGCCGGCTGACTTAGCGGGTCCGGTTGCGCCAAGGTCGGCGCGTGGACCACCGTTGGGTAGCGGCTGTCGTAGGCGCGCTCGACGTGGATGGGCCGGCATACCCATCCTGAGCGGGGCTGCGTAGGAGCGTGCGCTGGATGTCCTTCGCCACCACAAGAGCTGCCGGGGTAACCGTTGCGCTATCAGATCCACTTCGAGAAGGAACTGCCCGCCGAGGCGCTACGGCGATTCCTGAACGAGGACTACGGCATCTCACCGGGCGCGGTCTACGTCGGGCGAATCGAGGACCGGGCAGTCGACGACCCGCGGCCGGTCGCCATGCTCAATCCTCCAGACGAGGACGAAGGATTCGGCTGGATCCTGACCGGCGGCACCGAACTCGCCGACGCCACCGGTCAGGGGGAGCGAGAGTTGGCGGCGACCCTGGCCCGCACCTTCGGCGTGCGGGCACTGGTCGACGACGGCAGCATCCACCCCGACCGGTGGTTGCTGGTCAGCACCGACGGCAGCAGCGGTCGGGTCCTCACCGATGAGGATGCCGCCGCCGACGGCGACCTGCGGATCGTGCACGCGCTCGAACCGATCAGCGGAGAGCCGCAGCTCGCCGTCGTACCACCGCCGGACTGGGCCCGCGACTGGTGACCAGCACCCATGTCCTGCTCGCACACCAGCGGCGACACCGCATTTAACTGACGCGTCCATCGCGCCTGGCAGCGGAGATGAAGTCGGTCCATGCCTGCGCGGTGAAGGTGAGTAGCGGTCCCCTGGAATCCTTCGAGTCGCGGACGGCCACGACCCCGGAGAGGTCCATGGCGACCTCGACGCACGCGCCGCCGTTGTCGCCGCTGCGCGTGCTCTTGCGCCAGGTGGCGCCGGTCAGGTCAGTCATGCCGCATCTCCCCGGAGATTCTCTTGATCATGTCAGTCGATTCTGCCTCGTCGAGGGCCAGCGCATCCAGCCCTCTCCAGACGCGTTCATATGCGGCCAACTCGTCGGGCTTGTCGAGGTAGAGCGCCCCTGTCAGCGACTCGCTGTAGACGACCGACGGTTCCGGGGCAGCCCTGCCGCCCTTGGTGGCGGGGAAATCGAGGATCATGAAGGTGCCGGCGACGGCACCGGGCTGTGGTCCGGCGGCTAATGGCAGCACCCGGACGGACACACTTGGCAGTTCTGTCAGTTTGAGCAGATGGTCGAGCTGTGCGGTCATGACGGTCGGGCTGCCGACCGTGCGTCGAAGTACCGCCTCTGACAACACCGACTCCAGCCGTGGCGCCACCGGGAGTCGCCGGATGAGGAGTGCCTGCCGCTGGAGTCTCACTTGGACGGCGCCCTCCCGCTCCTCGTCGCTGAGCATCCTGCCAAGCCGGAATAGCGCGTCGGCGTAACTCTTCGTCTGCAGGATCCCGGGGATCAGCGACTCGTCGAAACCTCTGAGCCGGGAGGCGGCAGATTCCAGCCCTACGTACAGCTCGAACCAGTTCGGCACCGCATCGCCGTACGCGTGCCACCAGCCCTTCGACTTCGTCTCCGCGGCGAGCCCGCGCATCGCCTCGGTCATCTCAGGCGACACCCCGTACAGCTCGCACATCGCCTTGACGTCGAGCACCCGGACGGAGCCTTGGCCGCACTCAAGGCGCCAGATCTTCTGCCGGCTGTATTCGAGGGCCTCGGCGGCGGCGTCGAGCGTCACCCCGGCCTCGTTGCGGAATTGCCGCAGCAGCCGGCCGAGTTGCCGGCGCGGCACGGTCGATCCGATGTCGTCGGGCATCCGCACACTCCCTGGTTCCAACACGCAACACTGCGTGACCTGCTCCTGCAACTCATACGGGTTGCAACAAAGAAAGTCAATGCACAGCAGCGAAATTGCGGTGTAGAACGTTGCGCTTCCACTGCGGACTGTCGCAGGCTGATCACAGCACGGCGGCCGGCCGGTCCCCCCGGAACGGTCGCCGTGCTTCCCCGAACACCCTCCGCCCCTGCGCATCAGGAAGGCAGGCAGACATGAACGCCAAAAACCAGCGAGCAGAGCCGCTGAGCGGTGGCGCGACCTACCGCTTCAGCGCGTACACCAGTCTGCTGCCGTGGCAGGTGCGCGAGCGCCGCTTCGCGCCGACCGGGCTCGGGCGTCGCGGTCTCAACCCCGACGACGTGTACGCCTTCCTCGACCGGGTCGCCGGCGACATGGCCGCCGTCTACGCCGCGCTCGCCGAGAGCCGCCGCGAGACTGCCCGGATCAAGGCCGGGCTGCGTCGCTGGCAGACCGATCAGGCCCGCGCCCGCAACGAGGGGGACCACACCCAATGAGCCAGCGGTACGTCATCCACCTGCCCGTCGTCGCCAACGACCTGGCTGCCGCGCAACGCCTGGCCCGGGTCATCGGCCGGTGGATGCTGGTGCTGCCGATGGCGGACCCGGGGGAGACCACCGTCTCCGAAGAGGACCAGCAGTTCCTCCGGCACCGGGTCTTCTGCGACCTGCGGCTGCCTGGGGGCCGGCGCTGCCTCCTCCGCGAAGGCCACGACGGCGACTGCTCCCGTCGCTTGCGGCGGTGAGGTCAGCCGTCTCCGCCCGAGCGCTGGATCAGGTGCTGCACCCACCTGTCGAACTTGCTGCTGGCCCCGCCGAGCAGCCCGGCCAGATCTTGCTCGGTAACCAGCCCACGGTCGGTCAATGACGCGACGAGGCTGCGCAATCGCCGGTGGTCGTCGGCCTCTGAGGGCTCGACCGGGCCGCTCGTGCCGACGTGCCGTTGCAGGTCTTGGAGGATGTCCATCATCTGGGGCAGCGTCTCGATGATCTGTGAGAGGCCGGCCTCGTGCGGGCTCGACGAGCCACGCAGGTCCTGCAGGGTCAGGGCGACCGACATCGGGGTGACGATGTCAGCGTCCGTGGTGATTGAGTCGATCGCGCGGCCCAACTGCTCCTTGGCTGAGTGCACGCTGTCCAGGTCAGTGTGGTCGACCAGGATGGTGCGCATGCCCTGCACGTCGAAGGGGAGCTGCTGCTCCTTCGCCATCAGCTGCACGAACGGCTTGCGCAGCGCGTGCCGGACGGCCAGCTCGTAGAAGACGTTGGCGTTCTGGTCGGTGAGGTCGGCGATGACCAGGTCGTTCTGGATGATCCGGTCGAGCACCTGCGAGGTGATCAGACCGGCGCGTTCGATCTCGTCGCCCCGGATCGCCTGGAATCCTCGCGCCTCGACCACCGGGCGAATGACGTGCTTGAGAATCTGGTCGCTGCGTCGGCGGATCTCGGAGTTCTCCGGGCCGATCGGAGCAATCACGAAGCATTCGCGGCGGGTCGGCTGCCCGTTGGCGTCCCCCATGCGGCACAGCGTAAAGCAGATCGGCAAGCCTCGCTGTCACGCCGGCCGTGCCCCGGCCCGCTCTCGATCCCAGTGGGCCCGGTGTGCGGCGAGCCGTCTATCGGCGTCCGCCGCGGCTCCGGCGGCGACGGGTTCGTGGGCCCAGCCGTCGAGGACCGGTGCCATGCCGTCGACCAGGTGCCGGCCGACGGTGGTCAGGCGCGGCTGCGCCATCAGCTCCTGGACGGTCTCGGCGGCGGCTCGAGTCCAGCGGACGAACTCGACCTCGGCGTGGTGCCGGGCTGCCCGGTGCTGCTCGACAAACCGTTGACGGCGCCAGAAGCCGGCCACCCCCAGGTGGGCGTAGGCGCCGTGCAGGAGACCCTCCAACGGTCGGGGGTCGGGCCGCCATGGCGCGTAGAACAGGTCTTCCGGACCCGGATCCACCAGCGGGAACAGGTCGATCAGCGCGGCCAGCTTCAGGTGCTGGACCTCGTGGGCGAGGGTGACCGCCGCGGAGCGGGCATCCGGCGGCAGAGACATCGCCACCGATCCGAACGCGTGTTGAAACGTGCCGCTGCGTAGGCCGGCACGGGGGGTGGCGAGCGGCACCAGGGCGCAGAGTGCTGCCGACACCTCCTCGGCGATCGGCCGATGTTCGTCGGTGAGCAGGCGCCACGCCCCGCGTAGCCGGTGCTGCCACCGACCCGGGTCGGTGACGGGGCCGGTGATCGGCTGGGCGCCGCGCTCGACCGTCGTCGGTACGTGCCGCCACGTCCCGGTGTCCAGCAGCAGCCGCAGCGCGAGCCCACCGTGGGTGGCGCGCAGTTCGGGGAAAGGCCGCCACCGATGGTCGGGCGTGTGGTCGTACCCGATCATGGTTCGCTGCCCGGCGCAGCGCACCTCGGCGCGCCCGTCGGCGCACCGCACCCCGGCGCGGGTCGCCGTGGGGTCGACCCGCAGGGTGCCGAGGCCGGGCAGGTCCAGCCGGCCCGGAGTGGCCGGGTCGAGCGGCACGTCCAGGTCGGCGTCCGCGCGGGCCCGCACCGCCGCAGCCGCCGCAACCGCCGCGAGCAGACCGGGGTACGCCGCCGCGTGTTCGCCCCGGCGTAGCAGCGACGCGGTGCCGACGGCCCAGGCCGCGACCGGCGGGTGGCCCCACGCCGTGTGGCGGTGGGACCGGTCCAGCCCACCCACCAGCTGGTACGCCGCCTCGACCGCCGCCCGGTCCGGATGGTTCACCCGGTGCGTGAGCACCATGACTGCCCGCATCAGCAGCAGGTTCTTGCTGTGCTGCGCGGCCTGCAGCAGCTGTACGGCGGCCGGACCGCCCCGGCCCGTGGCGAGGTCGTCGAGGACGGCACGCGGCAGCAGATGCCCGGTCGGCGTCACCGGGCACCCTCCCGCAGCGTGGCGACGTCCCGGCGCACGGTGCGGCGGATGTGGTCGATGAGCCGGTACAGGTCGGCGCAGTACACCGACGGGTTGTCGAAGCCGCTGCCGGCGCGCCAGCGATGCGTGTAGAGCCCGCCCCCGCAGACCAGATGCAGATCGCAGGCGCGGCACTCGGCGGCCAGCGTGGCCACCCCGGCCTGTTGTGCCCGGACGCCCGGCTGGTCGAGGGCGGCGTCGAAGGTGTCCCGGTCGACGTGCAGGCCGGTGTGCCCGGCACCGGCGTGGACGGCGCCGAGGGTGTCGTCCATCTCGATCGCGCCGTCGGTCTCCACCACCGCGACGGCGACTGGGCTGACCCCCACCCCCGCGAGGCGGGAGGAACCGCCGAGCAGGAGTTGGATGATCTCGTCGAAGAGGCGGATCCGGGTCTGTTGCCCTCGGTCGGCGTACCACTCGTCGAAGATGGCGGTCAGCCAGGCCGCGTACGGGGCCTGCGCCGGGTCGGGTGGCCGGCCGGCGGGCGGTGCGGTCCAGGTGCCGTGCGGTAGCAGGAAATCCACCACCGGTGGGCGGTGCGTCAGCAGAGCACGGTATGTGGTGACCGGGTCGTTGCGCAGATCGACGGTGCACAGCAGCCCGTTGAACAGCCGCCGGTACGACCCGGTGAGCCGGTGTAGCGCGGCCTGGACCCGATCATGGCTGCCCCGCCCGTCCGGCCCTCGCCGGTGCCGGTCGTGTGCCGCGCGGTCCCCGTCGAGGCTGACGCTGACCCGTACGTCGAGCCGGTCGAAAAGCCGTAGGAAGGAGTCGTCCAGGCGGACACCGTTGGTCTGCACGGTCACCCGCGCCGGCACCGGGGCGGCACCCCGCCGCAGCAGCTCGACGGCCCGTTCGATGCCGGAGACCCCGGCCAGGAGCGGCTCCCCGCCGTGTAGGACGACGCGCACCCGTTCGAGCCGATGCCGGCGGGCGTGCTCGCCGATCCGCTCGCCGGTGCGCGTCAGCGTCGCCGTCGACATGGACCGGGGCCGGGACCGCCAGCGCTGGTCGGCCATCGTGTAGACGTAGCAGTGGTCGCAGGCCAGGTCACAGCGGCTGTGCAGCTTGACCACGAACTGTCGGAAGGGCACCGGGCGCCCCGGTGGTGCGGCGCGGAGAACCGCGCCGAGCGACGGTCGATGGCCGCCAACGGGTCCGGGCATCAGATGCTCCGCCGTCCTGTCGATCACCGGTCAGGCCACCTGCCAGAATGGAGCATACATCGACATGCGACGTTCCGCGTGCCGCCGCCGACGAGCCGGTGCCGGGGTGGTCCCGTCGTACCTGGTCCGGCCGCCGTCCGGCTGTCGGCCGAAGGTGGGGCGCACGGTTATCATGAGCACACTCAGCGGATACGGCCACCAGTCGATGTCCGGCCCGGCGGTGCGGCCGGCCGGGCGGGGGCGCGACACGGAGACAGGCGGTGGTCGAGGATGGACACCGGTGAGGACGACTTCCGTTCCGAGCTGATCGACCTCACCGAACTGGACTTCGCCGAGTTGGACGCTCTGCCGGGCACTGTCCTCTTCGCCGCGTTGCGGCGGCTCGATCACCGCGCCGCCACGCCCGGTGACCAGTATGCGGGCTTCGAGAGTGCCCTCGATGGCGACGACTGACCCCACGGGCGCCGCGTCCGACGCGGCGACCCGCACCACCGCCCGGGCCGGGGGAGAGCCATGAACATGAGCAGGGATGAGACACCGGGTGCGGCCACGATCGTCTCGTTTGTGTCGCCCGGCGACGACACCGGCCGCAGCAGCGCGGTGGCCAACGTCGCCTGGATCCTCGCCGGCAACGGCAAGAAGGTGCTCGCCGTCGACTGGTGTCCGAAGACCCCTCGGGTCTACGACTTCCTGCGCCCGGTCCAGGTGGATGCCGTCCCGGCGGCGCGGGAGTTGGGCGACGACCTCGCGGCCGTGCTCACCCCCGCACCCGACGTATCACCGGTGCCGACCGCGACGGTGGCCGCACCGGCCGCGCCCGAGCAGGGCACCCTCTACCGGTACGCGGTGTCCGGCTCGACGGCCAGATTCGCCATGGTCGGTCTCGGCGCCACCGCCGGCGGCCCGCCCAGCGGGGATGCCGCGCGGATTCGACAACTGCTCCAGCAGGCCGACTACGACTACGTCCTCATCGACGCCCCGGTGGACCTGAGCGAGTCGGGGATCACCCACAGCGCCGTGCTCAGCGATGTCGCGGTGGTCTGCATGCCACCTCGTCGGCTCGCGGTGCAGCAGGCCGCCGCGCTCGCCAAGGAGTTGCAGCAGCGGGCCATCGGCGGAATTCGGGTGCTCGCCGCGCCAACCCTGCACGAGGTCCCGGAGGCGGGGCACGGCGAGTCCCGCGACTACGTCCGACAGGCCTTCGCCTGGCTGCTCGAGAGGCCGAACGGTGACGCCAACGGTTCCGCGGCGGTCGGGATCGTCGAGGTGCCAGGGCGCAACTACGACACGTTCGAGGACGTGCTGTCCGTGCTCGCCGACGAGTCGGACGACGCGAGCAGCCCTCTGTCCGCGTACGAGCGGATCACGGAGTGGGTCACCGGAGGTGAGGTCACCCGGGCGGCCACCGTGCCGGAGCGCCTCCGTCGACGCTACCGGCGTGCGGTTCTCTTGGAGCAGGCGGAGAGCCTCGGCGACATCGTCGTGGCGTACGACCCGGTCGACCGGCCGTGGGCGGACTGGATCGGTGGACAGCTGCGCCGTACCGGGGCACGGCCGCGCCTGTGGGCGGTGCGCCCCCGCGTCGAGTGGGATTTCGGGCCGGACACCACCGTGCTGGCGGTCCTCTCGCCGGGGCTCGCCGACACGTTCGGGGAGAGCCTGACCGGGCTGCGCTCGGGGGCCGCAGGCCCACCGGCGGAGGTGCTCGGCGTGCTCGTGGCGGGCGAGTCGTGGGGTGAGCCGTTCATCCCCGAACGGGTCATCGACCTGCGGGGGGCCGAGGCGATCCGGGCACAGTCGTTGCTGTTGGGGCAACTTGGTCTGATCGCCCCCGCCCAGCCTGCTGGCGACCTGCGGAACGTGCCGCGTTTCCCGGAGGACTTCGAGCGGAGGGTGCGCTTCAACGTGCCGCCGCGTAATCCGTCGTTCGTCGGCCGGGACGACTACCTGGAGCGGCTACGCGACCACCTCACCCGCGAGGACGGGCCGGTGACCCTCACCGGCGGGGCAGGGGTCGGCAAGAGCGAGTTGGCCCGGGAGTTCGCGCACCGCTTCGCCTACGACTACGACGTGGTCTGGTGGATTCCCGCGCAGGACCGGGAGAGCGTCCAGACTGGGCTCGGCGCGCTCGCCGACGAGATCAAGGCGGTGGACAGCACCGGGGCGGCGGAGGCTGCCCTGGAGGCGCTCGCCGCTCCTGGTGGCGCCTTTCAGCGTTGGCTGCTGATCTACGACAACGCCGACGACGCCAACGTGTTGACGGGTCTGCTACCGCGCGCTGGCGCGGGCCACGTGGTGATCACATCCCGGGACGACGGCTCGTCCGGGCTGCCGGCCCCTCTGGAGCTCGCCGCCTTCACCAATGACGAGAGCGTCGCCATGCTGCGCCGGGTGCTCGGCATCGGCACCGAGGACGCCCGGTCGATCGCGGTGGCGCTGGAGCACCTGCCGTTGGCCCTGCGCCTGGCCACTGCCTGGATGCGTCAACGTGTCCTGCGGCTGGAGCGGGGCGGGGTGCCCAACCTGGAGGCGGTGGGCCAGGGTGTCCGGGAGTTGCTGGCCGCGCTGGAGTGCCAGCCCGACGAGGACCTCGGCGAACGGATTCCCGGGTCGCACACCTCCAGCGTGGCCCGGGTTCTCCGGATCACGCTGGAGGCGCTGCGCGCCACCCCGTTCGGGGAATTGGCCATCAGGCTGGCCGAGCTCAGCGCGTTCCTCTCCCCGGAGGGCATCGGGCTGCCCCTGCTGCGGTCCACGTCGATGTTGACCCAGCTCGCCGCCGCGTCCGGCACGGACGCCGACAAGATGCTGCTCGACGCCAACGAGGTGGACCTGGTCCTGACCGTCGGCGCCCGCTTCGCGCTCTACGAGGTCGACTGGGGGCGCGGGTCGGCCCTGCGGATGCACCGCGCCATCCAGGTCCTGCTCCGGGAGGGCATGCCCGAACCGGAGCGGGAGGAGCGGCACCGGCACGTCCTGCACGGGCTCGCCGGCTACGCCCCGACCGATCCGGAGGCCGACGACGACCGTTACGCCGACGTCTTCGAGGAGCTGCAACGACACGTCGTACCCGTCGGGGCGTTGATGTCCGACGACCGGCGGGTCCGGCACTGGGTCGTCAAGCAGGTGCGCCACCTTTTCTTGTCCAACGACAGCGATGCCTGGCGCTCGGCGCTGCTGCTGGCGGTGGCGGCGTGCGACCGGTGGGAGCGCGGCGACCAGATCGACCAGTTGACGATGCGACTCTTCGCCCAGACCGCGAACCTGTACCGGGCGCTGGGCGACTATCAGGAGGCGCTGCGGCTGGACGAACGGGTACTCAGCGAGCAACGCCGCCGCTACGGCCTGAGCCACTTCAGCACCCTGGTCGCCGGTCGCGGACGCGGCGGCGACCTACGCGGCCTGGGCCGATTCGAGGATGCCCTGGTCGAGGACCAGGCCACCTTCAAGGGCTTCCGCGAGGTGGTCGGCGACGAGCACCCCAACACGCGGATGGCGGTGAACAATCTTGGGATCTCCTTCCTGCTCAACGGTGACGCCTCGGAGGCGCTGCGGTTGGCCCGCCAGGAGCGGGACCGCCGGATGTTGCTGTTCGGTCCGGAGGACCCCCGGACCTGGCGGGCGTCGTGCCAGGTCGGCACCTGTGAGCGGGAGGTCGGTGAGTACGATCTGTCGCTGGCCACCCTGCGGGAGGCGCTCGCCCGCATCCACGAGCTGCCCACCGGCCGCCTCCTCGACGAGCTGCGGATCAATCGCAGTCTCGCCGTCACCGAGCGCCGCCTCGGCCTGATCATCCCCGCCAAGAAGCGCAGCACCGAGGCGTACCGCGGCTATGTCGAGCACCTCGGCGAGGACCACCCGCTCACCCGGGGCAGCCTGCTCAGCCTCGCGGCCGACTACTACCGCACCGGCGACCCCGGGATCGCCGTCAAGCACGCCATGCGCTGCCTACGCGGTTACGAGCGCAAGCTGGCGCCGGGGCACCCGTTCACCGCGATCTGCTCGGTCAACCTGGCCCTGTTCCAGCGCGGCACCGGGGAGTTCGACCAGGCGGTCCGGAACGGCGAGCGCGGCCTGCGCTCCCTGCGGGGGAAGCTCGGCGACGCGCACCCCTGGACGCTGGCGGCAATGACGGGTCAGGCCGGACACCTGGCCCTTGCAGGTGACCCCGACGGCGCATTGTCGGTCCAGAAGGAGGCCTACGGCACCTCCGTGCGCTACCTCGGCCATGGCCACCCGGTCAGGCAGGACGCCGTGACCAACCTCGCCGCGATCCGGGCGCTGCGTGCGGGCGCACCCGAAGACGCGACACTGACCGACACCGACATCGATGTGCCGCAGAGTTGAGGGAGTGACCTGGTGACGGATCCGGAGCTGCACGACGCCCTGGTCGAGGAGTCGGCCGAGCAGGACGTCCCGGGTTTCCTCAAGAAGCGGGACCTCTGCCGGGGCCTGCTGCTCAGCGGCTGCGGCGTCTACCACGTCGCCCACTACACCACGGGGGTGCTCGACTTCGCGTTGGACCTGCTCGCCCACCCGTCCGCCACCTCGGCGAGCGACGACGACGAGGCAGCCCGGTCACAGCGTCGCGAGGTGCACCGCCGTGTTGGTGCCCAATTGGTGTACCGAGTGAGCGAGCTGCATCGCCGGCTGGGGGAGCTGCACAGCGGGGGGCTGATTCGCATGGTCCTGCAGACCCGGTCGGGTCTCGTCTTCTGCAACTCGGTGGTCGGCAACGAGCACGTGGTCGGCTTCGCCGTCGTACCGAATGCGGACGGTGAGCCGGTGGCCGACCCGACCCGGGTGAGCGCGGTCGACCGGGCTGCCGCGCAACTCGCCACTGACCTGCGCCGACTGCTGCGCCAGCGATCGCAGAATCCCGGCGGCTGGAACGCCGACACCGACGGCGAGGCGACACCGGTACCGGTGTCGAAGGAAGACCTCCGGCCGTACGTGACCGGCTCGCCGATGCCCGAGGGGGATCTCCCAGCGGCGCTGCAACCGGCGGGCCTGCACTACCTGAGCCACCACCGGATGGGTGAGCAGACAGCGGCCGTCGACATCCTCGACCACCACGACCTGGAGGCGTTCTTCAACCGGGGCATCACGGTGGCGGATCGGCGGGACCGCTACCAGCGCCTCTCCGGTGACCTGTCGCTCCTGGCCATGCAGGTCGGTCGGGACCTGCGCCGGGCCATCGACGGGGACATCACCCGGCTGGTCCTCGACGTGGAGATGGGCGCGATCTACTACTACCTGCTCTCCCCGGACGACTATCTGGTCGGCATCACCCTGGACCAGGACTCGGTCGCCCGCGCCGATGCGGAGATGGCGACGGTCGCCCGACGGCTGGCCGTGCCGGCCTGAATTGTCCGGCGGGTTGACGTGGTTCGCGATTGAGACGGTTGTCCGGTGCCGGTACGCTCACGTCGGATCAACCAGGATCGACGCGTCGGCGGGATGGCCGTGACCGGTTTGGCGAGATCAGCGGTCGTGGTCGCCGCCGCCCTGACCGGGCTCGTGGTGGCCTGGGTCGGCGACATCGACGGGCTCGAGCGCTCCCCTGCGTACCTCCTGCTCGCTTCGGTCCTGCTGGCCGTGGGGCTGGTCGGCAGCACCCGGGACATCAGCCTCGCCGAGGTCCGCACCCACCTGGGCACCGTGCTGCTGGCCGTTACAGTCGGCGTGGTCGCCAAGGCCGCGCTCATCGCCGGCGTGATGGTGCTGGCGTTCCGCAACCCCGCGTTCCTGGTCCTCGGTGTGGCCGTCGCCCAGATCGATCCGCTTGCGGTGGCCGCGATGAGCCGCCCGGACCGCACGTCCGCCCGCGCCCGCTCCATCCTGTCGATCTGGGCGTCCTTCGACGACCCGATCACCGTGCTGCTCACCGTCTACGTATCGGCGTTCGCCCTGGACCTCAGCGGATCAGACGGCGGCGCGCTCGCCGGCGCGATCAGCGACCGGCCGCTGGACCTCCTGGTCGATCTGCTCGCCAACGTGGCCTTCGCCGTGGGCGCCTGGCTGCTGTGGCGGCTACTGCTCGTCGCCGGCCTGCGGGAGGACAATCGCCGCCCGGTCCGCCCCGGCGTCCGGTCGGCACTCAATTGGCTGGCCGTGGCGCTGCTGATCGTGTTGGTCCTCTTCGCAGCCTGGCAGTTCCTCATGCTCGGTCTCGCGATTGCCGGGCTCTTCTTCCGTCCCCGGCTCGGCCCTGTCGTCGGCCGGTCGACCCAGGCGGCATACCTGGTCGCCACGTTCCTGCTCGGGCTGCTGCTCGTGCACGGGGTCGACATCGTTCCAGGGGTGGTGCTCGGGCTGGCGGCCGTCGCGGCCCAGCTGGTGGTGTCGCTGCCGATCACCCGTGGCCTGCCCGCAGCCGACCGGAGCTACCTCGCCTGGGGGCAGCAGAACGGCATCACCGCGGTGATCCTCGCCCTCATCCTGGAACGGGACTTCCCCGGCACGGTGGGGATCGTGGCTACGGCCATCGTGGTCATCAACGTCGTGCACGCCTTGGCCACGGTGCTGCTCGACCGACGCGGTCCCGGCGGGCCAGGGACGGCCGCGCCCGCGGACGCCGACCCGCCCGGTCCGCCCCGCATGCGGGAGGCACCACCGAGCCGCACCCTCGAACCGGACTGCTGACCCCGACCGGCGATGCTCAGCCGGCAAGCAGCCCCTGGCGGACCCGACCACCCAACCCGTCGAAGACCGACCGCGCCTGCGACCAGGTACGCGACCGCTCGGCCGGGTCCGGCCCGTCCTCAGCGCCCGCGCCGGGGGCCGCCAGGCCGCTCAGAATGTCCAACTGGAATAGCGGCAGGTATTCGGCGATCCCGTCGTAGGTCTCGCAGAGAAGGTCCAGCTGTTCCAGGTCCGTTGGCTGAGGATTCGCGCGATGGCCGCCATACCACTGCTCGACCCCCTCCCGGAACGCCTCAAGCAACCGGCGGAGGACCACCGACGTGCCGACCGCCCGCTGCACGTCCCGCGACCGCAGCAGCGACCGTAGCGCCTGCCCGCCGTCGGCACCGGCGACGGTCGCCGTGCGATGCGGGGCGAACGCGTCCCGCAGCCGCCGCTCGAAGCCCGTGAGTTGATCCAGCGCGGTGGTGGCCTCGACGAAGACCCGGGACACCCGCCCCGGGAGGGCGGACGTCAGCTCCGACGCCGCGCGGTGTCGCTCCGGCGCGACGCCCAGCCGCCCCGCCGGGCCGCTCAGGTCCTGGTGCAGCTCGCCCCGGATCTCGTCGAGCTGGTACGACAGCTGCTCGATGGAGCGCTGGGTGTTGCTCTGCTGCCGGTGAATTCGCTCCACCCGCTGCCGTACAGAGGTCAGCGCGTCCGAGCCGATCGCCTGCTCCAGCCGGCGCATCAGAGCCTTGACACTGCCGGAGAGATCCTCGGCGAACGACTGCGGGTCGTGGACGATCGGCTCGACGCTGAACGTGCCGGCGAGTTCTGCGGCGAACTCCGCGGGCAGGTGACCGACGACGACCAGGACCGCCTCGCTGTCCGGGACCGCCGCCCGGATCGCGACAACCCTCCCGTTGAGTTCGTCGACGTCCTCGGCCTTGAGGACCGACTCGGTGAGCAGCACGCAGCAGCCGGCGTTGCGCTCTTCCACAGGTATCCAGAAGTCCACCGGCAGGTCACGCATCGACCCGACCAGATGGTCCCGCTGGTACGACCAGCCGTCCTGGGTGAGCACCCGCCGTACGTCGGCGGCCACGTCCTGCCGGTTGGCCAGGTCGAACTGGACCCGGACCACCTCCCGGACCATGGTGTGAGTGACCGGCGTGCCGGCTTGGGCGGCGCGCTGGAAGAGGTGGTAACAGAGCCGGATCACCCGCCGGGGCACCCCGTCAGCCAGATTCGCCAGGTATTCGGTGGTCTCCACGGTGAACGGCGCGAGCCGTGCCTCGCCGAGCGCCCGCAGCTGGGTCTGGCGGATGAAGGTGCGGACGTCGTCGCCGGTGAGCGCCGACATCCGGGTGATCGGCCCGATCCGTTGCCGCACCTCGGTGCTGAGCAGGTGCAGCATGTCGGGCAGCCCGGCGATCACCAGGAACGCGCCAGCGGTGGTAAAGACCCCGAGTAGCCGATGCAGGCGGGCCATCGTCTCCTGCCCCGGCCGCCCGCCCGCGGTGAGGATCTTGTCCAGCTCGTCGAGGACCAGGACGAATCGTTCGTGTCGTCGCCCGTACAGCAGGGCCAGCACCCCCATCGCCTCGACGGCGGTGGCCTCCACGTCCGCGCTGGGAGTCACACCGGCGGCGAGCAGCGTCGGCGCCGGCGGGTGACCCGACAACCAGTCCCAGGCGACCGCCTCGGTGGCCGGGTCGAGCAGCATCGCCAGCGCGGTGCCGAAAGCCGGGTCGGTGGTGACCTCCGCAAGCTCCTCGCGCAACCGCAGGACCAGTTGGTCGGTCGCGTCCGCAGCGGCGGCGTTCCCGGAGTCCGTCTGGTATCGGGTCAGCAAGTCGCGCACGGCGTCGCGGGACAGCCGACTGAGGAAGCGCCGGTGCAGTGACAGGAACGTGTCGCCCGGCGCGTCCAGGTAGATCGCCTGACCGGCGACCCCGGTGACCCGTCTGGCATGGGCCAACAGCTCGACGGCGAGGTGCGTCTTGCCCATGCCGTAGTCACCCACGACGGCGACGACCGCACCGTCGCCGGTGCGCAGATAGTCGTCGATCTGGTCGGTCGCGTCGCGGATCGCGGCGGTGACCACCGTGCTCGCGCCCGTGCCGTGCTCCGTCACCCGGGCCACGGCGGTCGGCGAGAAGGGATTGACCGGGCCTGCCGCCGGTGGACCTCCGAATGCATCCATTTCCGTGATCCTCCGGTAGCTCCGGTCCGGGTGCCAGATGTTCGGTCAATGCGAGGCCGACTCGATCGTGCGCCCCTCCGACCCGTCTTGCAATCGTAACCCTCGGTGGCCACCGAAAGGGGCCGGTACCGACCCGATTACTGCGGTTCCTACCTGCGAAAAGAGCCGATCAGCCCGGGTGCCGTTGGTCCGGTCGGATCGACTGCATCGAATACGACGCGGGATGGCCCGGACCGGGTGCGAACGGGATCGGTCTGGGTGTGCGCGGCGCGGACGGTGTGCACCGGGCCGCGGCAGCGGACCCCGACGTCGGCCGGGCCATCGACGACCGGATCGACAAGCTGGCGCAGTTGGAGCACGAGCGGTGGTGTCAGGAACGACGGGGAAAGGGCTGGGTGTACGGCGAGCCACGCGACGACACCCGCCGTCGGCACCCCGCACTGCGACTGTGGGGCGAACTGTCGCCGGACCTTCAAGAGATGAATCGAAACGAGATCCGCGCGTGACCAGGAACACAGGCATCGCCGAGGAAGAACCGGTCAGCCACGTGCTGAGGTTCGCCGAGCCGGGCGAGAAAGCTGTTCTGGTGCGCCGGGCGATCACAATGGTCGAGGCGATCAACCGGCTGAGCAGTGGAAGGCAGGCTGGTCAGTTGAGCACGGCGCTCATCATCACTGAGACCGGCCGGAGGACAGACAAGCCGCTGCGGCTGGTCGCCCCTACGACCTTCCCCTGCTGACCGCCGCCCTCGCCCTTACGTGAGCATCTGTAGGTGAAACGGCTGCGCCGCTGGTTCGGTACTGAGAGTCCGATCCAGCGGCGCTGCTAACGGAACTGAAGAGGGCTAGCCCGCGAGCGAGCCCAGGCTGAAGCCGTCGAGCTGGTTGATGAGCGCGTCGTCGCGGGTCACCTCGTAGCCGCGTTGGCGCAGTTCGGCCACCAACTCGCCCTCACCGGCGACCGCGATCTCAAGGTAGTCGCCGTTGTGCACGGTGACCTGGCGCTTGCCGTACCGGTCCTGCAGGTCCTGCGGCAGCACCGCGAACGCCCGCTCGGTGACCATGGGCGGCCAGTCTCCGTCCTCGACCGCAGCCACCTCGGTGATGTTGAAGGGCTTGTCGTCGGCGTACCCGTCCTGCGGCTCGTGGTATTCCGGGCCGGCGGGGTTCGACAGGTGGGTCATCCGGACCTGCCGGGCCTCGCCCCACGTCCGCGCGGCGGCGAGCGCCTGGATTTCCGCGGCCTCTTCGGTCGCGGTGCCGGCATCGGCGAAGGCGAGGCAGCCGTGCGCCGTGGAGTGGCCGTAGACCAGGTGCTGGTGTTGCGTCGTCATGGCGCACATCCTGCCTCAGACGTACGACTTCCAAGATCGTCTTACGGTCGGGGCCCTCTCCACCGGTCGGTTGACCGCCAGGCTGGCCCTCCCTGGTCTCGTCACCGGGCCTTCGAGGAGGAGGGTCGCCTCACCCATGGCTGACGAGAGTCAGCACTCGTATCGGTAACAGGCGTAAGTTGGGTCGGGCGCGGCACGATGAGCGAGGTTTCTGGCCGATTCAGCCGAGGCCGTGCTCGTCCGGCCCCGTGTTGAGGACCCAGGCGAGCGGCATGGTCGCACGGGCGACGTACCGGTCGCCGTCGAGACAGTGCATGGTGACGGTCTGCGCCGCATCTTGGTCGACCACCCAATATTGGGGATGCTCGCGGCGGCGTATTCACTGCGCTTGGTCACCGTGTCGACACCCTCGGAGCCGGGTGAAACGATCTCGATCACAAGGAGCACGTCGGCGACCGGTAGCCACACACCGTCGGCCTGAGCCTTGCTCCAGACGACCAAGTCGGGGATGCGTCCGCCGACGCTGCCGTCACGGCCCGGTATGCGTAGCCCGACTGCTTGGGCAATGTGTTCCGCTGGGACGCCGCCCTGAGCGAGCCACACCATGAGTCGGGTCGCGGTGATCGCGTGGCTGTAGCCCGGCGGCGGCAGAAATCCAGACGACTCCCTCGGGGCTGATTTCGTACCGGTGGTTTTCGTCTGCGGCTCTCATCGCCGTCAGGCCGTCGAGCGTCATGACCGGGGGCATGTACCTGCCAACCGCCTCTGCGCCCATGGGCGCGCATCGTAAGGCTTCACCCTCTGGCTTCCTCGGTGGTGGGACGGTGCCGCCCCATCGACTACTCGGCATCGCTTGGTCCGGGGAACCCGGCTGAGTAGGTCGCGTCCACCAATTCCTGGAGATGGCGAATGACGACGACCTTGTGTTCGGTCTCTGGCAGTTGCCGCTCGCCAGCCGTCACCAGCCCATCGCGCCAGTGGCTGACGATCTCCCGCTTTGTTGCGGCGGGTAGGTTGTCGAGCCACAACGACCCGAGGTTGTTGTCGACGATCTCTTGCAAATGGTCGGCCGCCTGCCTGTCCGTGAGGCGGGGAATCAGGAACTCCAGCGTCCAGTCGAACAACCCGCCTGTCGCGGTCCAGTCGACGCCGGGTTTCAGCACGATGAGGCCAGCCATTAGTTCCCCCTCACGATGCCGATCTTCACCCCCGACCGCGCGAGGCTGGCCTGCAATGCACGCGTTCGAACCGAGTCGCCCGGACGTTAGGTCACGAGGCGGTAGTCGGGGATGCCTCGGTTGCGTTCCTCGGTCGGCTCGTCCATCGATCGGGCGGTGACTCCGACTGGAATTGGTGCTCGGGAGACGTAGATGCCCTCCAGGCAGGTGTCGCACCAGAACGACACGTAGCCGTTTTCGGCGCCAGGCCGTGCCGTGAAGACGATCCGTAGGGTTCGGTGACCGCAGTTTGGGCAGGCGAGTTCTGACGTCGACGGCAACGCCAGGTAGACGACGTCGTATGCCGTCAGCCATTCATCGAACGTGGCCATCAGCGCGCTCCTTCCGGCCGGACCGGATGGTTGGTCCACCACTGTTCCTCATGCCCATAGGCCCGATCCTCGTATGCGTCGATCTCGTGCCGGGTGGCCGGGTAGGGGTGCCCCTGGCGGAGTTCGGCGACGTGGAATCGCTCATGCTCGAGCGTACGGGCCAGGTCCTCTTCGCTGCGGAAGGCCTCTCGACAGAGCATGACCGACTCATCAGGCTTCGTCAGTCCACACAACCCAGAGACACGGTTGTTGATGGTGAGCCGGAGATCCGAGATGTCGATTCCGTACTTGGAAGCAATGCTCGTTACCGATTCCAGGTTCATTGGCATCCGGGGTCCGGTCCCTCTGCCGCGAACTCTGCTGAGGGCGTCAGCGTTTGCCCCCGGGTGTCGAAGCCGTCCCAGTGCCTGCTTGAGTTTTTCGATGAGGTCGCCGAGTCGGCGGATCTCGGGGATGAGTCGGCGCAGGCTGGTCAGCAGTCCGCGTAGCAGTCGTGCGATGCGTGCACCCCAGGACGCGACAAGTGTTGTGACCTGTTCGACGACCAGTGGTGTGGCCAGTCCGGCGGTGATGACGAGTTCGCCCGCGTACACGATGAGGCGGGACACGCAGGTGGCGATGGCGTCGCGGACCAGGAGCCGGACGGCGGCCACCAGGCCGGCGGTGCCTTCGGTGATCGCGGCCATGGTGTCGGCGCCCTGGGCGAGGCCGGTGATGGCCTGCTGCTGCTCGGCGGACCAGGCCCGGTAGGCGGACGCCGTACTGCCGCCCCAACTGCCGACGTCGTTGCGGACGGCGCGAGCAAGAGTGGTGGTTTCCTCGCGGAGGGAACCCGCGACGTTGCGCCAGGTCTGGGCATGTGCGGTGATCTGCGCGGGGTCGCCGGCGAGCCAGTCCAACGCCTCGCTGAGCGGCTTGACGTGTTCGATGAGCCAGGCGATCCCGTATTGGAGGAGGGCGCCGACCGGGTCGGAGACGAAGGCGAGGGCGTCGAGGCCGGCGCTGACGACACCGAGGCTGCCGTCGATCCAACTGCCGTTGCGCACGCCCTGCGCGATGAGTTCGATGTCCTCGCAGATCCAGACGCCGGCCCACGCGCTGGGTGGGGTGTCGGACGCGGTGGCGATGAGCGGGTTCGTCGTCACCGCCGCTGCCGTGTCTGATCGAGCAGGTGGCTGGCGCGGGCGTCGGAGCCCCGGTAGCGATCCGCGCTGAGCCGGAGCCTTCCGGCGGTGTCCCGCGCGGAGTCGGCGGCCGCGCCGACGCCGTCGACGAGGGTGCGCTGCAGGCCGTCGAGCAGCACCGGCATCATCGCGCAGAGTTGGCCGTAGGCGTCGGCGCCCAACCGGACGTGCTGGCCAGCCTGCCGAGCGGTGTCGAGGCTGCCGGCGCAGCGATCGAGGCGTACGGCGTGGGCGGTCAGGTCGTCCGGGTCGACCTGGATGCCGTCAGCGGGAGGCACCGCTTGATCCCTCGGCGTGGCTCAGCCGACTGCGGTAGGAGCCGATGACGGCCTGCGCGCTTGCGCCGTCACCGAGAGACTCCACTGCTGCTGCACTGACCTGCCGGAGCAGGTCGGCGTGTGCGGCCCGGGTGGTCTCCAGGATCTGCCGGGCGGTGCCTGCCGCGGATTGTTGCCGGGTGCGCTCGTCGAGCCGAAGGTCGATCAGCAGGCCGGCTGAGTCGACGGTGACTTCGACGGTCCGGTCGACATTGCGGGCGGTGCCGGTCAGGCCCCGCATCCTCGCCGACAGCATCTTCGCCCGCTCGGCCTGTGCGGCGAGCGACGACTCCCACTCGTCGAGCCGGCGCTGCGCCGCGTCGAGCGCAGCCTCGTCCGCCCACATGTTGACCCTCCCCAAGGGACAACTACCGGCGAGGCCGGTGAGATCACCGTGACGCTATCAACCGGTGACGATGTGTGCAGGCCCCGACGTGTGGACCGCCGCCGGCCCGCGCGCCTTACGATCATGGGCATGCGGACCGAGCCCTCCGGCGTGGCCTCTGCGCTTGAGCTGGGATCGCTTCCGCTCACGCCGGACGTCGCGGACGTCTACCGCGACCTTCTGAAAACAGCGCCCGTAGCGCAGCGGGAGTTCCTGTCCACCGCGTCACCGCAGGTGGCTCGGGCGCTCGCAGGGCTGCTGACCAGCGGCGCGGTGCACCGCGACACGGCCGGTGTGCTGCACGTCCGGCCGCCGCGTAACGCGCTGGAGAGCTGGGCAGCGCAGCGGGAGATGGAGGCCGCCCGGGCCCGTGCCACGGCGGAGACGCTGTCCGGGCTCTACACGGCGGTCCACGGAACGGGGGCCGCATTCGTCGAGGTCATCGAGGGTAAGCACGCCGCCCGCGAGCTGTTCCGCCAGTTGCAGACCGGTGCCCATAGCGAGGTACGGGGTCTGGAGCGTGGGCCGTACCTGCGCGACACCGCGCGGGTCCCGGAGGAGGTGCAGTACGACGGGCTGAGTCGTGGCCTGCGCTACCGCTGCGTCTACGAGGGCGAGCTGCTGCACGACGAGGCGATGCTGGCAGCGGTGCGTTCCGCTGTCGCCGCCGGCGAGCAGGCGCGGGTCTTCCCGGAGCTTCCGCTGAAGATGATGCTGACCGACGCCGATCGTGGCCTCATCATCCTGCCGCGTGCCGGCGGCGACGACGCCGACGCGATGCTGGTGTACGGCTCCCGTCTGCTGGACGGGTTGTCCGAGTTGTTCGAGGTGTTCTGGCGGCTCGGTGCGCCGATCCACGCCACCGCCGACACCGCCGAACCGGACGCCGAACCGACCGCCGCCACACAGCGGTTGCTCGCGCTGCTCACCGCGGGCTTGACCGACGAGGCCATCGCCCGCGACCTCGGCATCAGCAACCGCACGGTGCACCGTCGGGTCAGCCGCCTGCAGGAGTTGCTCGGCGCGCGCAGCCGGTTTCAGCTCGGTGTGCAGGCCAGTCGTCGTGGCTGGCTGTGACTGGCGGGATCCTGCCATGGCTGGTCTTCGTCAACGCGGGACCACACCTGCGAAACACTCCTGGTCCAGGGTGAAGGCCATTCGATCATCCGCTCCATGAGAGGACGGGCCGATGCCCCATCCCACGACCGGGTCGCACCGCTCACACCGCGTGCGCCGGCCGGCCGCCTTCCTCGCCGCGACACTGGTCGCGGCCGTCCTGAGCAGTGGTGCGGCCGTGACTCCGGCCGCGGCGGCCACGGCCGCCGAGCCGGACACCGCCGCCCTGGCCGCGTCACTGGCCACCCAGCGGCCCTCCTGGGAGCCGTGCGGGTTGGCCGATGTCAGCCCCGAGGACGAGGCGCAACTGCGGCTGAGCTGTGCGACGGTCACGGTGCCGCGTGACTGGCACAAGCCGCGCGACGGAAAGACGATCCAGGTCCGGATCAGCCGTACCGTCGCTTCCGGCGGCGACCGCAAGGGCATCCTGATGGTCAACCCGGGCGGACCCGGCGGCAGCGGACTGTCCCTGGCACCGTACGTGGCGCGGTCCGCGCCGACCCTCGCCGAGCACTACGACGTGATCGGCTTCGACCCTCGTGGCGTCGGCCAGAGCACCCCGTTGCTCTGCTCGGTCACCTATCGCGACACCGACGTCACCAATGACCAGATCACCCAGGCCAATGTTGCCGGCTGTCGTAGCACCGAGCTGACGAAGTACATCACCACCGAGCAGACCACCTACGACCTGGACTTCATCCGGGTGCTGCTGGGGGAGCGGAAGCTCAACTACCTCGGCTACTCGTACGGCACCTGGCTGGGCACCTGGTATGCCGCGACGTTCCCGAGCCGCACCAACCGGATGGTGCTCGACTCGGTGGCCGCAGTCGGCTCGCCCACTCTGCAGGAGACCTGGGACCTGCAACCGTTCACCCGTGACCGGGCGTTCCAGGAGCAGTTGCTGCCGTACATGGCTCGTCACGACGACCTGTACGGCCGCGGCACCGACCCGATGGCGATCCGGGAGATGTTCGAGCGGGCCGGCGGCACCCGGATCGGCATGGGGCCGTTCATGTTCGGGTACTTCATCCTTGGCGCCCTCTACGACACCCAGAACTATCCGGCCGCCGCGGCAGCGGTGAACACGGTGATCCAGTACTACGAGGAGTGGAACGGCTGGACGCCCGAGCAGATTCTCAGCGCGGCGACGACGAAGATGCTCGCCGCACCGGGGATCACCGCCGACGACCGGGCGTACATCGAGCAGTCGCGGGTCACCGCCGAGGCGGCCCTCAAGACCCACCCGGGCCAGGTCCAGCTGCCTCAGGGCACCGAGGAGTACACGTACGACATCGACTATGTCTTCGAGGTGATCCGCTGCCAGGACGGGCAGTGGAACGACAGCATCGCGCACTGGAACGCGTTCAGCCGTCGCCTGACCCGCGACGCCCCGCTGGTCGCCCCGTTCCTGCAGAACCCGCCGGCCTGTGCGTACTGGCCGACGAGCAACCGGATGCCGAAGTTCGACAAGAAGACGTTCCCCAAGGTGTTGATGCTGCAGGACGAACTCGACGTCGCCACGGCGTACGAGGGTGCGTTGGCGGCGTCGAAGAAGCTGCCCGGTGTTTCGATGATCAGCGTCGACAACGAGGGCAGCCACGGGGTCTTCCCGTACTACACGCCGTGCGTGGACGACCCGGTGTACGCCTACCTGCTGGACGGTCGGCTGCCCGCCGAGACGTACACCGGGTGCCAGGCGGTGCCACTTCCTGGCGAGACGGCCGTCTTCGAGGTGGGCGGCAAGTTGACCGGCAAGGGGACGGTGCGCACCAACCTGGTCACCGACGACATGCGGGCGGCGAACCGCATGCTCAAGCGGATGCTGCGTACCGAGCCGGGCCCTTCGTACCCGGAGTAGGTGGCCGTGGTGTGCGGGCGGTGCCGGCCGCCCGCACACTCCATCGAGGCCCCTGATGCGCTTCGGTGTCGCGCGCCAACCTCTGCCGCGCCGCAGAGCAGACGCCGCCGAGAGCAAGACCCGCAGTGGGCGTGAGCCTGGCGGTTGGGCACCGAGCCGGGTTTCCGGTGTCGGGGACCAACCGCCGGGCGGCGGGACAGTCACTTCTTCTTCGTGACGGCCTCGCGCCAGATCAGACCCGCGATGCTCGGCCTGACCTCGGTGGTGATGACCGCCATCGCCCGCTGGACGAACCGGTCGTCGGTCAGCTGCGCCACCATGCTCGCCGCCAGATCCGCGCGTGCCGTGAACAGTCCGTCCGCGACGTCCTCTGCCACCTGGTAGCGCGTGACGGTCGGGTGGTCGAACAGCCCGGACGGCCGGGCGATGGTCCAGTCCAGGTCGCTGGCGCGTACGAGGGACTCCATGCGCCGCATGTCCTCGTGCGCGGTGCGGCCCATCTTGCGGTTGAACAGCGGATCCATCACGTTGTTGAAGAAGAACTCGCCGGTCGGTCTCCAGGTGGGATCCATGACGCTGGAGCTGACGGTGACCAGGCGCTTCACTCCATGGCGGTGCATCGCGGCCAGGATGTTCGCGTTGCCCGTTGAATACACGGTGATCGGCTTCGGGGTGAGCGGGACGCCCAGGCTGGACAGGACCGCATCGCTGCCAGCCACGGCCCGATCGACGGCGTCCGGGTCCGCGACGTCGGCGCTGACCACGGTGAGGCCGTGGCGGGTCTGGATGTTGTGCGGGCGGCGGGTGACGGCGACGACCTCGTGGCCGGCGGCCAGGGCCTGCTCGGTGATCTGGCGGCCGGTGGGTCCGGTGGCGCCGAAGACGACAGTTCGCATGTGCTCGCTCCTCGTTGCGGGGTTGATGGCGTTGACCGTGGCACCGAGGAGGGGCATTATTCAACCGTGTTGAATAAAACCCGAGGTCGGCCCCGGGGCAATCCCGATACCAAGGCCCGCATCGCCGAGGCCGCCCGCGAGCTGTTCCCGAAGCACGGTTATCCGGGCACGACGGTCCGGGCGATCGCCGCTGCCGCAGGTGTCGACTCGGCGCTCATCAGCTACCACTTCGGCTCCAAGCAGGGCCTCTTCAGCCAGTCGCTCAACCTGCTGTGCGTCGAGCCCACCGCGCTCGACCGTGCCCTGCGGGGTGACCAGGCCGGCTTGGCCGACCGTCTGCTCGACTCGGTCACCGACCTGTGGGACGCCAGCGTGCCCGCCGAGAATCGGATGGCGATGCAGGACGACGACACGATGCGCGCCCTGCGTGACTACCTGGACGGTGAGTTACGCCTCCGCATTGCTGAATTTCTCGGCGGACCCGACGCGACGCGACGTGCCACCGCGGCGGTCGGTGTGCTGGGTGGGCTGATCTTCACGCGGTACCTGAACCCGATCCGTTCGATTGGCGGGCTGTCCCCGGCCGACGTTCGGCAGCTCTTCGGGCCGGCGTTGCGGGCCGCCCTGCACGGTCGACCCCGCCGCGCCTGACTCCTACGTGCAAGATCGCGTCAGAGGTCCTGCCAGTGTTGGCCGTGTGGCAGTCCGGCCAGGCCCGGGGCGGACAGGTGCAGCACCTCGTACTGCTCGGTGGCGTCCTCGTCCTGCGGAACGGCGTCTGCCCACAGCACGAACCTCAGCAGCTCCCAGTGCCGAGGGTCGATGGCGAGGGCGGCAGTGCACACCGTCCCGCTTCGCCAGCGTTGTCAGCTCCGCAATTTCCTGCTCGATCCGGGCAGTCAGGCCCAGCCCGGTGGCCTCGTGGTCGGGGTCGGCCGGCAGCGGGGTGAGCCGGCGTGAGGCGGCCCTCGGGGCCTCGGCGCGGGTGGGACCGGCCACGCTGGCTAGGCCAGTCCAGTGATGCACGATCGGGCGGCCGAAGTCACGAATGATGCCCTGAAAACCGCTCCCGCCAACCAGGAACTGGGCCATGGAGGCCGTGTCGTTCCACAGATAGATGGGAGCGTAGTGGTTCACCGGCGAGCCGTTGCTGCCCCGTTCGCGGATGACGTATGCCTTCAGGCCCAGCCCGCCGGACGGGGTGGCGATCCGCGCGAAGACATCCACAATAGGCATGGCCGGGGCGCTCGAAAGCCAGGCTCGGAGGTCTTGCGGCGGTCATCGTATACAACATACGCTCCCCGGATCGCCCACTCGAGGAGCTCTCCATGACGAACCTCTCCGTCAGCGCAACGAGCCTGCCCCGCCGTCGTGTCCTCCGGGTCGCTGTGGCGGCGGCTGCTGTTGTCTGCACGGTCGTTGCCTGCTCACCGGTGTCGAACAACGGGGATGGCGCCCCGTCCGGCGGCAACCAGGCGGCAGGCCAGGATTCCTTCGGTACGCCGGCCGACCCCGCTGCCGTCAAGCAGGGCGGCGAGCTCGTCATCGCCCTCTCCGCGGAGCCCGACGCGCTGGACCCGACACTGTCGCGAAGCCTCTACTCCCGCTACGTCTTCCAGGCGATGTGCCAGAAGCTCTACGACGTCGACGAGAAGGCGCAGGTCGTACCGCAGCTCGCGACCGCCCTGCCCACCACGAGCAGTGACGGCCGGACGGTGACCATCCCACTGCGTCAGGGCGTGCGCTTCGCGGACGGGACGCCGTTCGATTCCGCCGCGGTGAAGGCCACCCTGCAGCGACACCTCACCAACGCCCGGTCGGCGCGCAAGAGCGAGCTCGGCCCCATCGACAGCGTCGACGCCCCTGACGCGCAGACCGTCGTGCTCAAACTTAAGCAGCCGTTCGCGCCCCTGCTCGGCGCTCTCGCCGACCGGGCCGGCATGATCATGAGTGCGCAGGCGCTGCAGAAGCTGGGCGACGACTTCGCCTCGGCACCGGTCTGCGTCGGCCCCTTCAAGTTCGCCAAGCGGGTGCCACAGAACTCGATCGAGGTCGTCAAGGACCCGAACTACTACGAGGCGAGCGCGGTCCACCTCGACGCCATCACGTGGCGCATTCTCAGCGACGCGAGCATCCGCGCCGCCAACCTGCGCTCCGGCGACGTGCAGGTCGCCGACACCGTCTCCACCCAGGACGTCGTCGCCCTGCGGCAGGACGCGTCGGTCTCCGTGCTGCAGTCGCAGTCCCTCGGCTACCAGGGCCTCACGATCAACATCGGCAACGTCGACGGCGTCGGCACCGCGCCCAAGCCCATCAACCGCCCGCTGGCCCAGAACGCGAAGGTACGGCAGGCCTTCGAGCACGCCATCGACCGCAAGGCGCTTGTCGACGCCGTCTTCAACGGTGAGCACGCCGTCGCCTGCTCGCCGATCTCACCAGCGAGCTCGTTCTCGTCGCCCGAGGCGCAGAACTGCCCGGCGCACGACCCCGCCAAGGCCAAGCAGTTGCTCGCCGAGGCGGGTGTGCAGACGCCGTACACGGTGACGATGCTCGCCTCGAACACGCCCGACACGCTGCGCCTGGCGCAGGCGCTGCAGTCCATGCTCAAGGACGGCGGTTTCGACCTCAAGATCAACCCGGTGGAATACTCGTCGCTCCTCGACGAGCAGGATCGCGGCAACTTCGAGCTGCTGCAGCTGGGTTGGAGCGGACGGATCGACCCGGACGCCAACATCACGAACTTCGTCGGCACCAGCGCCAGCCAGAACGTCTCCGGCTACAGCAACCCCCAGCTCGACACCCTGCTGACCCAGGCCCGCCAGGCCGGCGACATCGAAGAGCGCAAGAAGCTGTACGGGCAGGCGGTAACGCTGCTCCAGCAGGACGACGCGCTGATCTACCTCTACCGGCAGCGGAACCTGACCGCCGTGAGCAAGCAGATCCAGGGCCTGCAGGTCTTCCCGGACGGTGTGATCCGGGCGGCCTTCGCTGGCTTCGCCAAGTAGGTCACCGTGGCCCGGTATCTCCTCACTCGCGCCTGGCAGTCGGCGCTGACTCTGTTGATGTCGACGATCGTGGTGTTCGTCGGTGTGCGGGCGCTCCCCGGTGACCCGGCCCTCGCGCTGGCCGGGGAGGACCGGTCGCCGGAGGCGCTGGAGGCCATCCGTCGGCACTACGGGCTGGACCAGCCACTGCCGGTCCAGTTCGGGCATTACGTGGAACGCCTGGTGCAGGGCGACTTCGGGGTGTCGATCCGCACCGGTACGCCGGTCTCGTCGATGCTCACGACCGCCCTGCCGGTGACCGTCGAGCTGTCCGTACTGGCGATTCTCATCGCCGCGGCGCTCGGGGTTGGCGCCGGTGTGCTCGCGGCGGTCCGTCGCGGGCGCCCGGCGGAGTGGCTCGCCAACGGCCTGGCCCTGATCGGCCTGTCGGTGCCGCACTTCTGGCTCGGGCTGCTCGCGATCCTCTACCTCTCCGTGGCGACCGGCCTGTTCCCCGCCTCCGGCTTCGTGCCGATCCTGGAGGATCCCGTGGACAACCTGCACCACATCGTCCTGCCGGCCGTGATCCTCGGGACAGGCCTCGCCGCGATCATCATGCGGCAGACCCGTTCAGCGATGCTGGATTCACTGTCCTCCGACTACGTGCGGACGGCGAAGGCGAAGGGCCTGCGGCCGCGTGCCGTCATCACCCGACACGCGCTGCGGAACAGCCTCATCGTGGTGGTGACCGTCGTGGGCCTGCAACTCGGCGGTCTGATCTCGGGCGCGGTCGTCACCGAACAGATCTTCGGGCTCCCGGGCTTCGGCAAGATGACCATCGACGCGGTGTTCCAGCGGGACTACCCGGTGATCCAGGCCGTCGTCCTGCTCACCGCGACCGCGTACATCGTGATCAACTTCTTCGTTGACCTGCTCTACTCGGTCATCGACCCACGAATCCGAGTGACGGGAGATCCGGCATGACCGTCCTCACCGTACCGATGGCGGAGACCGCAGCCGCCAGCATCACCCGACGAACGCGTGTGCTGCGGCGGTTGCGCCGCAACCCGCTCGCCGTCGTGAGCTTCGTCGTGCTGGCACTCGCGGCGGTCATCGCGCTGCTCTCGCCGTGGATCGCGCCCTACTCCGTCGACCAGACCGACTTCGCCCGTACGTTCGCACCCCCCGGCACCTCCGGGCACGTGCTCGGCACCGACGACCTCGGTCGGGATGTCCTCTCCCGCATCATGCTCGGCGCGCGGGCATCGCTGCAGGTGGGGCTCCTGGCGGTGGCCACCTCCCTGGTCCTCGGTGTGCCGCTCGGGCTCGCGGCCGGTTACTTCCGGGCCTGGGACGCCGTGATCTCGCGCTTCACCGACCTGCTGCTCGCGTTCCCGTTCCTGATCATGGCGGTGGGGCTGGCAGCCATCCGAGGGGCCAGCCTGGGCAACGCCGCCGTGGCCATCGGCATCGCCCAGATCCCCGGGGTGATCCGGGTCGTCCGCTCGGACACGTTGCGCCTCAAGTCATTGGACTTCGTCGCGGCGGCCGTCGTGGACGGGGCCAGCGACCTGTGGGTGCTGGCCCGGCACATCCTGCCGAACGCGACGTCGGTGATCCTGGTGCAGGCCACGGTCGCCATCCCGGCCGCGATCCTCGGTGAGGCGGTGCTGTCGTTCCTCGGGCTCGGCATCCAACCCCCGGCACCCAGCCTGGGCACCATGCTGGCCACCGCCCAACAGTTCGCCGCCCGAGCACCGTGGGCCGCGGTCCTGCCCGGTGTCGTGATCATGGGTCTGGCGCTGGCGTTCAACGTCTTCGGCGATGCCCTCCGCGATGCCCTCGACCCGAAGGGAGACCGACGATGAGCACCGTCTCCGCGCCCGTGCTGGAGATCCGCGACCTCTCGGTGTCGTTTCCGACCGAGACCGGCACCGTCTCGGCGGTCGACGGCGTCAGCCTGGATCTCGCCCCCGGGGAGATCGTCGGGATGGTGGGCGAGTCCGGGTGCGGCAAGAGCGTCACCGCGATGAGCATCGCCGGTCTGCTGCCGGGCAGCGCCCGGATCACCGGCTCGGTACGCCTCGACGGCACCGAGCTGGTCGGTGCCCGCGAGTCGGCGCTGCGGCGGGTACGCGGCCAGGAGATCGCCTACATCTTCCAGGAGCCGATGACGTCTTTGAACCCGGTGCTCACCGTGGGGCGTCAGATCGGGGAGGTGCTCCAGGTCCACGAGCGGATGTCCCGACGGGCCGCGCGGGCTCGCGCCATCGAGTTGCTGACGCTGGTCGGGATCCCGTCCGCGGCCCTTCGCGTCGACGCCTATCCGCATCAGCTCTCCGGCGGCATGCGCCAGCGCGTGATGATCGCGATGGCGGTGGCCTGCGGCCCGAAGGTGCTGGTGGCCGACGAACCCACCACCGCACTGGACGTCACGGTCCAGGCCGGCATCCTCCAGGTGCTGCGGGACCTGCGCGACCGGCTCGGCACGACCGTCCTCATCATCACGCACGACCTCGGCGTGATCGCCGACATCGCGGACCGCGTCGTCGTCATGTACGCCGGGCGGGTGGTGGAGCGGGCACCGGTCAACGACCTGTTCGCGCACCCGCAGCACCATTACACGGCCGGGCTGCTGTCCGCGTCGCCGCAGCCGGGCCGGCACGCCGGCACGGATCGGTTGACGGAGATCCCCGGGCTGGTGCCCGTCCTGTCGTCCCAGCCCGACGCGTGCACGTTCGCGGATCGCTGCCCGGCCGCCGACGCCCAGTGCCGCGACTCCGCACCACCCCTGGAGGGGCGCGGTGGCACCGACCACCTCGCGGCCTGTTGGCACCCCTGCTCGATGGCACACCAGGAGGCGAACCGATGACGCCGCAGCCCAACGCCCTGGAGATCGAGGACCTGGTGATGCACTTCGGCCCGGTCCGCGCCGTGGACGGGGTGTCCCTCACGATCCCGAGGGGCCGGGTCACGGCCCTGGTGGGGGAGAGCGGTTCCGGGAAGTCGACAGTGGGTCGATGCGTGGTGCGGCTCGTCGAACCGACCGCGGGCACGGTCCAGATCGCCGGTACGGACGTCACCCATCTGTCCCGACGGCGGCTGCGCCCCCATCGTGGTGCGGTGTCGATCGTCTTCCAGGACCCGGCCGCGTCGCTGGACCCGCGGATGCTTGTCGGCGAGATCGTGGCCGAGCCGCTGCGGCTGGCCGGCAAACGGATCTCACGGCGCGAGCGGGAGGCCCGCGTCGCTGGGCAGCTCGAGCGGGTGGGCCTGCGGGCCGAGGTGGCGCGTCGCTATCCCCACGAACTGTCCGGCGGGCAACGCCAACGGGTCAGCATCGCCCGAGCACTGATCTCCGAACCCATGCTGCTCATCGCCGACGAACCGACAAGCGCGCTCGACGTGTCCGTGCAGGCGTCGGTGCTCAACCTTCTCGCCGACCTGCAACGCGACATCGGGTTCGCCTGCCTCTTCATCACCCACGACCTGTCCGCGGTGGAATACCTGGCCGACGACATCGCCGTCATGTACCTGGGTCAACTCGTCGAGAAGGGCACCCGTGAGCGGATCTTCGCCCGGCCCGCCCACCCGTACACGCAGGCACTGCTGTCAGCCGCGCCGGTGGCCGACCCGGTGCGGCAACGGCAGCGTCAGCCGGTGCTGCTCGGCGACGACCTGCCGTCCGCGCTCGACCCGCCGTCCGGTTGCCGGTTCCGTACCCGGTGTCCGCTCGCGTTCGACAGGTGCGCGACGGAAGTGCCGGCGCAGATTCCGATCGGCGACGGCATGGCCGCCTGCCACCTGGTCCAGCCGGACGGCACCGGCCCCGACGTTCGCACCACAGACCCGAGTGAGGTGTTGTCATGACGTTCACTACCAGACCCACGCTGCAGGGCACCTTCGGCATGGTGTCCTCGACGCACTGGCTCGCCAGCCAGGCGGCGATGGGCATCCTCGAACGCGGGGGCAACGCCTTCGACGCCGCGGTCACCGCCGGGTTCGTCCTGCACGTCGTCGAACCGCACCTGAACGGGCCGGGTGGCGAGGTGCCGGCCATCGTGGCCACCGCACAGGACCCGAGGCCGAAGGTGCTGTGCGGTCAGGGGCCGGCGCCGGCCGGTGCCACCATCGCGCACTTCCGGTCCCTCGGGATGGACCTCATCCCCGGGGCCGGTCCGCTCGCGGCGGCCGTACCCGGCGCCGTGGACGCCTGGCTCCTGCTGCTGCGCGAGCACGGCACGCTCACCCTCGCCGAGGTGCTGGAGCCGGCGATCGGCTACGCCGGCGCCGGCCACCCACTGTTGGGCCGCGTCGGTGACACCGTCGCGGCAGTGCGGTCGTTGTTCGAGGAACACTGGCCCACCTCCGCCGCGCTCTGGCTGCGCAGCGGCCGTCCACCGGCCGCCGGGGAGATGTTCGCCAACCCGGTGTACGCGCGCACGCTGAGCAGGCTGGTCGAGGCCGGGCAGGCGGCCGGTGCCGACCGCGAGGCACAGATCGAGGCCGCGCGACGGGCCTGGAGCACGGGTTTCGTCGCCGAGGCGATCGACAAGTTCAGCCGACAGCCGTTCCGCGACTCCAGTGGGCGCCCGAACGCGGGGCTCGTGACCGGCGACGACCTCGCCGCGTACTCGGCGACCTGGGAGGCGCCCACCACCCTCGACTGGCAGGGCTACTCGGTGGCGAAGACCGGCTTCTGGGGGCAGGGCCCGGTGTTGCTGGAGGCACTGGCGGCCCTTGACGCGCTCGACGACCCCGGCGCGTACGACGCGGGGACCGCAGCGGGCGTCCACGCCCAGGTCGAGGCGTTGAAGCTCGCCTTCGCCGACCGGGAGGCCTGGTACGGCGACGGCACCGACGTGCCCGCCAAGGCGCTGCTCTCCCGGGAGTACGCGCGGGAGCGGGCGGCCCTGATCGGCGACCGCGCGTCGGCGGAGCTACGGCCGGGGCGTCCCGACGGGGCGCAGCCACGGCTGCCGGCCCACGTCCAACCCGGTGCGGGGCGTCGCACCGACCCGACGGACCCCACCACGGGGGAGCCGACTGTCCAGTCGGACGGGGTGACCCGAGGCGACACCTGTCACGTGGACGTGGTCGACCGCTGGGGCAACATGATCTCCGCGACCCCGAGTGGCGGTTGGTTGCAGAGCTCACCCACGATTCCAGAGCTCGGTTTCCCGCTGGGCAGTCGGCTGCAGATGTTCTGGCTGGAGGAGGGGCTCCCGTCGTCGTTGGCACCGGGCCGTCGACCGCGTACGACGCTGAGCCCGACGATGGTGCACCGCGACGGGGAGCCGGTGCTGGCATGCGGTACACCCGGCGGCGATCAGCAGGACCAGTGGCAGTTGCCGTTCCTGCTCCGGCATCTCGTCGGCGGTCAGCCCGTTCAGGAGGCCATCGACGCGCCGGCCTGGCACACGCTCAGCCTGCCGGGGTCGTTCTATCCACGGGACATGGAACCCGGCGTCCTGGTGGTGGAGGATCGGATCGACGACGACGTGCTGGCAACCCTGCGGGCGTACGGGCACGAGGTGCGGGTCTCCGACGCGTGGAGCCTCGGTCGGCTCTGCGCCGTGACCCGCGACCCGGCGACGGGTGTGCTCGCGGCCGGCGCGAACCCGCGGGGGATGCAGGGCTACGCGTGCGGCCGTTAGTGCGCGCCGTAGCCACCCTCGGCGTTCTCGTACGCCGCCGCGGACGCCGCGTCGAGATGGTCGAGTGCGGCCCGCTCGGCGCGGTCACCGTCGCCTGACTCGATGGCGTCGACGAGCTGGATGTGCTCGGCCCACGAGTGCGGCGCGCGTTCCGCCGCCCCCAGCCGAAAGACCCACTGCACATGGAGGTAGAGCGACTTGGCGATCGACGACAGCCAGGGGTTGCCACTGATCTGGAGGATGCGCAGGTGCAACGCGCTGTTCAGCTCGGCGACCCGGGCCAGGTCCTGCCGCTGCGTCGCCTCGCGGCCCTCGTCGAGCAGAGCACGTAGGGCCGCGACGTCCGCCGCGGTCGCCCGCTCGGCCGCCAGCCGGGCGGCCAGCGCCTCCAGGCGCTCGCGGACGGCGAACATGTCGGCGATGGTTCCGCTGCTGGGGGAGGCGACGACCGCTCCCCGGCGGGGGAGGATCACGACGAAACCCTCCGCCTCCGCGACGCGCAGGGCCTCCCGAACAGGGTTGCGGGAGACCCCGAAGTCCTCGGCCAGCCGGTCCTCGGTGAGCCGTTCGCCGGGAAGGTAGTCGCCGTCGATGATGGCGGTTCGCAGCGCGGCGAGGACCTGATCGCGTAGCGGCAGGTGTTGCGCGCCGAGCTTGTCCCGCAAGTCTTCAGCCACCTGGGCGCCTCTCCGTAACGTGTCCGAGCTTCGTGTATACGAAGAACAATCTCTGGAGGATAGCCGACAGTGTCGAGCACAGTGCCTCGCGTCACCCGCCCCCACGTCCCAGCCCGGGAGGACCAGCACCTCCTACGGCGGCGGCACGCCCTCGTGGTCGTCCTCACCTTCCTGACCGGGAGTGCCGACGCCGTCGGGTTCCTCTCCCTCGGCGGTGCCTTCTCCAGCGTCATGACCGGCAACATGGTCCTGCTCGGACTCTCGGCGGGCCGAGGTGACGCCGAGCTCGCGCTGACGTCGGGCTGCGCCATCGTCAGCTTCATCGTCGGCGTCCTCGCGGGCGCCCGCGTCGCCGGCCCGGCACAGCCGGGCGATCCGGTCTGGCCACGGCGGGTCACCTGGGCGCTGGTCCTGGAGCTGCTGGTCTTCGTCGTGTTCCTCGTCGTCTGGGAGGTCACGCTCGGCACCCCCGACGCGCATGTCCATCTCGCGCTGCTGATGCTCTCCGCGGCGGCGCTGGGCGTGCAGAGCAGTGCGATCCAACGGTTCGGGGTGGCAGGCCTGTCCTCCACGTACCTGACCGGCACGCTCACGAGCCTGATCGCCGGCGTCGCCGCACGCAGCCCGTGGGGCAGCCTGCGCCCCAAGGCTCAGGTGTTGCTGGCCCTGATGGTTGGCGCGGCGGTCGGCGCCCTGGTCGCCCTGCACCTGCCGGTCGTCGCCCCGGCGCTGATGATCGTGCCGCTGGTGCTCGTCATCGTGGTGTCCGCGCGAATGCGGGCCTGACTGCCGTGGCCGCGCGCAGGCGGGCCTGACTGTTGTGGTGGCGTGCCGATGTCGGCGGGGCCAACGCGGGATGGCGGAGACCCGCCATGTCCGTGCTCCGCCAGCGATCATGCGTTTCAACCGGAAGTCCGTCGCCTGAGAATCGGCGACGGCGGTGTCGGCCTTCCCCGGGCGACCGCCCTAGGGAGGGACGTTCTTCATGCTCAGACCCAGACAGCGGACACGTCGAGCCATGGGCGCCGTCGGTGCCGCGTTGGCCATCGTGCTCGCACTGCCCACGGGTGCGGCCGTGGCCGCGCCCGCGCCCACCGTTGGTGCGGTCGATCCACTGCGCAAGGTGGACCCGCGCGTGCTCGGTTCGGCCCGCGCTGGCACCAACGCCAGCTTCTTCGTGGAGCTGACCGACGAGGCCACGCTCAACCAGAGCGACCTGGACCGGGTCGAACGGGCCGCCGGTGGCCGGGCCGGGCGGGTCGCCCGCACCAAGCGGGTCTACGAGACCAAGCTGGCGCACGCCGAGAAGACCCAGCGCGGCCTGCGCACCCTGCTGCGCAACCGGCACGCGGACTTCACCCCGTACTGGATCGCGAACATCATCGAGGTCACCGGTGACCTGAACCTGGTGACCGAACTGGCTGGTCGGGCGGAGGTCGCGCGGATCACCTCGATCGGCGGGACCAAGCTGGCCGAGCCGGTGCGCACCGCGGGCGCGGCCGCCGACAGTCCTCAGCTGCCGTGGAACCTCACCTCGATCGGCGCCGACAAGGTCTGGCGCGAGTACGGCACCCGCGGCGAGGGCATCGTCGTCGGCAGCGTCGACTCCGGGGTCCAGTACGACCACCCGGCGCTGGTCCGCCAGTACCGTGGCAACGACGGCGACGGCACCTTCAGCCACGACTACAACTGGTACGACCCGACCGGGATCTGCCTGCCCTCGACGCCCTGTGACAACTTCGGGCACGGCACCCACACCGTCGGCACGATGGTCGGCGACGACGGTGACGGGCGGATCAGCGGCGTGGCCCCCGGTGCCACCTGGATCGCGGCCAAGGGCTGCGAGGCCAACTACTGCAGCAACAGCGCACTGCTTGCCGCCGGTCAGTGGATGCTCGCCCCGACCGACCACAATGGCGAGAACCCACGCCCGGACCTCGCGCCGGACATCATCAACAACTCCTGGGGTGGCCACGACGGCGACCCGACCTTCTACGACACGATCATCGACTCCTGGGTCGCCGCCGGCATCTTCCCCGTCTTCGCGGTCGGCAACGAGGCGACCCAGATGCCCGAGCCGTGCGGCTCGGCGGGCCACCCGGCCACCAACCCGCTGGCGTACGCCGTCGGCGCGACCGACGCCACCGGTGTGATCGCTGAATTCTCCAGCCGTGGGCCGGGCCGTGAGGACGCGGTACGGCCGGACGTCACCGCCCCCGGGGTGGGCATCCTCTCCTCCGTGCCGGGCAGTGACTGGGGCATGAGCGACGGCACCTCGATGGCCGCTCCGCACGTCGCCGGCGCGGTCGCCCTGGCCTGGTCGGCGGTGCCGAACCTGCGCCGCGACCTGGCGACCACCCGCGAGCTGCTGGACCGCACCGCGCACGACGTCAACGACCTGCAGTGCGGTGGCACCCCGGCCGACAACAACGTCTACGGCGAGGGCCGGCTCGACGCGTACGACCTGGTGACCCAGGCCTCGACGGAGCAGCTCGGCGGCGTCGTGGTGCACGCGAACATGAACGGGCTCGCGCTGTCCGGGGCCAAGATCACTCTGACGTCGGCTCTGGTCACCCGCGCTGCCCGCACCGACGCGCGCGGCACGGTCCAGCTGGGTCGGGTTCCGGCCGGGGAGTACACGCTGACCGCGTCGTTCTTCGCCCGGCGGACCGTACGTCAGGCCATCACCGTGTCGAGCAGCGGCACGACCAACCTGACTCTGGACCTGTCCGAAGCCGCACCGTGGCAGGCGGTCCAGGGCCGGGTCACCGACCCGGCGGGCAAGCCCGTCGTGGGCGCCCGGTTGACGCTCGCAGGCGAGACGTTCCCGGGGTTCGTCACCGACGCCGACGGCCACTACACGGGGATGCTGCCCGAGGCCGACTACGACCTGCTCGTCGACTACGGCCGGTGGCTGGCACAAAAGACGGTGGCGCTGACCGTGAACGGGCCGGAGACTGTCGACGTGGCGCTCGCCGCGAAGGCCGACCGGCACGGCTACCAGGCCGGCACCGCCGCCGCCGGTTGGGTCGACGGCGGGAGCGTGCTGCCCCTCACCGGCGACACCGCGAGCCGGGGCGTCGACCTGCCGTTCGCGATGACGTTCTACGGCAGCACCTACCGCCGGCTCACGGTGCACACCGATGGTTACCTGACCTTCGGCACCGACGCGACCACCTCGGTCGGCGACAACGGGCCGCTGCCCGCGCCGGCGGTCTCCGCGCCAGCCGTCTACGCCTTCTGGGACGACCTGGTCCTGGACCACGCGTCGACGGTGCGTACCAAGGTGTCCGGGACCGGTGCGGCCCGGCAGTTCGTCGTGAGCTGGTCTCGGGCCGCGCTCAAGAGCGCGCCGAAGACCCGGGTCGACGTCCAGGTGCGACTCGCCGAGAACGGCCGCGTCACCATCGCGTACCGCGAGCTCGGCGCTGGCGCCGCGGCTGCCGGCGGTTCGGCAACTGTCGGCATCGAGGACGCCACCGGCCGCGACGCGCTGACCTACTCGCGGGACGAGCAGATGCTCGACGCGGCGGACGCGATCACCTTCCAGGTGGCCGGCCGTGCGCTGTTGCGGGGCACGGTGAGTGACGCGAACGACCGCCAGCCGCTCGCCGGCGCGACGGTGCAGGTCGAGTCACCGGACGCCGCGCAGCCGATCACCGCGACCACCGACGCCGACGGCTTCTACCAGTTGGAGGCGCCGGCCGGCCGGGTCACGGTGACCGCTCTGCAACCGGGCTACGACCTGCCGGCGAGCACCGTCGACCTGGTCGAGGCGACAGTCGTCAAGCGCGACCTGGCGCTGCGTACGCCGCTGCTGCTCGCCAACCGGAACGCGGTCTCGCTGACCGCACGGGCCGGGGTGACCCGGACCGCGACGGTGAACCTCACCAACCGGGGCGACCTGCCGGCCACCTGGTTGGCCCGGGAAATCAACTCGCCCACGCCACCGACCGGAATCCCCGGCCGGCAGCTCAGCTCGTTCCCGGTCAAGGAGATGTACAACGCGTTCGGCATCGGCTACCGCAACGGCGAGTTGATCGTCTCCAACTCGTACCTGTTCGGGGACATGCAGCGCTTCAACACCGACGGCCGGTCGACCGGCAAGGGCGTGCTGCTGATCGACGGGTGGCCCTCGGACATGGCGTACGTGCCGAGTCGGGACCTGATGTGCGCGCCGAAGATGGCGCTCAGCGGGGACATGCCGATCGTGTGCTTCGACCCGGACACCCTGGAGGTGAAGGAGACCATCACCGGGCCGTGGGCCGGCAAGCTCTACTACGGGCTCGCCTACCGCGCCTCGGACGACACCTTCTACCTCAGCAGCGGTAGCGGCATCCGGCACCTCGCCGGGCTGTCCCACCCGCAGCCCGGATCGGTGCTGGGGGAGTGCACCCCGCCCGTTCCGTGGATCGCCGGCCTGGCCCTCAACGAGGAACAGAACGTGTTGTGGGGCATCAACCAGGACGCCAAGGAGTCGATCTGGGCGCTCGACCCGGCCACCTGCCAGGCGCTCGCCTCGGTGCCGGACCCCGACCCGAACCCGCTCAGCGGCGCCGGTCTCGACCTGGACGAGCAGGGCAACCTGTGGGTGCTCGCTGCCGCGACCCGCCGGCCGTACGGCAGCAAGGTCTACCACGTCGACGGGTCACTCCCGGCGTACAGCGAGGTGTCGTGGCTGTCCGCCGGAACCTCCGGTGAGGTGCAGCCGGGGGCGAAGGACGCCCTGACCATCACCGTGGACACCACTGGTCTGGCGCCCGGCACGTACGTCGCCACGCTGCTGGTCACCAACAACGGTGCGAAGGACGCGTCCACACCGATCACCGTGTCGGTGACGGTCACGAAGTGAGGCACGGGGCCTGCCGACGCCTCGCCGGGTCGGCAGGCCCCCACGTCCGGGTTCAGAGCCAGTCGTTGTGGGCGATGAACCACCCGAGCTGCATCCGGGTGGCGCTGCCGGTCGTGTCCATCAACTGCCGCAGGCGCCGTTGCACCGTACGCAGGGAGATGCCCAACTGGGAGGCGATGGCCTTGTCCGGCAACCCGGTCATCAGCAGCGACAGGATCTGCCGGTCGGTTGGGGTGGGTGTGCTCTGCCGCTCGATGTCGTCGACCGAAGCGCCGGCCGGGGCGAGTCGGAGCGGTGTGGCTCGATCCCATACCTCGCCGAACAGCGCCACGAGCACCTCCACCCAGGTGGCGCCGCGCACCACGAGCGCCCAGGGTTCTTTGCTGTCGTCCCGGGTGGGGAAGGAGATCAGGGCCACCCGGCGGTCCGCGACGGCGAGTTTGCCGGGCACGTTCGTGGCGACCCGTGCCTGTTCACCGGCGGCGACGAATTGGCCGATGTGGGCGGTTGCGCCCGGCCGTTCCAGCCCGCGCTGGTCATACACGACGCGGAAGGCGACTCCCCGGCCGAGCATCTCGATCTCGGTCGGGTTGTCCTGTAGCACGGCCGCGTAGGGCGGGCGGTCGAAGCCGAGCACCTCTTCCTGCGCTCCGCGCAGGAACTGGTCGAACGCCTGCCCGATCGCGGGCGCGCCGACGACCAGTTGGACGTCCTGGTCCAGCGGATCCGCCGGGCGTTGCTGCCGCAGCCAGTCCCACAGGCCGACTCGCGCCTCCTGAAGCTCGCGCATCCGCTGGTTGAGCAGCGATTCGATGGCCAGGTCCGGCGGTGCGGCGCCGGCGCGGCCGGCGACCAGGCGGACCAGCCCGGCCCGCACGAGGACATCCAGCGCGTGGTCCAACTCGGACACCGTGGCCGCGACCCGTGGTGCCAGCTCGGTCGCTGTCCCCGACTGGCCACGGACCAGCTCCAGGTAGACCTTCTCCTCCAGCTCGGTCAGACCGAATGCGCCCAGCAACAGACCACCACACCCAACTCGGGCGGCCCGCCGTGCGCGCGGCTCCGCTCCAGCTGATCTTGGAGCGCTCCCACCGACACGTCAAGGGGCACGACCGCGCGTTGCGAGCTTCAGACGTTGCGGGCGAACAGGGCCAGGCGTACCCGGTTGGGGCTGTCGGTCTTGGTCATCAGGCTGGTGATGTGGGTCTTGACCGTGGTGACGCCGATGTGTAGCCGGTCGGCGATCTCGGTGTTGGACAGGCCCTCGGCGACCAGGTTCAGCACATCCCGTTCGCGGGCGGTCAGGCCCTGCATCGGCCGTGGTGTCTCGGGGCGGGCGTGCACCGCGCGCTGTACGAGGCGTCGCAGCACCTCCGGGCTGAACGGGCTGTCGCCGACGGCGGCCCGGCGGATGCCGTCCAACAGTTCGGTCGGGGGCGCGTCCTTGAGCAGGAAACCGCAGGCTCCAGCCGTCAGGGCCGGGTAGAGGTGGTCGTCGTCGCCGAACGTGGTCAGCACCAGGATGCGGGTGGTGGGGCGTTCGGCGAGGATCCGACTGGTCGCGGTGATCCCGTCGACACCGGGCATGCGCAGGTCCATGACGACAACGTCCGGGAGGAGCCGCGCGGCGAGCGAGATCGCCTCGCGGCCGTTGTCGGCCTCCCCGACGACCTCCACGTCGGGCTGGGCGTCACAGAGCATGCGCAGCCCGGCTCGGATGAGGTGCTGGTCGTCGACCAGCAGCACCCGGATCACGCCGGCTCCGGCGCGGGTGCACCGGCCGGGGTCTCGCGCTCCCGGGGCCCCGGCACGGCCGGCGTCGCGGCGGCTGCGGAAACCACGGCCGGGAGGACGGTGCGCACCCGCCATCCGGCGCCCGCCCGGCCCGCCTCCAACCGGCCGCCGAGGACCTCGACGCGCTCGCGCATGCCGGTGATGCCGTGCCCGCCTCCGAACGGCACCGCCGCCGGCACCGCGCCGTGCCCGTTGTCCGAGACCTCCCAGTGCACCGCCCCGTCGCGGACGACGACCACGAGGTGCGCCAACGCGGACGTCCCGGCGTGTTTGGCCACGTTGGTCAGCGCCTCCTGGGTCAGTCGCAGCACGGCCAGGCCGCGTACCGCGTCGAGTGAGCCGACCGCCGGGTCGATGTCGGCCTCCACGGTGATTCCCGCCTGGCGTGCCCGGTCGACCGCCGCGCCGAGTGCCGCCGGGAGCGCGGACGGCTCGATCGCGGTCAGCGCCGCGTCCCCGCGTACCCCGTCGGGGTCGCGCAGGACCGCGACCAGCCGGCGCATCTCGGCCAGCGCGGCGGTCCCCGTGCCGTGCACGTCGTCGAACACCTCGCCCACCCGGGGGTCCAGGTCGGTGAGCACGTGCCGGGCCACACCGACCCGCAGGACCATCGATGCCACGTGATGCGCGACGACGTCGTGCAGCTCGCGGGCGATGGCGCTGCGTTCGTCGGCGCGGGCGGCGCGGCTCTCCGACTCGTGCCGGCGTTGCTCCGCCTTCGCCCGCTCCACGGCCTGCCGGCCCAGCTCCCGGTTGGTCCGGATGAGCAGACCGAGCAGCAGCGGCACGCCGACCTCCAGGGTCAGCCCGAAGACGCCCGAGGCGAACCGGCCGACCGAATCACCGATCGAGTCGGTCAGGTCGGCCACGGCCAGCAGCCCGGCGGCGAGCCAGATGGTGCGTGCTCGGCGCGCCCGCATGGTTACCTCGAGCAGGGCCCAGCTGGCACCGACCTGGTTGATCGTGAGGTCGTCGACAAGGGGGATCGCGACCGCCAGCAGCCCGGCCTGCACGGCCAGGTTGGCCAGCGGCCGACGGTGCAACACCAGCGTGAGGGCGAACGCGACCACCGCGAGGACCCACTGCGTGGCCGTCGGCGGCAGACCGGCGTGGGTGCCGACGGTCAGGTAGCACAGGCCGCTGAGGTCGAGCAGCACCGTCCGCACGAGCGTGTCCCGTGCGTCGAACAGCCTCCCCGCCCATTTCACGAGGTCAGCCTAGGCCCTGCGGCCCGGGGGCACGTCCCGGGACCAGCGGCTTCGAACCGCGAGGTAGGCGGCCAGGCCGAGCGGGCCGAGCAGGATGGTCAGCACCAGCACCGGAGCCATGACCAGCGCCGGTACCCCCCGTTCCCGGCTGTCCAGCCACGCCCACCGCCCGACGAACAGATCGAACGCGACCATGTGCGCCCAGGCCGCGGCTGCGCCGTTGGAGGTGCCGAGCAGGTCGCGTACCCCGCCCAGGGTCGGCGACGTCACGGCCGGCAGCACGTCGCCGAACGCCGGGATCACCAGCAGCGCGTAGATCGCCACGGCCGGCAGCACGATCAGCGGCGACGAGATGATCCGGGCGGTCCACGACCATCGGGGCAGCAGGATCATCAGCGCCCAGAACGGCGCGGCCACCGCGAACGTCAGGGTGAACAGTGCGCCGGTCATGCGGCCAGCGCCAGTTCCGGTGCGCGCCGGCGAGCCAGCACCAGGCCGGCGGCGGTCGCGGTCGTGACCACCAGGGCCACGACGGCGGCCATCGTGAGCCCGTCCGGGCGCAGCAGCGGCTGTCCGCGCAGTGCCTGCCAGGTCAACAACACCGTGAGTACGCCGTACGCCGCGCCCGCCACGACCACCAGTCGTGCCCGGGTGCGCTCGTCCAGCCGGGTCGCGAACCGGGTCAGCAGGATCGCCAGGATCGGCAGCGCCTGCAGGGCGTGCAGCCCGACGAAATGCCCGATCCGCAGGTCCCCGCCGGTGGTGCTCCAGCCGAGCAACGGCAGCCCCGGCCCGCCGTCGACCACGCCGACCGCGTGCGCCCCGGAGATCCCGTCGATCCCCGAATCCTGCATCGGCAGCACCATCGGCACCGCCGCCAGCATGCCCAGCAGCGACAGACCGAGCCCCCACCCGACCGCGCGGGCGGCGACCCCGTCGGGGATCCGTCGGATCAGCACCACGATTCCGAGGACGAGGTGCGCGACGAACAGCACCATGATCGCCGTACCCATCGCCGTGAAGAGCGCCGCGTTCAGTGGGCTGGTCCCGTTGAAGTGGCTGGTCTGCCCACGGAGCACCTGCCCAACGATCACCACCATCTCGATCACCGCCATCGCGACGATGACCGTACCCGCCCACTCCGCGACCCGGCTGCGGCGCGGCAGCAGGGAGAGCATCCAGGCGAGGGTCGTGCCGTACAGCACGAAGGAGATGGCGAATTTGAACGGCTTGAGCCAGATTGGCGACCCGGTGAGGACGCGCGAGTCGACGAGGATGCCGATCGCGGAGATGACGGTGAGCACCGCCATCGCGGACACGAAAATCATCAGTGGGCGGTGCCAGTGCGCCGCTCGGCGCAGGTCGATTGTCATGTCGTAGATGCTCGTGGTCCTGCCCGCCGATCGCGTCCGACCGGTGGCCCCGGTTGCGGCCGGCGGTCGGAGCGGACCTCCTCCCTGAGTAGGAGGCGATTTCCTCGGTGCGCTTCCGGTCATGCGACCAACGCCAGGTCGGACCGGCTCCGGCGAGCCAGCACAAGCCCGGTGGCGGCCGCTGTCGTGACCACCAGGGCCGCGACTGCGGCGAGCGTGACCGCGTCCGGGCGCAGCAGCGGCTGTCCGCGCAGTGCCTGCCAGGTCAACAACACCGTGAGTACGCCGTACGCCGCCCCCGCCACGGCCACGAGCCGTGCCCGGGTGCGCTCGTCCAGCCGGGTCGCGAACCGGGTCAGCAGGATCGCCAGGATCGGCAGTGCCTGCAGGGCGTGCAGCCCCACGAAGTGCCCGATCCGCAGGTCCCCACCGGTGGTGCTCCAGCCGACCAGCGGCAGACCCGGTCCACCGTCCAGGACACCCACGCTGTGCGCCCCGCCGATTCCCTCGATCCCCGGGTCCTGCATCGGCAGCGCCATCGGCACCGCCGCCGCCATGCCCAGCAGCGACAGGCCGAGGCCCCACCCAACCGCGCGGCGGGCGGCCCAATCGGGGATCCGTCGGATCAACACCACGATTCCGATGACGAGGTGCGCGAAGAACAGCACCGTGATCAGTACGGCCATCGACGCGAGGAGGATGGTGTTCACGGGGGTGCTGGCGTTGAAGTGGCTGGTCTGCCCGCGCAGCACCTGCCCGACGATCCACGCGTTCTCAATCAACGCGATCGCGGCGATGAGGGTGGCCGCTCTCTCCGCGACCCGGCTGCGTTGCGGCAGCAGTGTGAGCATCCATGCGAGGGTGACGCCGTACAGCACGAAGGACACCGCGAACTTGAACGGCTTGAGCCAGATAGGCGCTCCGGTGAGGACGCGCGAGTCGATGACGATGCCGGCCGCGCTGACGACAGCGAGCACGGCCATCGCGGACACGAAAATCATCAGTGGGCGGTGCCAGTGTGCCGCCCGGCGCAGATCGATTGTCATGTCTGTAGATAATCGCGACCGTAGCCGCCGGTCGCGTCCGACCGCGAGCCCCGGAAACGGGCCGGCGGTCGGAGCAGGCCTCCTCCCTGGGTAGGAGGCGAAACCGCCGGCGCGCTTCGCCGGTCCTGGCACAATGGCCGACCTGCCGACCGGACCGGGAGTGACCATGACGACCAATGAGGACCGTGTTCAGCCGAACGAGACGACGGTGCCACTGCTGCATTGCCCGGCGCCGGCGGAGACCCTGGCGTTCTGGCGGGCGCTCGGGTTCGAGGTGGCCTACGAGCAGCTCAAGCCGTACGTGTACCTGGCTTTCACCTGGAGTGGGTTCCAACTGCACTACGGCCCGGCGCCCAAGGGCCTGGACCCGGCGAAGGAGGCGTCCGGTGGTTGCCTGGTGATGGTCGACGCGGTCGCGCCGTACCACGCGGCGTTCACCGAAGCGATGCGCCGCGCGTACGGCAAGGTGCTGGTCAAGGGTCTGCCGCGGATCACCCGCTACCGTGCCGGGGCGTCGCGGTTCAGCGTCGTCGACCCGTCGGGCAACACCATCGTCTTCATCCAGAGGGACGAGCCGCAAGAGGTGGAGTACGGCGGGTCGAAGGAGTTGCAGGGCCTGGCGCGAGTGCTCGACAACGCGCGGATCCTGCGCGAATTCAAGTCCGACGACCGGGCGGCCTACCGGGCGCTCGACTCGGGGATGCGCCGCCGTGCCGATGACGCGCCGATGGTCGAACAGGCGATGGCGCTCGCCGGCCTGATCGAGCTGTCGGTCGCGCTCGAGAAGGCGGAGCGCGTACCCGAATGGGGGGCCCGTCTCCAGGCGCTGTCCCTGACTGCGCAGGAGCGGGCACAGGCGGAGCAGTACGTCGCCGACCCCGCCCTGCTCAAGCCGTGGCTGCCCGACGCGACCTGATCGCCCGACGGCTGCCTGCCATGCCGATGTGCTGTAGCGGTATACCTCAGAGGTATGAATATGACTCTGAGGTATATCGCTCACTACCGCATCCGCCCTGTCGGAGGTGACCGACGGTCACCGCCGGCTGCCGGCTGCGCTCACAGCACAGGCCGGGGTTGGGACTTACTCGTCTAGGGGCGGAGCCTGGTGTCGTCGCCGAGGACGGCCTCTGCCAGCCGTTCCGGGAACATGCGCCGCACGCTCGTCGAGTATTCACTCCCGTCGCCGGGCTGCGTGACGCGGTCACCGTCCACCCGTACGGGTGTCGAGACGCCGGTGACGACGCCTGGGCCCGCCGCTTCGCAGTGCGCCCAGGCGAACGACGAGGAACCCTCCCGCCCGAGCAGGCGGACCTTGCAGGTGCCCGGTCCACCGAGCAGTTCGAGGGGGAGGAGCGTCGCGAGACGCTCCTCCTCGGCCCGAACGTCAGTCGCGGTGCGGTCCGGTAGTGGGTAGGGCGGCTCGGAACAGCCGGCGAGCAGCCCGATCGCCAACCCGAACACCACGACGTGGCGGCGAATCACCCATCGAGCATCCCATCGGAGTGGGCCGCCGGGAAGACCATCGTCTTTCAGCCAGCGTGCCGAGCGGGAGCACGGCGGGTTGCGGTGCTGCGGTAGAACAGCGCGGCTACGCCGGTGAGCATGACCAGCAGTAGCCCGGTGAACCAGGTCATCGCGGCGACGGTGCTGATGGCTGCCTTCAACAGCAGGCCGGCACCGATGCCGGCGACCATGCCGCCGACCAGGAACGCGGTCAGGTTGGCGGTGTGCATCCCCACCAGCCCCGGGCCGGTGGGCGGTGTGCAGGTCGTGCAGGTACGCGGTGGCGGTCGCGGTGATCAGGCCGATGCCCAGACCGGTGACCAGCCGGGCGAGCAGCAGGATCGGCGGTCGCCGGCGCCGAAGGCGTGAGCACAGTGATCGTCACCGACGCCGACCTCGACTGGACGCTGTCGCTCGCCACCCCGGTCGACCGCCCCGTCGGTGCAGCGGCCCGCGCCCTGATCGCCCTGACCGCCGACTTCCTGCCCTGACGGGCCGAACGTTCGACTTCGTCATACGACATCTCGGCGCCAACGTCTGGTCAATCGACAGAGCGCCGCAAAAATACCGCTTTCGGGTAATAGCCCTTAACGTGCCTACAACTTCCGTTAGCTTTCGAAGGAGAGGAAAACTCGTATTCATCCCATCGTGCGCGTAAGGAGCCAATGATGAAGCGCAGCGTAGCGCTCGCGGCAGCCCTCCTGGCCGGTCTGACCAGCGTCGGATCGATCCCCGGGACCGCCTCCGCCGACGGCGGCGGCCCCGGTTACCACGACGACCGTGGGGGAGGTGACTACCAGCACGGTGACGAGGGCGCGGTCTTCGTCCAGACCAACAAGGCCGAGGGCAACACCATCAAGGTGTACGACCGCGACGAGGACGGCCGCCTCACCAAGGCGGGCGAGTACGAGACCGGCGGGCTGGGCGGGTTCACGATCGGGGCGCCGGTCGACGCACTGGCGTCGCAAGGGTCCTTGACCTACCACCGTGGGCTGCTGTTCGCCGTGAACGCCGGCAGCAACACCGTGACGGTCTTCGAGGTTGACGGCACCAAGCTGCACAAGCTTCAGGTCATCTGGTCCGGAGGTCTGCTGCCGGTCAGCGTCGCGGCCCGCGGTGACCTCGTCTACGTCCTCAACGCCGGTGGCGAGGGCTCGGTGCAAGGGTTCCAGTTGCACAAGGGGCGCCTGTCGCGGATCGACGACGCCAACCGGTCGCTGGGTCTGCACAACGGCAACCCGCCCGCGTTCGGAACCGCCCCGGCCCAGATCAAGATCGACCCGGACAGCGAGTTCGTGTTGGTGTCGACCAAGGCCGCCAACGTCATGTTCAGCTACGAGATCGGTCGTCACGGCGAACTGGCCCGCAACCCCGTCATCAGCGACGCGGGGGACGGTCCGTTCGGCTTCACCTTCGACACCGACGACACGCTGCTGGTCACCGAGTCCAACGCGAACGCGGTCAGCCGATTCGAGCTCGACGACGACGGCGTCCTCGACCAGATCGGGCCGTCGGTGCCCAACGGTCAGCAGGCGACGTGCTGGATCCAGCGCGTCGGCGACTTCTTCTACGCCGCCAACGCCGGCAGCTCCACCATCAGCTCCTACCGCGTCAACGACGACGGCAAGCTTGAGCTTGTCAAGTCCGTCGCCGTCGACACCGGCGGCGGGTCGATCGACATGACCACCAGCGACGGCTTCCTGTACGTGCAGAACGCGGCCGCCGGCAACGTGCAGGGCTACGAGGTGGACAAGGACGGCTCCCTGACCCTCGTCACCACTGTGGAGGGTCTGCCGAAGTTCGTCGACGGCATCGGCATGGAAGGCATCGCCGCCTCCTGACTGCGTCACCCACTGGTCCCGGTCGCTCGTCGACCGGGACCAGTACTTTCCCGAGGTGCTGACCTCGATCGGCGTTGAGTGTCGGGGTGAGTTGCGAAAGCCGAATACCCTGCGGCCATGACACGTCGAGCTGTGGTGGCCGGCATCTCTGGGGCGATTCTGCTCATACTGGCCTGCTCGGTCGCCATGGGGACGACAGAAGAACCCGCCGCGGCGCCGACCGTCAACGCTGGCGCGGCCGACACGGCAAAGGCGATCGGCGTGCTGAGGGCAGGCAGGGCGTTCATCGATCAGACGAGCTTCCGCGTCGATGTCGACTTCGCGAGTCAGATCACGACGCTCTCGCGCACCGACAACGTCAAGAAGCGGGGCATCACCACGGCTGCGATGTCCGGTCGTGTCACCGAGATCCGGATGATCGACAACGACGTCTACCTGAAGACCGACGTGGGCCTCCAGGGAGTCGGCCACGAATGGATGACCCTCGACCCGGCCCGGGTGCCGTCGAACTTCGCCCTCAGCTTCGCGCCGGGCAAGAACGACCCTGGCGGCTCGGCCCGCCTCATCGACGCGATCGTCACCGCACGGGTGGACGGCTCTGAGATCACCGGGACGTTCGATGTGACCCGGGTCGCCGACGGCACCGGGATCAACTTCCGCCCCCCTCTAGGAGAGACGTTTCCCGACAGCGCCCGTAGCCACCCGTTTCGCGCGACGCTGGATGCCGACGGCCGGCTTGTTGGTTTCCTGATCCCCGCCGGCAGTGGGCTGCCGAACGCGTCTCTTCGCTACAGCGACTTCGGTGCGGCTACCGGCGTCACCCGCCCGGAGGGTGCGGTCGCCGCGCCCGAAGCCCTGTACCCCCAGCTCGGGCTGAACGGCTGACTACCGGCTGACCCCACCGATCAACGTGCTGCGGCTCAGCCTGCACCCCGACGGCATGGCCCCGCGCATCCGTAACCTGCCCTCAGAAGGGCCATCGGTCGTGGGATCCCGCCTCGATGAGCGGGATCATCGCGAACGCGGCGTCGGACAGGCCGCCGAAGGTGTGGCGGTTCGTCGTGGTCGGCGTGTGACCGACCCGGTATCCGGCCAGGTTCCAGGTGTACACAGGTATCTCCGCGGGCACCGCCGCGGCGACGTTCGCCGAGCGGTGCCAGTGGGCCTGCTCATCGGTGAGGATGACCACCCGGTCGTGCCGGTCGAAGTGCGTCCGCACCGCCTTCTCGGTGTCGGTGCCCATGCCGAGGAAATAGCCGTCGTCCTTGAACCGCCGCACCGCCGCGAGCACCGACTCACCCGCCAAGGGCGGGAACACCCGGCTGTCATTGGAGAACGACACCACCGTGGTCGCCTCGGCCCGGGCGGCCAGCGCCAGACCGAACACCGTGGCGGCGTCCCAGCAGAGCAGCGTGCCGTCCTTGCTGAAAGTGCTCCGCATCGAGCCGGACGTGTCGATGAGGATGAGGGTTCGACCATCCAGGGCGGGCACGTTCGTCAGGGCGTGCTGCAACGCCTTCTCCAGCGGGTACGCCCACCGCAGGCTCGGTGCCGCGTTGTACGCCGACAGGAAGCGCATCGGCAGCACCCGCGAGGTCGCGACCTCCCCCGGATCCGAGAGCTTGGCCGCCACGCTCTCCGCGACGGTGTCGCTGACCCCCACCTGGTCGAAGTTGCGCAGGTTACGCAGCAACGCCAGGTAGCCCATGGTCGGGATGACGGACTCCCACGCCGCGGCGTCCATCGCGTTCTGTCGCCAGCCGGCCAGGGCCTCCCACGTCATACCGGCCGCGCCCAGCGCCGCCGGATCGGTGACCGCCCGACGCTGCTCGACCGGCATCGCCATGAGCGCGTCCCGTGCCGCCAGCATCCGCAGCGACGACGGCAGCGGGTTGTCCCGCCGGTGTCGCCGGTCCAGCGCGTGCTGGAACAGGTCACCCTGCCGGTCGTCCTTCGCGGTGGGGTGAGTCAGATCGATGACGTCACCGAATCGCACCTGGCTCCCGACCGAGTCGTACTTGAGCAGGCTCCGCTCGGTGTACAGCCGGACCGCGGCGTCGGCGATGCCCCGCTTGACCGGCTTGGGCAGGGCCCGACCGTGGTGTGCCAGCCAGTACGCCAGCGCCTCGCCCGGCTCGTCCGCGCGCTGCAGTGCGGAATTCACGACGGCCCGTGAGCCCGCGATCCCCGCGGCGACCTGGGCGCGGGCACCCTCCAGGGCCGCCACCACGGACGCCGAGCGCATCATCGCGCCGGACCGGAGCCACGGTACGAAGCGGCCGAACCAGTCGGGATCGGCAACGGCGACGGCGACGACCAGGTCCCGGAAACGAGCGTCCCGGGTCGTGGCACCCTCGTAGAAGGTGCCCTCGCCGACCATGTTGGAGACTCCGAGCAGGAACAGCTCGAGTCGCGGCTCACGGGTGAAGCCGGGTGCGCCCTCGGCGGTCGTCGGCTGCTGCCGGCTCTTACGCAGCTTGAGGTTGAACTTGGCCATGACGTCCCCCGTCAGTCGGCCGGGAAAGCGCCACCGCACCGCACGCCCGAGATCAGAAGTGGACACGGTGTTGCGGGCTCGAACCGCAGGCCCTTGCCGGGCCCTTACCAAGAAGTAGCCGTATCCGTCGCACCGGGCGTGCGGCGTGAGCGCATCTCCCGAGATCAAAGCGGCGACGGCGACTGGCCCTTGCGGGCCAAGGTGACCTGGGCCGCTGGTCGACGCCACCCGAAGTGGCGGTGGGATTTGAACCCACGTTTCCCCGTTGGAAGCGGAAGTAGCCGTTGCCTGCGCACCGGGAGGTGCCCCAGAACGGTAGGCCCGCAACCCTCAGCGGGGCAACCCGATTCCAGCCCCTCCCGGGGCCGGTCGCGCTCCGGGCCGTCAAAGGGCTACTGGCGGTGGGGCGGTGCACCGGGAATGATCGAGGTTCGTCTCGACGGAGAGCCGAACCACGCGATCGGGCGGGGAAGAGGGTGACGCCGGTGACCCCGACGCAGCTTCGTGCGTACGTCGCCGTGGTCCGGCTGGGTTCCGTCAAACAGGCCGCCGCGGAGCTACGGGTTTCCGAGTCGGCGGTGTCGATCCACATCGCGCAACTCCGCAAGGAGTTCGGCGACAAGCTGTTCCGGCGGACGGCAGCGGGCCTCGCGTTCACCCCCGGTGGGCTTCGGCTGGCCAGCCGCGCGGCCGAACTGCTGGGCCTGCAGGACCGCACGATGCTGGAGGTGAGCGCCGCGAAGCGTGGCCGACGGTTACTGCGGGTCGCCGCGTCGAGCCTGTTCGCCGAATTCGCGGCACCAGGGCTGATCGAACTCTTCGCGAAGCGGGCTGCCGACCTCGACGTCGAGTTGAGTGTGGGCAACCCGGGCGCGTTCGGATCGCTGTTGCTGACCCGCGCCGCGGACATCGCGATCGGGCCGCAGCCGCCGGTCGTCGACGCCGCGGTCGTCTGCCGCCCGGTGATGAACTACCGGGTGGTGCTCGTCGTCGGCCCGGAGCATCCGCTGGCCGGCATGCCGGCGTCCCCGGGGCAGTTGCGGGAGCAGACCTGGCTGCTCGGGCCGTCGGCCGCCACCGAGTTGGGCGCGGTCCCGGCGATGCTGCGCCGGCTGGCCGTGCCGGACGAGCGGCAGCAGATCTTCCAAAGCCACGCGGCCGCGCTGGGGGAAGCCAAGCGGGGCAGGGGCGTGGCACCGGCCCTCTCGTTCACCGTCACACCGGACGTCCGCCAGGGCCATCTCGGGCAGGTGGCGGGTCCGCACGCGACGATGGACGCGGTGTGGCACTCGCAGGTGCTCGTCACTTTCGGCCCGATGTCGGCTGCCGACGAACTGTCGCGGTTCTCGTCGACACCAAGGGCTATTCAAGCGATGATGCGGGGCGCGGGCGTCAGCGTCGGCCACTTCCGACCGTCGGTGCACGTGACGCTCTGGAGCTGACTGGCGACGACAAGCAGATCCTGGAAGCTGCCGGCCGGCAGCATCCGGTCGCAGTAGGGGAGTGCTGCGGCCATGCCGCCGACCCGGGGGGCGAAGCCGGGTGCGCCGGCGCGGGGGTTCAGCCAGACGATCCGGTACGCGCGCCGGCTCAGCCGGGCCATCACCGCGCCCAACTCGTCAGGCGGATCGCTGTCCCAGCCGTCCGAGCCGATCACCACCACCGCCCCGCGTACCGCGTCCGCGTGGTGAGAGTTGAGCAGGGCGCGCAGGTTCGTGGCGATCCGGGTCCCCCCGTACCGGTCGGTCACGGCGGTGCTGGCCTGCACGACCGCCTCAGCCGCCGACGTGTGTCGTAGCACCACGGTGAGCCGGGTCAGGGTCGTCGCGAAGGCGAACACCTCTGCGTCGGCGACGACCGCGAACGCCCGCATCAGATGCAGGTACGCGGTCGCTTGCGCCCGCATCGACTCGCTGACGTCGCAGAGCAGCACGACCCGGCGTGGTCGCCGGACCGGCCGCTCGCGGACGACCTCGACGGGTTCCCAGCCGGTGCGGCGGGCCCGGGCGATAGTGGGCCGTAGCGCGACCCGTGCGCCGGCCGAGCCGACAGCGTGTCGACGGGTGCGCCGGGTCGGCCAACCGGCGACAGCCGCGCGCAGCGCGTCACCGAGCTGCGTGACCTGTGCGACGTCGAGTTCGTCGAACGGGCGCTCGGCGAGCCCGGCGAGGGTGCTGGGCCGCCGCTCGGGCAGCCGCAGTGCGGCGTCGAGTTCCGATGTTTCCGCGACGGCTGGCGGTAGGGTCGCCCACGGCAGGCCGCCGCCTGACTCCGCGTCGTCGGTGTCGGCGGGCACCCGGGCGTACGCGTCGTCGTGACCGGCCGCCGGCGGCGCGGACCGCGACGGTCGGGGCTGTGGCGGCGGATCCGTGAAGATCGCTGCGAAGACCCGGTCGAATGCGGCGAGGTCGGTGTGCCGCCGGACCAGGCTGATCCGGGCGGTCCAGTAGAGGGTGGACATCGAGTCGGGCGGGCTGGCGGCGAGTGCTCGGACGAAGTCGTCGACATCGGTGAGCCCGGCGGGGACGCCGGCCCGACGCAGCCGGCCGGCGAGCGCCACCGCGAACGCGGCCCGGTCGATCCCGCCCAGCACGGCCGGGCTCACCGGCGTGCGACCAGCCAGGCGATCACCGCGCCGACCGCGACAAGACCGACGACCACCGGTACGAGGCGCTTGGTGACCGAACCGCCGGCAATGCTGAGCAGGTCGAGTGCCTCGGGCTCGGCGACCGGAGTAGCAGGCGCGGTGACTGCCGACGGCTCGATGGGCGGCGCCTTGACGGGCTCGGGTTCGGGTTCGGTGCGCGGCGTCGGGGCTGGCTGCTCGGCAGCCAGCTTGGCCTCCAGGTTGGCGACGAACTGGGCCAGCAACTTGCCCGACACCTCTTTGATCATGCCGCTGCCGAACTGGGCCAGTTTCCCGGAGATCTTCAGGTCGGTGTCCACGCTGACCAACGTCCGGTCGCCGTCCGCGCGTAGGTGGGCGGTGACCAGCGCGGACGCGTTCCCGGCCGACCGGGCGTCGCGGCCCTTCGCGTCGATCACCCCGTGGTACGTGGCGTCGTCCTTCTCGACGAACCGGGCGGTGCCCGTGAACTCGGAGATGACCGGCCCGACCTTGACCTTCACCCGGCCCCGGTAGACGTCACCGTCGACTCCGGTCAACTGGGCGCCCGGCAGGCACGGCGCGATCCCCTCCAGATCGGTGAGCACCGCCCACGCCCGCTCGATCGGGACGGTGACCGCGAACTCATTCGTGATCTTCATGCCTGGCTCTCCTGGTAGGCGCCGAGCGCGGCGGCGACCACGGCGCGGTCGTCTGGGGTCTTGGCGATGGTGCCGATGGTCTGCGCGACGTCGTCGGTGGCCAGGTCGGCGGCGCCCAGCACGGACAGCGCGGCCACCCAGTCGATGGTCTCCGCCATTCCGGGTGCCTTCTCCAACTCCCGACCGCGTACACCGCCGATGAACTGGACCGCAGTGCGGATCAGCGGCTCGGTGGCCCCCGGCACGGCCCGGCGGACGATCTCCACGGCGCGGGCCGGCTCGGGGAAGTCGATCCAGTGGTACAGGCAGCGGCGGCGCAACGCGTCGTGCAGCTCCCGGCTGCGGTTGGAGGTGAGCACCACGATGGGTGGCGTGCGGGCGGTGAACGTGCCGAGCTCGGGGATCGTGATGCCGGCCTCGCCGAGGAACTCGAACAGCAGCGCCTCGAACTCGTCGTCGGCGCGATCGATCTCGTCGATCAGCAGCACCGGCGGGACCGGCCCCCGGTGGCGTACGGCCCGCAGGATCGGCCGTTCCTGAAGGAACTCGGTGCTGAACAGGTCCGCGTCGGAGAGCCGCGTGTGTTGTGCCTCGGCGAGCCGGATCGCCAACAGTTGTCGCTGGTAGTTCCACTCGTAGAGCGCCTCGCCTGCGGTCAGCCCCTCGTAACACTGCAGACGGATCAGCGGCGTCTCCAGCGCGCGTGCCAACGCCTTCGCGGCGGCGGTCTTGCCGACACCCGGCTCGCCCTCCAGCAGCAGGGGCCGACCGAGGCGCAACGCCAGGAACAGGGCCATGGCCATGCCGTCGTCGACCAGGTAGTCGACGGCGTCGAGGCGGTGCCGCACGGTCAGGGCGTCCTTCATGACTCACCCGCCAGCAGACGCTCATAGTCAGCCCGGGTGTCCACGTCGATCGGCACCGGCCCGTCGACGGGCACCTCGGTCACCGGGTGGCGACCGGAGTGCAGCAGCTTCCAGACGGCCTTGTCGCCGTGCAGGTCGTACAGCTCGGGAAGGACGTCGCGGCCGAAGCGGAACGGGTGGCCCAACCCGTTCGCGTACCGGCACACGGCCAGCGGGGTGGCCGCCTCGGCGACCCGGCGGACGTCCGCGGCGCGGACACCGGGCTGGTCGCCGAGGAGCAGCACGAGCGCGTCGGCGCGTGGGTCCACGGCTCGCGCGGCCGTGCTGACCGACGACCCGCAGCCGGTGCTGAACCCCGGGTTCTCCACGACCTGGCAGCCGGTCAGGTCCACCCGGTCGCGGACGTCGTTCGCCGCGCCGCCGAGGGTGACGAGCAGCTGGTCGAAGCCGCACGAGCGGGCCAGGTCGAGGGTGGCGTCGAGCAGCGTCCGTCCCCGGTACGGGAGCAGTTGCTTCGCCTCGCCGAGCCGCACCGATGCGCCCGCGGCGAGCACCACGCCGGTCAGGAACACGGGTTACGCCGCCGTGTAACTCGCGAGGCAGCCCGCGCAGCAGAACCAGACGTCCTGCCCGTCGGCGCGCGTGTGCGGGGTCGTCGGCCCGACCAGCACGGTCATCCCGCAGACCGGGTCGACGGCCTGCTGCGGCCGGGCGGCCTGCGCGCCCACGGTCGGGGCCAGTCCGTCCACGCGAATCGCCCGGACCACCTCGGACATGATCGACAGTGCGATCTCCGGTGGCGTCCTCGCGCCGATCTCCAACCCGGCCGGTGAGTGGACACGGGCGCGCTCTGCGTCGGTCAACCCCAGCTCGTCGAGCAGGGCCGCGCCGCGTTTGCCGCTGGCAACGAGCGCGATGAACCCCACACCGGCATCCAGCGCGGCGCGGATCGCCTCCTGCTCGCCCTTGCCGAGCCCGGCCACCACGACGGCGGTGCAGCCGGCGCAGTCGTCGGCCGTCACCACGTCGAAGTCGAGGAACGCGGCGAGGGTCGCCACCGCCGCGCTGATCGGCGTGCCGCCGAACACCCGCAGCGCCGGCGCCGGCAACATCGGTTGGAGGAAGACCTCGATCGCGCCACCGGAGTGACACGGGTTGACCACCACCCGCGCCCCCGGCGTCTCCGGAAACGCGACTGCACCGTCCGGCAACACCCGCAGCAGCAGGGCGGTGCCGTCGCGCAGCGTGTCGAGTGCCGCCGCCCGCACCGAACTCTCGGCGCACACCCCGCCCACGAAACCCTCGATCGAGCCGTCCGACCGGATCACCGCGGCGTCGCCCGGCCGGGCCGACGTCGGATCCTGCGCGCGGACCACGGTGGCGTGGACGAACGGCTCCCGGGAGACGGTCAACTCCCGGGCGCGCTCCGCGATGGTGGTCATCCTTCGCTCCTCAGATCGGCGGCCCGGCCTGGCCGCGCATCGCGTCCCAGACCCGCGACGGCGTCAGTGGCATGTCGGCATGGCGTACGCCGAAGGGCTTCAGAGCGTCCACGACCGCATTGACGATCGCGGGCGGCGAGCCCACCGTCGCGGACTCACCCACGCCCTTCGCGCCGATCGGGTGGTGTGGCGACGGCGTCACGGTGAAGCCGGTCTCCCAGTCGGGCACCTCCAGAGATGTGGGGATCAGATAGTCCATCAGGGATGCGCCGAGACAGTTGCCGTCCTCGTCGAACGCGATCATCTCCATCAGGGCCATGCCGACCCCGTCGGTCAGCCCACCGTGCACCTGCCCCTCGATGATCATCGGGTTGATCCGGGTGCCGCAGTCGTCCACCGCGATGAACCGCCGGACCTTCACCTGTGCCGTGCCGGGATCGATGTCCACCACACAGATGTACGCGCCGTGCGGGTAGGTCAGGTTCGACGGGTTGTAGCAGATCTGCGCCTCCAGCCCACCCTCGATGCCCTCGGGCAGGTCACCCGCGCCGTGCGCGCGCAGGGCGATGTCCTGGATCGTGACGGACCTCCCCGGGTCGCCCGCGACGTGGAACGCCCCCTTCTCCCACTCCAGGTCGGCCACCGACACCTCGAGCATCCCCGAGGCGATGATCCGAGCCTTGTCGCGCACCTTGCGGGCCACCAATGCCGCCGCCGCACCCGAGACGGGCGTCGAACGACTGCCGTACGTGCCGAGGCCGAACGGAGTGTTGTCGGTGTCGCCGTGCAGCACCTCGATGTCCGCCGGTGGAATCCCGATCTCCTCGGCGACGATCTGCGCGAACGTCGTCTCGTGCCCCTGACCCTGCGACTGCACGCTGAGGCGTACCACGGCCTTTCCGGTCGGGTGGACGCGCAGCTCGCAGCCGTCGGCCATGCCCAGCCCGAGAATGTCCATGTCCTTGCGCGGCCCGGCGCCGACGGCCTCGGTGAAGAACGCGATGCCGATGCCCATCAGCTCGCCCCGGGCCCGCTTCTCCGCCTGCTCGCGGCGCAACTCGTCGTAGCCGGCCATCTCCATCGCCAGCCGCATCGTCGGCTCGTAGTTACCCGAGTCGTACACCCAGCCGGTCTTCGTCGTGTACGGGAACTGCTCGGGCTGGATGAAGTTCTTCAACCGCAGCTCGGCCGGGTCCATACCGAGCTCGTCGGCGAGGCAGTCGACGATCCGCTCGACCAGGTAGACCGCCTCGGTGATCCGGAACGAGCAGGCGTACGCGACGCCGCCGGGTGCCTTATTGGTGTAGACCGCCGTCATCTTGCAATACGCGGCCTCGATGTCGTAGCTGCCGGTGAAGACGCCGAAGAAGCCGGCCGGGTACTTCACCGGGGCGGCGGTGCCGTTGAACGCGCCATGGTCGGCCAGCACGTTGGTGCGGATGCCGAGGATCCGGCCGTCACGGGTCGCGGCGATCTCCCCGCGCATGATGTAGTCGCGGGCGAAACCGGTGCTGATCAGGTTCTCCGAGCGGTCCTCCATCCACTTCACCGGTTTGCCGGTGACGATCGAGGCCACAATCGCGCAGACGTACCCGGGGTAGATGGGCACCTTGTTACCGAACCCGCCGCCGATGTCCGGCGAGATCACCTGGATCTTGTGCTCGGGGAGGCCCGCCACGATGGCGTAGAGGGTGCGGTGCGCGTGCGGCGCCTGGGTGGTCGACCAGAGCCGCAGCTTGCCGTCGACGGCGTCGTAGTCGGCGACCGCCCCGCACGTCTCCATCGGCGCCGGGTGCACCCGCGGATAGACGAGATCCTGACTGACCACGACGTCGGCGCGGGCGAAGACCGCCTCGGTGGCCGCCTCGTCGCCGGTCTCCCAGTCGAAGCAGTGGTTGTTCGTCTTGCCATCCAGGTCGTCGCGGATCAGCGGGGCGTCCGCCTCCAGCGCGCGACGCGCGTCGATCACCGGGTCGAGGACGTCGTACTCGACGTCGATCAGCTCCAGCGCGTCGCGGGCCGCGTACCGGTCCTCGGCGACGACGAACGCCACTTCCTGCCCCTGGAAGCGCACCTTGTCGGTGGCGAGCACGGCCTGTACGTCGTTGGAGAGCGTCGGCATCCAGGCCAGGTTCTGCTGCGCCAGCATCGCCCCGGTCACCACGGCCTTCACCCCGGGCGACGCCTCGGCGGCACTCGTGTCGATGCTGACGATCCGGGCGTGCGCCACGGGGGAGCGGAGGATCGCGAGGTGCAGCATGCCGGGCAGTTGCACGTCGTCGACGTACCGGCCGCGACCACGGAGAAACCGCGGGTCCTCCTTGCGCAGCATCCGGCCGTACCCGACGGGCTTTTGATCGTTGTCGTGGAACGTGTCCACGCGCTCGTGCACAGTGGTCATGCGACGGCCCCCGCGGTCTGGCCGGCGTCGGCGATCTCGCCGGCCTCGGTCGATTCGGTGGTCTCGGTGACCTGGGCGGCGGCCTGCGCCTCGGCCACGGCGGCCCAGCGGACCGACCTGACGATGGTGGCGTACCCCGTGCACCGGCAGATCTGACCCGAGATCGCCTCCCGGATCTCCGTCTCGCTGGGGTCGGGGTTGCGGTCGAGCAGCGCCCGCGCGGTCATCATCATCCCCGGCGTGCAGAAACCACACTGCAGGCCGTGGCACTGCATGAAGCCCTGCTGGATCGGGTCCAACTCGGCGCCCTTGGCGAGGCCCTCGACGGTACGCACCTGGTGGCCGCCGGCCATCGCCGCGAGCACGGTGCACGACTTGACCGGCTCGCCGTCGAGCCAGACCACGCACGTGCCGCAGTTGCTGGTGTCGCAGCCCCAGTGCGTGCCGGTCAGACCCAGCACGTCCCGCAGGAAGTGCACCAGCAGCAGTCGGCCCTCGATCTCCCGGGTGACCTCGACGTCGTTGACGGTCATGGTGACCTGCATGCTCAGCTCCTCGCCCGTTCGACGGCCCGGCGCAGGGTCCGCCTGGTCAGCTCGGCGGCCAGATGCCGCTTGTAGTCCGCACTGCCGCGCTGGTCGGTCACCGGATCGCAGCTACGAGCCGCGATCGCCCCGGCCTGCTCGTAGAGGCTTTCGGAGGGCTCCTGCCCGCGCAGCGCCGCCGAGATCTCCGGGATGCCCGTCGTGTTGGGACCGACCGCCGCGAGCCCCACCCGGGCGTCGACGATCGTGCCGCCGTCGAGCCACACCGCCGCGCCGGCCGACACCATGGCCCAGTCGCCGGCCCGGCGCTCGACCTTGGCGTACGCGCTGCCGCAACCGGGCCGCACCGGCAGCCGGATCTCGACCAGGATCTCGCCGTCCGCGACCGCCGTCTCGTACGGCCCGACGTGGAACTCCTCCATCGACACGACCCGCTCCGCGCCGCCCGGACCACGGATCACGCAGTGCGCGTCCAGCGTCGTGCAGACCGCTGAGAGATCCTCGGACGGGTCGGCCTGGCAGAGCGAGCCGCCCAGCGTGCCCCGGTTGCGCACCACCGGGTCGGCGATCACCCGTTCGGCGTCGGCGAAGATGGGGAACGTCGCCGCCAGCACGGCCGATTCGAGCAGCTCCCGATGTCGGGTCAGAGCCCCGATGCGTACCTCGTCTGGGCCTGTCTCGATGTAGCCCAGCTCGGCGTGCAGGTCGTTGATGTCGATCAGGTAGTCGAAGTTGGCCAGCCGCAGCTTCATCATCGGCAGCAGGCTGTGCCCTCCGGCGATCAGGCGGGCAGTGCCGCCCAGCCGCTCGAGAAGGCTGATCGCATGGTCCACACTGGTGGCTCGTTCGTACTCGAACGGTGCCGGCACCTGCATGTCGCACCTCCGCAGTCCGGCAAAATCTCTGCCCGGCGGTGACCAAAGTCAACGGCGACCTAAGCAACTGCTTAGGTCGCCGTTGACGGTGCCGCCGGGGCTCCCGGATCGTGCGGCCATGCGGGACATCGTCGACGGCCTGACGCGCTGGCGTAGCGCCGGAGTCGCGTTCGCCGTCGCGACAGTCGTGCGGACCTGGCAGTCGGCGCCCCGGCAGGCGGGCGCGGCGATGGCCGTCTCCGCCCAGGGTGAGGTGCTCGGCAGCATCTCGGGCGGCTGCGTCGAGGGTGCCGTCTACGACCTCTGCCTCAGCGCGCTGGAGACCGGAACGGCCCACACCCAGACCTTCGGCGTCAGCGACGACGACGCGTTCGACGTCGGTCTGACCTGCGGAGGCACGATCCAGATCCTGGTCCAACCGGGCGTCGCGCTGACCGAGCCCGACGAGGTGCTCGCCGCGATCCGGGACGGTCGCCCGGTCGCCACCGCATCGGTCGAGAACGCCCAACTGGTGATCTGGCCCGACCGGGTCGCGGGCAGCCTCGGCGCACCCGACCTGGACGACGCGGCGGCCCGGCAGGTGGCGGGGATGCTCGCCCTCGGTCTCAGCGGCACGATCCACCTGGGCCGGCAGGGGGAGCAGCGCGGCGACGACGTGGGCGTGTTCGTGCAGTCGTACGTGCCGCCACCCCGGATGATCATCTTCGGAGCGATCGACTTCGCCGCCGCGATGGCCCGGATCGGCAAGTTCCTCGGTTACCACGTCACGGTCTGCGACGCCCGTCCGGTGTTTACCACCCGCGCACGCTTCCCGGACGCCGACGAGCTCGTCGTCCAGTGGCCGCACGCGTACCTGGAGTCGACGGCCGTCGACGATCGCACGGCGCTGTGCGTCCTGACCCACGACCCCAAGTTCGACGTGCCGCTGCTCCAGGTCGCCCTGCACACACCCGCCCGCTACATCGGCGCGATGGGCAGCCGCCGGGCCCACGACGATCGAATGCGCCGGCTGCGCGAGGCGGGTGTGAGCGAGGCCGCGCTGGCTCGGCTCCACTCGCCGATCGGGTTGGACCTGGGAGCGCGGACGCCGGAGGAGACGGCCGTCGCGATCGCCGCCGAGATCACCGCCGAGGCCTGGGGTGGCTCGGGCCGACCGCTCAGCGACCTGGAGACCCCGATCCACCACACCTGACCGTGTCGCCACACCTCGGTGTCGGGGGTGCCGGACGATTGACAGTTGCTAGAGACATCTTTCTAAAGCATCCTCTAGTATATGAGCGAAGAGGTACCTGAGCGTTCCATCAAGCTCACCGACCCACGGACCCTGCGGGCGTACGCGCACCCGCTGCGGATGCGTCTGATCGGGCTGCTGCGCAGCGACGGCCCGATGACCGCGACTCAGGCTGCCGCCCGGCTCGACGACAACGTCCCGAACTGCTCGTTCCACCTGCGTCAGCTCGCCAAGTACGGGTTCGCCGAACGCGTTGCCGGGGCGGACGCTCGGGAACGGCCCTGGCGGGCGACCACGCAATACACCTCCTGGGACGACGACTCCGACGACCCGGTCATGAAGGCCGCCACCGACCAGCTCAACAGTGTGATGCTCGCGCTCTTCGTGCAACGTGCCCAGGACTACCTCGCAGTCCGTGGCGACGAGCCCGTCGAATGGCGAGCCGCCGCTGGCTTCGGCGACGCGCTGCTGCATGTCACCGCCACTGAGCTGCGCGAGCTCACGGAGGAGGTCGACGCGCTGCTGGCCCGGTACGACGAACGGAGGGCCGATCCGGCGAGCCGCCCGCCCGGGTCCCGCCCGGTGCAGATCATCCAGATGGCGGTGCCGCGTGGTCCCGTACCGCCTGAAGGCCCATCGGGCGGAGACGGACCGTGACTGAACCCCTCGTCCTGGCCGACCCGGCACCGCCGCGCCGGCCGCGCATCCCACGGCTGCTGCAGCAGGCGGCCTTCCGCCGCTACTGGTCCGCGCAGACCGTCTCGCTCTTCGGCGACCAGATCACCCTGCTCGCCGTGCCGCTGCTGGCCGTGCTCGCGATCGGCGCGGGACCGGCCGAGATGGGTTACCTGACCGCTGCCTCGCTGCTGCCGAACCTGTTCCTCTCACTGCCGGCCGGCGCCTGGGTGGACCGGTACCCGCGCCGACGCCAAGTCATGATCATCGCCGACCTTGGCCGGGCGGGCCTCCTGCTGGCCGTGCCGCTGCTGTGGTGGGCGGGTGCACTGAACCTGCCGCTGCTCTGCGTCGTGGCCTTCCTGATCGGGATCCTCTCGGTGTTCTTCGAGGTGGCCCATACCAGCCTCTTCGCCGCTCTGGTTCGACGACCGGATTACGTGGACGCCAATAGTCTGGTCAACGGCAGCAGAGCCATGTCGTTCGTGGCTGGCCCGAGTATCGGTGGCGTGCTCGTGCAGGTGCTCACAGCCCCGATCGCACTGGTCGCCGACGTGCTCACCTACCTGGCGTCGGCTGTCTTCCTGATCCGGATCAGAGTCACCGAGCGCCCCGCACAGAGCGGCCCCGGCCTGGGCATGGCCGCCGGCGTGCGGTACGTGGCCCGCTCTGCGGTGCTACGGGCGATCCTGCTCGGCACCACCACGCTCAACCTGTTCAACTACATGTTCGCCGCGCTCTTCGTGCTGTACGTGACCACCGAGCTCAACGTCGCCCCCGGTGTGCTCGGCATGATCATCGGGGTCGGCGCGTTCGGCGGACTGCTCGGCGCAGCGGTCACCGGCCCGCTCAGTCGCCGGATCGGCATCGGCCCCGCAGTGATCCTCGGCCTGGTCGTCTTTCCGGCCCCACTGATCCTCGTGCCGCTGGCAGGGGGACCGCGGCCGCTGGTGCTCGCGCTCCTGATCACCGCCGAGTTCGTCTCCGCGCTGGGCGTCATGGTCCTCGACATCGCAGCCGGATCGGTGCAGATCGCGGCCACACCAGAGACGATGCTCGCCGTGGTCTCCGGCTTCAAACGCACCGTCAACTACGGCATCCGGCCGGTCGGCGCCCTGCTCGGCGGGGCGCTCGGCACCGCGCTCGGGGTGCGTCCCGCCCTCTGGATCGCCACCCTCGGCGCCCTGCTCGGGGTGTTCTGGGTCGCCTTCTCTCCACTGCGCACCATGCGCGAGCTGCCCGAGGACTGATCTCGTGCCATCCCGCCGAGACCTGTCGGCGGCGGTCCTCGCAGCTCACCCGGACCGCGTACCCTTCGCGCATGGAACTCGATGATCTTCCGCTTGCCGAGTTCGCGTTCCCGGGGCCGCTGCGGGACCAGCTCGTGGCCGCGATCCTCTCCGGCGCGAAAACCTCCACGTCCGGCCTGCTCGTCGGGTACGAGTGCGCGAACGAGCCGCTGCCCGAGGTCGGCGAACGATCCGCCGTGGTGGACTCCGAGGGTAGGCGGGTCGCGGTCATCGAGCTGACCGACGTACGGGTGATCCGGCTCGCCGACGTCGACCTGCAACACGCGCTGGCCGAGGGCGAGGGTGACGAGTCGGTGGCGCAGTGGCGCGCAGGGCACGAGACGTTCTGGCACAGCGCGGAAGTCCGCGCCGAACTGGGCGACCCCGGCTTCACAGCCGATGACGACACCCTGGTGGTAACCAAACGCTTCCGGCTGGTGCACGTCGTCTGACTAGCCCAACGCCCGGTTGTTAGGCACAACCGCAGAGTGCGGTCAGATGTTCAGCAGGCCTCCGTTGCGCGGGGCGTCGCCCTTGATCGCGATGAGATTCGCGGAGACGTACGGGATGTTGTGCGTCTGGTGCCAATCGCTCGGGAAGTACGTGACCAGCCGCGACGCCTGGAATCGGCATTTGATCTCAGGCACGAACCGAGAATATTTGGCGTCCGTGAAATACCAGAACGAGTTCTCGTTGTAGAAAGCCACATGCGTCGGATCCTGGTAAGCGCCCCGACCGTCGGTGCTGGGTGTCAGGGACAACAGCATCCCGTTCGGCGCGAGCAGTCGGTACAACTCGTTGAACAGTGCGATCTTGTCCGGGATGTGTTCCAGGAAATCCACCGCCCGAATGACCCCGACGCTGCCATCCGGTAGATCGACGCCCTTTGTTATGTCGCAGACCATGTCGACGCCCGACGCGTCGTGGTAGTCCAAACCGAGATAGCCTTCCGGCTTGTTGTGGGCCGCACCCAGGTCGAGCGCCAGGAGGCCCTGTCGCCGTGACCAGGCCAGCGCATTCTGTTGGATGTTCCGGTCGTAGATCTCCACCGTACGCTGCTGGATGCGGGCGTTGAGATCCGGAATGCGCTGCGTGTTCTTGGCATGCATGCGCTGCAGGTAAAGGCATTTCTCAATGTGATGGAACTCGCTCACCTGATAGATCCGAGCCATGAGATCGGCGTCGTCGGCGACGTCGAGCGACTCGTCGTATCCGCCGACCTTCTCGTAGATGTCCCGGCGGAAGGCCCGCACGTGGTTCGGTGCGTACCAGATGTAGCTCACATTGTGCGGCGTCGGCTGCAACGCCCGGCAGACCAGCACCTCACGGCCGTCCACCTTGTCGTCGTAGTGCCGCCAGCCGAATGAACTCGCGAACCGGTCCTCACAGCGGCCGCCGTCCTCCTGGATCTGCGCGGTGTCGCTGTAGACGAACCCCACCTCCGGATTGGAATCGAAGGCGTCGACAATTTCTTGCAGGCAGTCGCTGCTGAGCAGATCGTCGTCGTCAAGCTCGACCAGGATGTCCCCGGCAGCCTCGGCGCAGGCGTACCGCTTCACGGCGCCAACGCCGTTCAGGTTGTCCTGGACGATGAGCCGGATCCGATCGTCCTGCCTCTCAGGCCGCCAACGAGACCCCTGGTTGAGAATGACCACCCATTCCCAGTCGGTGAAGGTCTGCTCGACCAGTGATCGGAAACATTCATCGATGAAGCGGGTGCGGTTGCTTCCTGTGAAGACCGTTACGCGTGGCGCACGCATTGAACCAATCACCTACCCGTCCGGGGCGAGGCCGGAGCCTTCGGGACCGCGCGGTACTTCGCCGGAACAGCTGAGGTGAGCCCCTTGTCCAGCCGGATCGCCGACTGGAAGGCGTTCCGCGCCGCCGCGTCGTCACCGGACTGGGACAGCAGCATGCCCAGCCGGAGGTAGGCGGTCGACGACTTGTCGTCGATCGACACGACCTTCCGGTAAATCTCGATCGACGTCGTCGGGGCCTTGCCTTCCAGTGCGATGGCCTTGTTGTACAGGGCCGGCTTGTAGGAGGCGTCGGCCGCCAACGCCTTGTCGTAGTTGTCGACAGCCTCATCGGCCTGGTTGCGGGACTGGGCGATGAAGCCCAGGTTGAACCAGGCGAACTTGTTGTCGGCCTCGGCGGCTACCACCTTCTCGAAGGTGGCCTTGGCCGCGTCGATGTTGCCGGCTTGGCCCTGCTCGACACCGAGCTTCAGCAGATCGGCCGGCGCGGTGTCGGTGTTGGTGTCGCCGTCCGCCTTACCGCTGTTGCCGGCGTTGCTCGTTGGCGGCTTGTCAGCAGGCTTCTCGCTGCAGGCCGGGACTCCGGCCAGCAGGACCGCACCACAGGCGAGTGACCCGAATATCTGACGCGTGCTCATTCCTTCTCCTTGACGGTAACGGGGCGGTCCGACGTGCTGATCGGCCGGCTGGCATAGCTACGGCCGGCCGTTTCCCGGCCCGACGTGTCGGCCGCAGGCGCGAACGCCACCGGTGTACCGGTTGAGATGCAGGACACCCAGATGTCGGCGCCCCCGCCGGTAAAGGTGAACTGGTAGCCACTCACCGAGAGCGGCTGGATCAGCACCGGATTGACGCCCGCACCCGAGAGCTGATACCCGGTCCCGACAGCGATGTCTCCGAGCTGGCACCCGAAATTGACCGGGGTGTCCGCAATTACGGTCAGCGGACCCTGAATGTAGGCGGCATCGATTCCGTTGCCCGCCAGTCCCTGCGCACCCTGCGGTCCTTGTACGCCCTGCAAGCCGAGCGCACCTTGAGCACCTTGAGCACCTTGAGCGCCGGTGTCGCCCTGGGCGCCCTGGAAACCTTGGGCACCTGAGCCTTGAGCGCCCTGCGCGCCTTGGGCGCCTTGAGCGCCGGTGTCGCCCTGGGCGCCCTGGAAACCTTGGGCACCTGAGCCTTGAGCGCCCTGCGCGCCTTGGGCGCCTTGAGCTCCGGTGTCGCCCTGGGCACCTTGGAAACCTTGCGCGCCCTGTGCGCCTGCGTCGCCCTGGGCACCTTGGAAACCTTGCGCGCCTTGGGCTCCGGTGTCGCCTTGGGTGCCTTGGGCTCCGGTGTCGCCTTGGGTGCCCTGTGCGCCGACGTTGCCTTGCGCGCCCTGTGCGCCGGTGTCGCCTTGGAAGCCTTGCGTGCCTTGAGCGCCGACGTTGCCCTGGGCGCCCTGTGCGCCGACGTTGCCCTGGGCGCCCTGTGCGCCGACGTTGCCCTGGGCGCCCTGTGCGCCGACGTTGCCTTGCGCGCCCTGTGCGCCGGTGTCGCCTTGGAAGCCTTGCGTGCCCTGTGCGCCGACGTTGCCCTGGGCGCCCTGTGCGCCGACGTCGCCCTGGGCGCCTTGGGCTCCGGTGTCGCCCT
>NZ_JBNCKP010000022.1:0-121746 GCF_049841575.1 Micromonospora sp. DT201 | reverse complement strand
GCGGTCGACGCGTCGTACGACATGGTGGTGGCCAAGCTCCCGAAGCGGGAGCGCCCGACGGCCTGAACCGGCCGTGGGGGGGGGGGGGGGGGGGGGGGGGCCCGCGGGGGGGGGGGGGGGGCCGCCCCCCCACGCTCCTGCCTGTCGGGACCAGGCTCGCGACTGCCCGGAAACCCAGGTGCGGCCCGCGGAGCCACACCGCCCGGAGCTGGCGCCGCGAAACGCCGCGCTCCGGCTGGTTGGAACGGGCGTTCGAGGCAATCGAACACTCGTTCTAACTGCTGCTGACAGTACACCTCCCCTCCGACGAAAATGCAACGTGTGACGCGCCGCCCGTGCCGGCCGGGTGAACCGCCACCGGCGGACCGGGAAGAATGGCGACATGCAGCCACACCCGAACCTACGGGCGGTGCAGGACGCGCTCGCCGACGCCGACGCGCTCGACGGCGCCGGTGAGCCCAGCACGGTCCGCCTGCTGCCCGACGCGGTGCACACGGCCGTCGCGGCCGCCGAGGCGCTCGGCGTCGAGGTCGGCCAGATCGCCAACTCGCTGATCTTCGACGCGGACGACGCGCCGCTGCTCGTGCTCACCTCCGGCGCGCACCGGGTCGACACCGCCGGCCTGGCGGCATCGATCGGTGCCACCCGGCTGCGCCGCGCCACCCCGGAGTTCGTCCGGGCCCACACCGGGCAGCCGATCGGAGGGGTCGCCCCACTCGGGCACCCGCGCTCGCGCCGCCGCGAAGCGGTGGCGTGAGCGAGCGGAGCGAGCGAACCAGCAGGCACAGCAGCGCGCCTCCAGAGCTGGTCACCCTGCACGTGTGGCGGACCTCCCGCGGCGCGCTGCCCCGGGCGCTGAGCCGGATGGCGGTGGACCCGCGCCGGCTGCGGGCCCTCCCGGGCGTCCGATTCGGCAAGCTGCTGGGCACCGGGACCGGCACCGGCTTCGGGCCTGGCGATGCCGACCTGACCCGGTGGGCGGCGCTGACCGTCTGGGACTCCCCCGCCGCGGCGGCCGACTTCGACGACTCGTCGGTCGGGCGCGCCTGGGCACGCATCGCCCACGCCCAGGCCCGGGTCGACCTGCGGCCGCTGACCAGCCGGGGCGAGTGGTCCGGCCAGCGGCCGTTCGGCGAGCCCCCGGGCGGCCAGGTCACCGGCCCGGTGCTGGCGCTGACCCGAGCCCGGCTGCGGGCCCGTCGGGCGGCCACCTTCTGGCGGGCGGTCCCCCCGGTGGCCGCCGCCCTGCGCGACGCGCCCGGTCTGCTGGCCCGGTTCGGGGTCGGGGAGGCGCCGCTGGGCTGGCAGGGCACGGTGAGCGTGTGGCGCGACCCTACGGACCTGGTGGCGTTCGCGTACCGTCACCCGGAGCACCGGGCGGCGATCATGCGAACCCCCATCGCGGGTTGGTACGCCGAGGAGTTGTTCGCCCGGTTCGAGGTGCGCGACGTGAGCGGCGACCGGACGGTGCTCGGATGGGTCACCGACGGCGGCCCGGCAACGGTGAAAGGTGGACGGGCATGAGGTTGGTGCGCTGGACGCCGGACGATCTCGTCCGGCGGCTGGACGACGTGGTGACCGTCTACGGCGAGGCGATGGGATACCGCACCGACCTGCTGGAGGCCCGGCGCGGCTACATCGCCACCCACGTCCGCCGACCGGGTTTCCGGGCGGTCGCCAGCCTGACCAGCGAGGGTCACCTCGCCGGCTTCGGCTACGGCTACCTGGGCGCCTCCGGCCAGTGGTGGCACGACCAGGTGCACCGAGCGCTGGACGCCCCGACCCGTACGCGCTGGCTCACCGACTGCTTCGAGGTGGTCGAGCTGCATGTCCGGCCACCGGCCCAGGGGCACGGCCTGGGCACCGGCCAGCTGCGCGCGCTGCTCGGCATGGCCGAAGGCGACACCACGCTGCTGTCCACCCCGGAGGCCGACGAGCAGACCTCGCGGGCCTGGCGGTTGTACCGGCGGTTCGGCTTCGTCGACGTGCTGCGCAACTTCTACTTCCCTGGCGACGAGCGACCGTTCGGCGTACTCGGTCGGGACCTGCCGCTCGAGCCACCGCTGTCATGACCCGGCGGATCTCCTGGACGCTGCTCGCCGTCCTGGTGTTCGCCCAGATCTGCTACCCGCTCACCACCGGCCCCACCCGGGCCGGGCTCACCGTGGCCACCGTCGTCCTCGGTTGGCTGCTCTCGGTCGGCCACGCACTGCTCAGCCGGGGCCCGCGGGTCGCGGCGGCGCTGGTCGCGGTGGCCACCGGCGGCGGGTTCGCGATCGAGGCGATCGGGGTGGCCACCGGTGTGCCGTTCGGCAGCTACGACTACTCCGGCGAGTTGGGCCCCAAGCTGGCCGGGGTGCCGCTGATCATTCCGCTGGCCTGGACCTGGATGGCCTGGCCGGCCTGGCTGGCGGCGGTCCGGCTGACCGGCGGCAACGGGTCGACGGCCGGCAGCGGAACGACGGCCGGCCGGTGGGTCGGGCGGATCGCGCTGGCCACGGTGGGTCTGGCCGCCTGGGACCTCTTCCTCGATCCACAGATGGTGGCTGAGGGCTACTGGGTCTGGCGGGACGCCACCGGAGCGTTGCCCGGCCTGCCCGGCATCCCGATCAGCAACTACCTGGGCTGGCTGCTCTTCGCGGTGCTGATGATGAGCGCGCTGCGCCCGTTGGCCGGGCTGGCCGCCGAGCACACCGATCGACGGGACCACCCGATGGTCGCGCTCTACCTGTGGACGTACTTCTCCAGCATCCTGGCCCACGCCGTCTTCCTCGACCTGCCCGCCTCGGCGCTCTGGGGTGCCGCCGGCATGTCGGTGACCGCAGTGCCGTTGGCGGTGGCCCTGCTGCGTGCCCGCCGGGGCGGTGCCTCCGTTCGGGACGACCACCAGCCGCACCGCCCCGGCGTCGATGCGACCCGATGACCGGCCTGCTCGCCCTGCTGATCGCCGTCGCCGCGTTGACCGGGCACACCTGGCTCAACGCCGCCGGATGGCTGCGCCGGCTCACGGACCGACCCGACCAGATCGACGAGTCGGTCGCCGTGCTGCTGCCGCTGCGCGACGAGGCCGCCCGCGTCACCGGATGCCTGCGTGCCCTGCTCGCCCAGCGTGGCGTGCCCGGGCTGAGCATCGTGATCCTCGACGACGGGTCGACCGACGACACCGCCGACGTGGTCCGCGCGGTGGTCGGCGACGACCCGCGGGTCACACTGCTCACCGGGGTCGCCCCACCGCCGGGTTGGCTGGGCAAGCCGCACGCCTGCTGGCAGTTGGCCACCCAGGCCGACCCGGACGCCACCGCGCTGGTGTTCGTCGACGCCGACGTGGTGCTCGCCCCGCACGCGGTCGCCGCTGCCGTCACCGAACTACGCGCCGCCCGCGTGACGCTGCTGTCTCCGTACCCCCGGATCGTGGTGGCGACGGCGGCCGACCGGCTGGTGCAGCCGCTGCTGCAGTGGCTCTGGTTGACGTTCCTGCCGCTGCGCGCCATGGAACGCTCGCCGCGGCCGTCGCTGGCCGCGGCGGGCGGGCAGTTCCTGGTGCTGGACCGGGCCGGCTACACCGCCGCCGGCGGGCACGCCGCGGTCGCCGACAAGATCCTGGAGGACATCGAGCTGGCCCGGGCGGTCAAGCGGGCCGGTGGGCGGATCGCCCTGGCCGACGGCTCCCGGCTGGCCACCTGCCGGATGTACGACGACTGGCCGCAGTTGCGCGACGGGTACTCGAAGTCGCTCTGGGCGTCGTTCGGGCACCCCGGTGCCGCGGCGGCCGTGGTGGCGTCGCTGCTGCTGCTCTACACCGCCCCGCCGCTGATCGCGCTGGTGGGTGTGGCCGCCGGCGCGCCGGCGGTGGTCGCCGTGGGCCTGGCCGGCTACCTGCTCGGGGTGGCCGGGCGGGCGCTCACCGCACGGGCGACCGGGGGCCGGTGGTGGCCCGACGCGCTCGCACACCCCGTGTCGGTCGTGGTCCTCGGTTGGCTGACCCTGCGGTCGTACCATCTGCGAAAGCGACGCCGCCTGACCTGGCGGGGCCGCCCGGTCAGCTAGGAGGGCGCGGCATGGCGCGGATCGTGGTCGTCGGCGCCGGGGTGGGTGGCCTCGCCACCGCCGCCCGGCTGGCCGCCACCGGGCACCAGGTGACCGTCTTCGAGCGCGCCGACACGGTCGGTGGCAAGCTCGGCCGGTACGCGCACGACACCCCCGCCGGGTCGTTCCACTTCGACACCGGGCCGAGCCTGCTCACCCTGCCCGAGGTCTTCCACGACCTGTTCGAGGCGACCGGGGCGAAGCTCGACGAATACCTGGACCTGGTTGCACTGGACCCGATCGTCCGGCACGTCTTCCCCGGCGGCGGACCGACACTGGATTCGTGCGCCGACCCGGTGGAGTTCGCCACCCGGATCGGGGCCGCCTTCGGAGACCGGGCGGCGGCCGACTGGCAACGGCTGTGGCGGCGAGCCGAACGGGTGTGGCACGCCTCCGAGCGGGACATTCTGCGCCGTACCGTCGACTCCCCCCGCGACCTCGCGTCGCTGGCCTGGCGGGTCGGCGACCTGGCCGCCATCGCCCCGGGCCGCACTCTGCGCAAGTTGGGCCGCCGGCACCTGTCCGACCCGCGGCTGCGGATGATGCTGGACCGGTACGCCACCTACACCGGCGCCGACCCACGCCGGGCGCCGGCGGCGCTGGTCGCGGTCCCGTACGCCGAGTTGACCTTCGGCGGCTGGTATCTGCGCGGCGGGTTGGGCACGCTCGCCGACGCGCTGCTGACGCGCTGCCTGGACCTCGGCGTGGTCGTGCAGACCGATGCCACGGTGACCCGGATCGACGCGACCGGCGGTCGAGTGCACGGGGTACGCCTCGCCGGCGTCACCGCGCCGGTGCCCGCCGACGTGGTGGTGGCCAACACCGACGCGCTCACCGTCTACCGTGACCTGCTGCCGCACCCGCGTCGGCTGGCCGGGCTGACCGACCGCAGCCTCGCCGGTTTCGTGTTGCTGCTCGGTGTCTCCGGCAGCACCGGGCTGGCCCACCACACCGTCTTCTTCCCCGACAACTACGACGCCGAGTTCGACGCGGTCTTCGGCGACCCCGGGCGGGGCGTACGGGCCCGGCCGGCAGCCGACCCGACGGTGTTCGTCACCGTGGCCGACGACCCGATGGTCCGCCCGGCCGGACATGAGGCCTGGTTCGTGCTGGTCAACGCACCCCGCCACGGCACCGCGGCGGGGGCGGTCGACTGGCGACGCCCGGGGCTGGCCGACGCGTACGCCGACCGGATCCTGGACGTGCTGGCGCGGCGCGGCGTGGACGTGCGCGACCGGCTGCTGTTCCGGGAGATCCGCACTCCGGCCGACCTGGGCGCGGCGACCGGCGCGCCGGGCGGCTCGATCTACGGCACCGCCGGCGGGCTGCTCCGCCCCGCCAACCGGGGCCCGGTGAACGGGCTGTGGCTGGTGGGCGGCTCCACCCACCCGGGCGGCGGGCTGCCGATGGTGACCCTCTCCGCGCAGATCGTCGCCGACGAGATCGGCCCCGCCTGGTAGGCCGGGTCGCTCGGCCGGCGCCGAGCAGGGCGCGGACGTTCAGCCGGCGTCGGGCAGGGCGCGGACGTTCAGCCGGCGTCGAGCAGGGCGCGGACGTTCAGCCAGCGTCGAGCAGGGCGCGCCGGATGCTGGAGAGCAGCTGCCCCAGGCCGAAACCGGCCAGCAACACCCACACCGCTGTCGCCATGGTGATGGTGCCGGCGGCCAGGTCCGGCTCGATGAGCCCGGCCAGCCCGGCGACCAGCAACCCGACCAGCGCCACCGAGACCCGGGTGGGACGTTCACCGACCGTCACCGCGCCGATGTCGCGCATGCCGGCGGCGACCGCCCGGGCTCGGACGTACTCGTGCAACCAGGACAACGCGCCGCCCGCGACGACCAGCGCACCCGGCGCGCCGACCAGCCAGAACGCCAGCAACCACGCCACCTCACCGAGCCGGTCGGCCACCGAGTCGTAGACGTAGCCGAGCCGCGTGGTGCGGCCGGTGGCGACCGCCACCGCGCCGTCCACGCTGTCCGCCACGGCCGCGAGCAGCACGAACAACGCGCCGAGGAACGGCCCGTCCCCCGGCTGGGTCACCAGCAGCGGAACGCAGAAGCAGAGCAGCACCCCGACCACGGTGACCGCGGTGGGGCTGACCCGCAGCCGGCCCAGCACATACCCGACGTGGTACGAGAACCGCAGCCAGGCGCGCACCACCGGCGCTGCGACCCGGGGGTCGAAGCCACCATGCAACCGCGCCCACGCCGTGGCGTACTGATCCCAGTTCAGCTGTGTGCCCACCACGGATCAACCGTCGCGCCGGGCATCAGGTATCGCCGGCTCGGCGATCACAACCGCGCGCCGACCTTCAGGTTCTGCCAGACCTCGCGGGTCGCGGTGGATCGGTTGAGCGTGATGAAGTGGATTCCCGGCACGCCCTCGTCCAGCAGTCGGCGGCACATCTCGCTGGCCTGCTCGATGCCGAGCCTGCGGACAGCCTCCGGGTCGTCGGCGACGCGCTCGAAGCGGGCCGCCAGCGCCGGTGGGAAGGGCGCACCGGACAGCTGCGCAGACCGCTCGATGGTGCCGATCTGGGTCACCGGCATCACCCCGGCCAGGATCGGGGTGTCGCAGCCTGCGGCGGCCACCCGGTCACGCAGCCGCAGGTAGTCGTCGGCCTCGAAGAACATCTGCGTGATCGCGAACTCCGCACCGGCACGGCACTTGCGGACGAACTGGGCGGTGTCACTGGCCACGTCGGGCGAGCGGGGGTGCTTGTACGGGAAGGCCGCCACGCCGACGCTGAAGTCGCCGGCATCGCGCACCAGTCGGACCAGGTCCTCGGCGTAGTCCACGCCCTCGGGGTGGCGGATCCACTCACCGCCCGGGTTGCCCGGGGGGTCACCGCGGACGGCCAGCACGTTGCGCACGCCCACCCCGGCGAGCCGGCCGATCACGTGCCGCAGCTCGGCGACGGAGTGGTTGACCGCGGTCAGGTGGGCCATCGGCAGCAGGGTGGTGTCGGTGGCGATCCGCTCGGTCACCGCCACGGTGGTGTCCCGGGTCGAGCCACCAGCGCCGTACGTGATCGACACGAACGACGGGCGCAGCGACTCCAGCTCGCGGATGGCCTGCCAGAGCAGCCGCTCCCCCGCCTCGGTCTTGGGCGGGAAGAACTCGAACGAGAAGGTCGGCTGGCGCGCGCGGATGAGCTCCCCGATCGCCGGCTGCGGATTGGGGAGTACCGAGGGAAGACCGAGCGCCACGACCCGACTCTAGCGGGCGACGCCTCCACGGCCCAGACGCTTCCCACCCCGCGGCCGGTACCGCCCCGCCCGGACCCGGCGGGCGGAAGGCGTCGTACCCCCGGGGTAGAAATGGGTGGCGTGGGAGGGGCGGCGGGGGCGGCCCCGAGGTCCCGCGCGGGGGTCAGCAACCACGCGGTGGCGCCGATCCGCCCAGTCGGGGCGGGTGGGTCGTCACCGCCTCGACGCCCGCCAGGAGGACCGATGATCCCGCCCGCATCGCCGCGCCCAGCGCAGCTCGGGCCGCTGCTGGCCCGGTGCCGGCTGGCCCGTGGCTGGAGCCAGCAGCGCACCGCCGCCGAGTTGTGTGCCGCCGCCGGGGTGCCGACGCTGAGTCGGCACGAGGTGTCCCGGTGGGAACGACAGCGTCGCGTGCCCGGAGGGTTCTGGCTCGGCTGGCTCGCCGTCGTCCTGGACGTGCCGCTGGTGGCGCTCGCCGAAGCTGCCGCGGCCACCCGTCGGGCCGGCTCGACGCGAGCCACCGGGCCGGGCCGCACCGCGCCGGCCGGCGCGCGACCGGCCGGGCGAACCGGTCCCGGCCGCACCGGCGGGACTACCCGTGGCGGTGGAGCGCGCGCCACGGCGACCCGCTAGCGTCGAAGCGTGACCCACGCTGCCCCCGTATCCCCCGTCGACCGTGCCGGCCTGCGGCAACGGGTCGACAAGGCACTCACCGAGTTCCTGGCCGGCCAACGAGCCCGACTCACCGCCGTGGATGACGCCCTGATCCCGGTGGCCGAGGCGATCGAGGCCTTCGTGCTCGGCGGCGGCAAGCGACTACGTCCGGCATTCGCGTACTGGGGGTTTCGGGGCGCTGGCGGGGTGGACGGCGACCAGGTCCTCACCGCCCTGGCCGCGCTGGAATTCGTACAGGCCAGTGCCCTGATCCACGACGACCTGATGGACCGCTCCGACACCCGCCGTGGCGAGCCCGCGGTGCACCGGCGGTTCGCCGCGCGGCACCGGGAGGCCGGCTGGGGCGGTGACCCGGACGGCTTCGGCGACGCCGCGGCCCTCCTGCTCGGCGATCTCTGCCTGGTCTGGTCCGACGAGCTGCTGCACTCCGCGGGACTCGACCTGTGGTCGTTGGCCCGGGCCCGGCCGGTCTTCGACGAGATGCGCACCGAGGTCACCGTCGGGCAGTACCTCGACGTGCTGACGCAGGTCACCGGGGACACCTCGGTGGAGCGGGCCAGCAAGGTCGCCCGGTACAAGTCCGCGAAGTACACCGTCGAGCGGCCGATGCTGCTCGGCGCAGCGCTGGCCGACGCGACGGCCGATGTGCGGACGGCCTACTCGGCGTACGGGCTGCCGCTGGGCGAGGCGTTCCAGCTCCGCGACGACGTGCTGGGAGTCTTCGGTGACCCGACGCTGACCGGCAAACCGGCCGGGGACGACCTGCGCGAAGGCAAGCGCACCTACCTGGTGGCGGCGGCCGTGGAGACCACCGACGACGCGGGCCGCGAGCTGCTGCTCAGCCGGCTCGGCGACCCGGAGTTGGACGAGCAGGGGGTGGCTCGGCTCCGCGAGCTGATCTCCGCAAGCGGGGCGCTGGCCCGCACCGAGCAGCGGATCGTCACGCTCACCGACGCCGCCTTGGCGGCCCTGACCGCTGTCGACCTCGACACCGAGGCCCGCCAAGCCCTGGTAGACCTAGCCATAGCAGCAACCCGCCGAGCCGACTAACCTTTCCCGGCCCGCGCCCGCGCCCGCCCGCAGCCGCCCGCAGCGTTGATCATGAGGTTAGCGCCATTCGCCTCGACGTGTCGCACCGCCAACCTCATGATCAACGCGGGGCGGGTTAGAAGCCCAGGGCTTGGGCTCGGCGCTTCACCTCGCGGGCCTGGTCGCCGGACAGGGCGGCGGCTGGGGTGGCGCCGGGGAGGGTGTCGTCCGGCTCGTACAGCCAGCGCAGGGCGGCCTCGTCGTCGTAGCCGTTGTCGGTGAGCAGGTTGAGCACGCCGGGCAGGTGCTTGAGCACGACCTGGTTGGCAACCAGGTCCGCCGGGATTCGGCGGACGCCGTCGCGGCGGACCGCCAACAACTCCCGGTCACGGATCATCTGGTGCACCTTGCTGATCGACACGTCGAGGCGCTCGGCGACGTCGGGCAGGGTCAGCCAGCCGGCCGGGTCGGCTGGTCCGGCGAGCTCCAGGCCGGGCACGGCCTGGTCGGGTACGGGTTCGGTCACCCGACCACCCTGCCACGTCGCCGGCGCGACAGGCCACCGGCACCCCGGACGATCGAGCGGACCCACTCCCATGAGCGCCACTGACCAGCGGATAAGGGGCAGCGAGCGCGGCGGGACGAACCAGTTCGGCGTTCGGCTGTAGCATCCTGTTCAACCTTCACCCTCAGGACACATAGACTCCCTGCCGATGGACACACAGGTCGCCGACACGTTGCTGGGCTCGCTGATCGACGGGCGCTACCGCATTCGCGGTCGCGTGGCCCGTGGCGGCATGGCGACCGTGTATACCGCCACGGACGAACGCCTCGAGCGCACCGTCGCTGTCAAGATCATTCACCCGACCCAGGCGCCCGAGGCCCGGGCCCGGATCGCCAACTTCGTGGCTCGGTTCACCGACGAGGCGAAGACCATCGCCCGGCTGACCCACCCGAACGTGGTGGCGGTCTACGACCAGGGCACCCACGCCGGTCTGCCATACCTGGTGATGGAGTACGTCCGCGGCCGTACTCTGCGCGACGTGCTGGCCGAACGACGCCGGCTCAACCCGGACGAGGCGCTGGCCATCGCCGAGCAGATGCTCGCCGCGATCGCCGCCGCGCACCGGGCCGGTCTCGTACATCGCGACGTCAAGCCGGAGAACGTTCTGGTCGCCGAGGCGCCCACCGGCGGTGTCGCGAATCTGGTCGACAGCGTCGTCAAGGTGGCCGACTTCGGGCTGGCCCGGGCCGTCGAGGCGAGCGCCGACGAGGAGCAGGGAAACCAACTGATGGCCACCGTGGCGTACGTTGCCCCGGAGCTGGTCACCGAGGGCCGTGCCGATCCGCGCACCGACGTCTACTCGGCCGGAATCGTGCTGTTCGAGATGCTCACCGGCCGTGTGCCGTACGACGGGGACCGCCCGGTGGACGTCGCCTGGCAGCACGTCGACCGGGACGTGCCGGCACCCTCGACGCTGGTGCCTGGCCTGCCACCGGTCCTCGACGACCTCGTGCAGCGGGCCACTCGGCGCGATCCCGGCGCGCGGCCCGCCGACGCCAGCGCCCTGCTGGCCGAGGTGCAGGTTGCCCGGGAACGTCTGGGCGACGCCAACACCCGTACCGCCGTGCTTCGCCCGGTGACCGACGATGTGTCGCTCTCCCAGCCGACCATGATGGTCGCGACGGTCCGACCGACCGATCGCCCGGCCTGGGCGAGGCTGCCCGAGGGGGCTGCCAGCCAGGGGCCCGGTCGTCGGCGGGCTGCCCCGGAGCCGGCGGAGGGCATGGGTTCCCGGCTCGCCGCGCTGCGCACCACGGTGCTGAACAATCCGCGCGGCCGGCTGGCCGTCGCGGCCGTGGTGGTGGTGCTGGGTCTGGTGGCCGCCGTCGGGGGTTGGTGGTTCGGCGCCGGCCGTTACACGACTGCTCCACAGCTGGTGAGCCTGAGCAAGACCGACGCGCAGGCGCAGGCCGACCGCGCCGGGCTCATCCTGAAATATGGTGAGCCGCGTTTCGACGAGACCGCCCCGAAGGACAGCGTGCTGGGGCAGAGCCCGACCTCCAGCGCCAAGATCGTCAAGGGTGGCACGATCACCCTGACCCTCTCGCTCGGCCCGGAGCGCTTCCCTGTGCCGGACGTGATCGGCAAGGAGTTCGAGCTTGCCGAGGCGGACCTGGTCAACCTGAAGCTGGTGGTGGCCAAGGGGACCCCCCGCTACGACGACAGCCTGCCGGCAGGGGTCGTTGTGGAAAGCTCCCCCAAGGTCGGCGCCGAGGTCAAACCGGGTGCGAAGGTCACCCTCATTCTGAGCCGGGGCAGAGCGCCGGTGACGGTGCCGAACCTGGTCGGCAAGAACCTGACCGAGGCCAAGGCCACCCTGGCCTCGCTCAGCCTGGTGCCGGTGGAGACCTTCAAGGACTCCGACAAGCCCAAGGACGAGATCCTCGGCCAGAGCCCGGCCGACGGTGCCGGCGTGGAGAAGGGCACCGAGGTCAAACTGGACATCAGCAAGGGTCCGCCGCTGGTCGTGGTGCCCCGGGTGATCGGCCTGCCTTGTCAGCAGGCCAAGCAGGTGCTGGAGAGCCAGGGCTACCCGGTGACGGTTGCGGGCAACCCGAACGCCGTGGCCCAGATCCAGGTCCCCGTCGAGAACTCGCAGGTGCCGCCGGGCACCCCGGTCGTCCTCACGTGCTTCTGATGCCGGCGCTCTCGTCGCGGCCGGTGGGCGCGCACACCCCCACCTCGGGTGGGCTGGCCAAGGCCGCCCTGCCGTACGCCGACACGACCGGCGCCAAGGTGGTGCAGGTCTACGTCTCCAACTCGCGGGGCTGGGCACTGCCCAACGGTGACCCCAAACAGGACACCCTGTTTCGAGACGGCTGCGCCGAACGAGGCATTCCGGCGTTCATCCACGCCGCGTTGCTGGTCAACCTCGGATCGCCCACCCCGGAAACGGTCGAGAAGTCGACGCAGACGCTGGCACACGCGCTTCGTCGGGGCGTAGCGATCGGCGCTCAGGCGGTGGTGTTCCACGCGGGCAGTTCGGTGGACGAGGGGCACGCCGAGGCGGCCATGCGACAGGTCCGCCGCGAACTGCTGCCGTTGCTCGACTGGACCGCCGACGTCGGTGGGCCGATGTTGCTGGTCGAGCCGAGCGCGGGCGGTGGCCGGTCACTCGCTTCCCGGGTGGAGCAGCTCGGGCCCTACCTGGACGCGGTGGACCGGCACCCCATGCTCGGGGTCTGCTTCGACACCTGCCATGCCTGGGCCGCAGGGCACGACCTGGCGGCCGAGGGCGGCATGACGGCGACCCTGGACACTCTGGTGGCCACAGTGGGTGCGGATCGGCTGCGGCTGATCCACGCCAACGACTCGAAGGATCTGTGCGGCTCCACCCGGGACCGGCACGAGAACATCGGCAAGGGCACCATCGGTGAGCCCGCCTTCGCCGAACTGATGGCCCACCCAGCCACCGCTGGCGTCCCGATCGTCGTGGAAACCCCAAGCGAAAAGCACATAGGCCACACCGCCGACATAACCACCCTAACCCGCCTAACCACCACCCCCCGCCTAACCCCCACCCCACCCACCCACCTCTCTGCGTGGTGATCAAGAGGTTTGCGTCAGATTCCAGCCGTGGAATGACGCAAACCTCTTGATCACCGGGGCGAGAGGCGGGAGAGGCCGGGGAGAGGCCGGCGAGAGGCCGGTTAGGTTGCGGCGAGGATTCGGGGTAGGGCTGCGATGGCGCGGTCTATGTCCGCGTCGTTGAGGCCGAGGTGGGTGACCAGGCGGGCGGTACGGGGGCCGAGCACCGAGATCAACACGCCCTCGGCCCGCGCGGCGGCGGCCAGGGCACGCGCGTCCAGGGCGTGCTTCGTGAGGTCCAGCGCGACCAGGTTGGTGCGAACCACGGTGGCGAGCACGCCGAACGGCGCGACCGCCTCGGCGAGCCGGGCCGCCCGGGCGTGGTCATCGGCCAGCCGGTCGATGTGGTGCGCGAGCGCGTACCGGCCGGCGGCGGCGAGAATGCCGGCCTGACGCATGCCACCACCCATCCGCTTACGGATCATCCGGGCTCGTTCGATCTTCTCCGCGCTGCCCACCACCAGCGAGCCGACGGGCGCGCCGAGGCCCTTGGAGAGACACACCGACAGCGTGTCGAAGAGCCGGCCGTACTCGATCAGGGGCACCCGGTCGGCAACGTGCGCGTGCCAGATCCGGGCGCCGTCGCAGTGCAGCGCCACGCCCGCGTCGTCAGCGACCCCGCGCAGCTTCCGCAGGGTAGCCAGCGGAATCACCCCGCCGCCGCCGCGATTGTGGGTCTGCTCGACGGCGATCGCGCGGGTCGGGACGGCGAAGTAGCCGTCCGGCCGGATCATCGCGGCCACCGCCTCCGGGTCGATGTCCGCGCCGACCGCAGGCCAGGTCCGCGAGGAAATCCCGCCGTACGCGGCAGCGGCACCGATCTCGTACGTGACCACGTGCGCGTCGGCGTCGCAGAGCAGTTCGTCGCCGGGAGACACCAACAGTTGCAGGGCGATCTGGTTGGCCATCGACCCGCTCGGGGCGAACAGCGCCGCCTCGTGCCCGAACAGCGCCGCGACCTCGGCCTCCAGCGCGTTGACGGTCGGATCCTCGCCGTAGACGTCGTCACCGACCTCGGCGGTGGCCATCGCCTCCCGCATCCCGGCGGTGGGTCGGGTCACCGTATCGGAGCGCAGGTCCACGAACAGGTCAGCCATGGTCATCCTTTCGGCTGCCGACTGCGGGGCTCGCAAGCTCACTCCTCGCGTCAGCCATGGTCATCCTTCCGACTTGCCGACTGCGGGGCTCGCAAGCTCACTCCTCGCGCCAGCCATGGTCATCCTTCCGACTTGTCGACTGCGGGGCTCGCAAGCTCAGCCACGGAGCATCTCGGCTACCAGGAAGGCCAACTCCAACGACTGCTGGGTGTTCAGTCGCGGGTCGCAGGCGGTTTCGTACCGGCCGGGCAGGTCGAGATCCTCGATGCCCTGGGCACCGCCGAGGCACTCGGTGACGTCCTCGCCGGTCAACTCGACGTGCAGGCCACCGGGGTGGGTTTCCAGCCCTCGGTGCACCTCGAAATAGCCGAGCACCTCGTCGACGATGCGGTCGAAGTGCCGGGTCTTGTAGCCGTTGGACGACTCGTGCGTGTTGCCGTGCATCGGGTCGCACTGCCAGACCACCTTGGCGCCGGCGGCGGTGACCTTGGCGACGATCGGCGGCAGGGCGTCGCGCACCCGGTGGTTGCCCATCCGGCTGATCAGGGTGAGCCGGCCGGGGATGTTGTCCGGGTTGAGCTTCTCGCACAGCTCGATCGCCTCGTCCGGGGAGGTGGTCGGGCCGAGCTTGACGCCGATCGGGTTGGCGATCCGGGAGATGAAGTCGATGTGCGCCCCGCTGATCTGCCGGGTGCGCTCGCCGATCCAGAGGAAGTGCCCGGAGAGCCCGTACGCCCGACGGTCGGAGACCCGGGTGAGTGCCCGGTCGTACTCCAGGGCCAGCGCCTCGTGGGAGCAGTAGAGGGTGACGGTGCGCAGAGCCTCGTCGTCGGTCATGCCGCAGGCCCGGATGAAGGCCAGCGCCCGGTCAATTTCCCGGGCGATCGCCTCGTAGCGCTCCCCCGCCGGGGAGTTCTTCACGAAGCCCTTGTTCCAGTCGTGCACGGCGTGCAGGTCGGCGAGCCCTCCGGCCAGGTACGCCCGGAGCATGTTCATCGCCGCCGCCGAGTTGGCGTACGCCCGGATCATGCGTTGCGGGTCGGCGACCCGGGCGACCGGGTCGGCCTCCAGCGAGTTGATCATGTCGCCGCGGTAGGCGGGCAGGCCGCGCGCGTCGGTGGGCAGTGAGCGGGGCTTGGTGTACTGCCCTGCGACTCGGGCGACCTTGACCACCGGCAGCGACGCACCGTAGGTGAGCACGATCGCCATCTGGAGCAGGGTGCGGGCGTTGGCCAGCAGGTGGCTCTCGGTGTTGTCGGCGAACGTCTCGGCGCAGTCGCCGCCCTGGAGCAGGAACGCCTTGCCCTCGCAGACCAGGGCGAGCTTCTGCCGGAGTTGGTCCACCTCGTAGGGCGCGACGACCGACGGCACGGTGTCGAGGACCTTGCAGACCTCGGCGACGGCGGCCGGGTCGGACCACGGCGGGACCTGCTCGCGGGGCAGCTCCCGCCATCGGTCCAGGCCGAGCGCGGCGTCCTCGGCGGAGTCGACGGTCGGTCGGCTGGTCTGCAGACCAGGACTGCCCACTGCGGGAGGGCTCAGCTGATGCCACTCATGGCGCATGACAGAAAGCCTACGGCGACCGTCGGGTTGCCCAGGCAGCGAGGGGGACGGTTCCGACAGATGGAAGATCAATCCGCCGGGCGCTGGTCAGGACGCGCGAGAGGGTCGGATGCCGGTCGGTGTCGGGTTGGCGGCCGGGCCGCCCGGCGCCTCCCCGGCGATGCACCAGTCGCTTCCGTCGCGGGTGACGGTGAACACCAGCGGCCGGGCGACGGTGCGCTTGCCGGCGCTGACCGAGACCGAGACGCTGACTTCCTGCCCGAGCGGACCGGACCGGACGTCGGTGATGGCCGCCTCAGGCACCTGGAAGTGATCGGCGAAGTCGCCGTTGGGGCCGGTGGCACCCAGGTCGAACCCGTCGTGCAGCAGAGCGCAGAGCTGGCTGCGGCCAGCGGCGACGTCCTTGGCGGTCATCGCGTCGAGGTATGCCTGCACGCGCTCCCGGGATCGGCTGGCGGCCTCCTCGGCGGGGGCTCGCTGGGGCTTGGCGGCCGGCTCATCCTTGGCGCCGCCGCCGATTCCGCAGCCGACCAGGGTGACCGGCAGCAACACCAGCCCGGCGGCCGTTGCCGCCAGCCTGCGGTGGGTCGGGCGCATGACCACCTCCGTCGACGGTGAGATCGAGACCTGCCGAGCCGCGAGTCTGCCACATCGGGCAGGCCCAACCCAACGGCGGCGGCCCGGCCGACGCTGGGCGCGGACCGGGCCGGTGTGTCACGGGCGGGGAGGGACGGTGCGCGCCCCTCCCCGCCGTGCGGGTGCTGCGTCGGCCTTCGGCTCAGCCGAGACCGCCCTTGATGGCGCCGATGAGCTCACCGTTGCTGGTGTCACCGGAGAGCTCCCAGAAGAACGCGCCACCGAGGCCCTGGTTGTTCGCGTACTGCATCTTGCCGTTGATGGTCGACGGGGTGTCGTAGCTCCACCAGTTGCTGCCGCACTTGGCGTACGCCGTGCCGGCGACCGTGCCGGTGGCCGGGCAGGTGTTCTTGAGGACCTTGTAGTCCTCGATGCCCGCCTCGTAGGTGCCCGGTGCCGCGCCGGTGGCGCTGCCACCCGGTGCGGCCTGGGTGACCCCGGTCCAGCCTCGGCCGTAGAAGCCGATGCCGAGCAGCAACTTGTTGGCCGGGACGCCCTTGCTCTTGAGCTTCTGGATCGCGGCGTCGGAGTTGAAGCCCTGCTGCGGGATGCCGGTGTACGAGGTGAGCGGCGAGTGCGGTGCGGTCGGCCCCTGGGCGGCGAAGGCCCCGAAGTAGTCGTAGGTCATCGGCATCAGCCAGTTGAGGTTGCCGATGGCACCGGCATAGTCGGCGGCGTCGATCTTGCCGCCGTTGCTGCCGTCCGCGGTGATCGCGGCGGTGACCAGGGCGCTGGACCCGAACCTCGACCGCAGCGCGCTGATCACGTTCTTGAACGCGTTGGGGCCGCTGCTGTCACAGGTCAGCCCGCAGGCGTTGGGGTATTCCCAGTCGACGTCGATGCCGTCGAAGACGTCGGCCCAGCGCGGATCCTCGACGAGGTTGTAGCAGCTCTCGGCGAAGGCCGCCGGGTTCTGCGCGGCCTGGGTGAAGCCGCCGGACCAGGTCCAGCCGCCGAACGACCAGATCACCTTGAGGTGCGGGTTCATCTGCTTGAGCTTGCGCAGCTGGTTGAAACTGCCCCGCAGCGGCTGGTCCCAGGTGTCGGCGACGCCGTCCACGCTGTCCGCCGCCGTGTACGCCTTCTCGTAGTCGGCGTAGCTGTCTCCGATGGCGCAGCGGCCACCTGTGGTGTTGCCGAAGGCGTACAGGATGTGGGTCAGCTTGGCGGCGGAGCCGCTGGTCTGGATGTTCTTGACGTGGTAGTTCCGTCCGTAGACGCCCCACTCGGCGAAGTAGCCGACGACCTTTTTGCCGCCCGGGTTGGGCGGGTTTGTGGTCGGCGGTGCCGTGGTGGGCGGTGCTGTGGTCGGCGGTGCCGTGGTCGGTGGGGTGGTGGTCGGTGGCGGGGTCGTGGTCGGCGGGCTGGTGGGGGTGCCGCCGCCGCAGGGTGCGCCGTTGACTGTGCAGTTCAGCGGGGCCTTGAAGGAGCCGGTGCCGTTGTAACCCCAGCTGAACGATGCACCCGGGACGAGACCGCCGGCCCAGCTCTTCTTGACCGCGACGTAGTGGTTGCCGCTGCTGGTCACGTCGGCGTCCCAGGCGCTGCTGATGGTGGTGCCCGACGGTAGGTCGAACTCGATGCGCCAGGTGTTGACGGTGGCACTCGAGCCGTTGGTGACGGTCACCTTCGTCTCGTGACCGGTCCCCCAGTCCTGTGCCCTGGTGAACGTGGTGGTGACACTGCCGGCGCCGAACGCGGTGGTCATCGGCACCGCTGCGACAGTCACGGCGACCACCGCACCGGCCCAGAGGGCCCGGCGGAGCGATCTTTTCATGAGGCGTCTCCCGAACTGTTAGGAAACCTTCCAAAAGAGATGGTGAGACGGTACTCACGGCGTCATCACTTCGTCAAGATGTACATGTTTCGATTTCCCCTGATGCGTGGATTGCCCCTGCTCCGCCCACCCCCGGGGCCCCACCCGGCCGGCGCGTAATCTCAGGTCATGACCGTCTTCGACATCCCGATCGACGCCCTCAACGGCGGCCCCGCCGACCTGGCCCGCTACCGCGGGAAGGCGCTTCTGGTCGTCAACGTGGCCTCCCGCTGCGGCCTCACCCCGCAGTACGCCGGCCTACAGAAGCTCGCGGACTCCTACGCCGACCGCGGCCTGGTGGTGCTCGGGGTGCCCTGCAACCAGTTCGCCGGGCAGGAGCCGGGCAGCGCCGCCGAGATCAGCGACTTCTGCCAGGTCAATTATGGGGTCACCTTCCCGCTGACCGAGAAGGTCGACGTCAACGGTCCCGACCGGCACCCGCTCTACGCCGCACTCGTGGACACCCCGGACGCGGACGGGCACACCGGAGACGTCCGGTGGAACTTCGAGAAGTTCCTGGTCGCCCCCGACGGCAGCGTCGCCGCGCGCTTCGCCCCCACGGTCGAGCCCGACGCCAGCGACCTCCGCGAGGCGATCGAGAAGGCCCTGCCCACCCCCGCCTGACCCGCCCCCCGGCAAGCGCCGCGCGCCGCCCCGGGCGGCCTTGATCACGCTCGAATTGCTCGTCACCGGAGAGTGGCACGTCCCCGGAGAGCCGACTGGCGACCAGCGTGAGCAGTACGTTGTGCAGGACGGGCTCCCGGCGCAGCCAGGTGCCCGCCGTGGTGGCGAAGGTTGCGAGGCCCTCGACGAGACGGCGCATGCCCGGCAGTCTGGGCAGCCGGTCGGCAACCCGGCAACCGCAATAACCCACTGGACCGGTCGGGAATGCGTCGCGGGTGGACGGAGTTGGGAACCAACATGACAACTGTGGGACTGATCGGCAGTGGCAACATCGGCGGCACCGTGGCCCGGCTGGCGGTCGACGCCGGCTACGACGTGGTGCTGAGCAACTCGCGTGGGCCGGAGACGCTGAAGGGCCTCGCCGACGAGTTGGGCAAGCACGCCAGCGCCGGCACGGCACAGGACGCGGCGCAGGTGGGTGACCTGGTGGTGGTCAGCGTGCCGCTGAAGGCCTACCGGGCGGTGCCCGTGGAGCCGCTGGCCGGCAAGGTCGTCATCGACACCAACAACTACTACCCGCAGCGTGACGGGGCCTTCCCGGAGTTGGACGCCGGCGAGATCACCAGCAGCGAGTTGCTCCAACAGCACCTGCCGGAGGCCCGGGTGGTCAAGGTCTTCAACAACATCTTCTTCAAGCACCTGGCCGCGCTGCCGCGGCCGTCCGGCGCGGCCGACCGCAGCGCCCTCGCGATCGCAGGTGACGACGCCGCCGCGAAGGCCGAGGTGACTGCCTTCCTCGACCGGATCGGCTACGACGCGGTGGACGCCGGGTCGCTGACCGAGGGATGGCGCTACCAGCCGGACACCCCGGCGTACGGCGTGCTCTACTCCGCCGACCCGAACGACTGGGAGCACCCGGCCCAGGGCGACGCCGAGACGCTGCGCGCCGCCCTGGCCGCCGCGACCCGCTGAGCAACGCCGCCGGGTGGGCCATCTCCGGCCCGCCCGGCGACCGGTCGGCGCCGCGCCAAACTCATGATCCGGCCGTACCGGTCAAGCGGAATTTCCGACACCGCGCACAGCCTCCGCTACCAGGTGGCGGCACGAAGGGCCGCGGCGAGTTCGTCGTCGTAGGTGGCGATCGGCTGGCCGTCCGAGGCGTACGCGCGGAGTCGGCCCTGGGCCATGTTCGCCGAGCGGAACGAGAACGTCCGCGTCCCCGGGTAGGCGTCGAGCAGGGGGATCACCCGAGGTGCCCCGCCCGGGGCCGAGTAGTACTCCAACCTGGCCACCTGTGGGGAGACCACGCCATTGACCCGGACCTTGGTCTTCTCGGCTCGGGTGCCGAAGGTGACCGGCGCGCCGGTGCCGTAGGCGGCGCACTCGACCGGGCCACGGCAGACGAAGAAATATCGCGGGTTGACCACGTCGTCAAGCGTGTACGCCTTGAAGGTCGGGTCCGCTCCGGCGGGCAACGGCTGCACGGCGAAGAAGGCGACCGCCACCGTGGCCGTGACGCCCACCCGCAGCCAACCACTCCCCCCGGCGGGCCACCGGTTCGTCCGGGCGGCGGCGACCGCGACACCACCGAAACCGACCAGACACAGCAGGCACACCCCGACGGCGCGGGCGTTCTCGAAGAGGAACTGCACGCCCGGCCGCATCGACGCCGGACTGAGGACCGCACCCAACGAGACGACCATGGCGGTGAGCAGCGCCGCGCCGGCGACCCGTTGGGTGACGCCGGAAGCGCCGATCAGCAGCATCGCCGCGAGCACCGGCCACACCTGGTGGTGGGTCCAGGACACCGGGGACGCGGCGACGGTGGCGCAGCCGACGAGCACGGCCGCGTGCCCCGGGCGACCCTCCAGCGTCAGGTGCCGGGCCCGCAGCAGCGCCGCCGCGCAGATGAGCGCCACCAGAGCGGCCCAGAGTAGCGGCAGCGCCGACTCGTCGACGCCGACGCGCAGCAACATCCCGTGCACGGACTGGTTGCCCAGCGAGGCCAGGTTGCCGATCCGCGAGGTCTGCCGCACCGCCTCGGTCCAGTAGGTCCAACTCTCACCCGGCAACACGATCGCGGCGAGCCCCGCGCAGCCCACGAACGTCGCCACTGCCCGGCCGGCATCGCGGTAGCGGCCGGTGACGAGGAAGTAGACCACGAACAGCAGCGGGGTCAGCTTGATCGCAGCGGCCACCCCGACCAGCATCCCGCGCAGCCGGGGCGGGACGACGCCCATTCCGTCGAGCAGGGCCAGCAGCACGATGAAGATGCTGACCTGGCCGAAGCGCAGATTGCTCTGCACCGGCGCGGAGAGCATCAGCACGGTGGCCGCCACCGCCACGACGAGCGGCCGCCGGGACTGCCGGGTGGTCAACGCGACACCGACGGCCCCGGCGATGGCGACGACCGCCGCGCACGTCGCCACCAGCCAGATCCCCTGGAGTACGCCCTCACTCACGGCGGTGATCGGCCCCAGCACGAGAGCGGCGAACGGCGGGTAGGTGAAAGGCCCGCCGTTCGCCGCCGCGTACTCGTACAACTGTCGACCACTGTGCAGGTCGGACAGTGCGCCGTAGTAGATGTGCAGGTCGGCGAGGCGATCCGGACGCCGAAGAACGAGCACACAGGACACCGACGCGACGACGACGAAGGCCGCCCACACCAGCGCCACCCGTCGATCCCGCATCGACCGAGGATAAGGGAGCGCGACGGTCGACGTCGGCCCGTCTGTCCTCGGCCCGACGAGCCAGGATCTGCGCAATTTCGGGGAAGTTGATGCCTCAGCACGGATCGATGCAGCAGTTTCCCCGATGTTGCGCGGATCTTGTGGCGCGGCCCCGCCAGCGGCAGACGCAGGGTGGGGCGCCATTGAAAAAACATCCTTTCGGCAACTTGCGCTGGAGTCCTGTAAACGGGACCCTGTTCTCTGGGTTGCCGCCCGCTTACTGAACGTGCTTCCGGAGGCGACATGCACACGCTCCGTACCGCGCCTCGCCGGCTGCTGGCAGGCTCCGGCGCGCTCCTACTCAGCACCGCCCTCGCCGCCGTCGGCACGCCCGTGCCGGCCAGCGCCGCGACCGGTGTGGACACTGTCGGATACGTCCGGCTCGCCCACCTCTCCCCGGACACCCCGGCCGTCGACGTCTACCTGGCCGCGCCGGGCACCGCCAAGCCGATGGTCTTCAACGGTGTCGCCTACGGCGTGGTCTCCGACTATCTGAAGCTGGCACCCGGTCGGTACGCGGTGGCGATGCGCGCGGCCGGCGCTCCCGCCAGCGATCCCCCGGTGCTCACCACCGAGGTCGCGGTGACAAGCGGTGACGCCTACACGGTGGCCGGTGTCGGCCGGCACGCGGACCTGGGGCTGCGGGTGCTCAACGATGACCTCAGCGCGCCCACGCAGGGCCACGCCAAGGTGCGTGTCGTGCAGGCTTCCGTGCGTACCCCGGTGCTGGACGTCGCCGCCGCCGACGGCCCAATGATCGCCAACAGTGTGCAGTTCGCGACCACGACCGAATACCAGCAGGTCGAGCCGGGCAGTTTTCGGCTGCGGCTCGCGGGTCCCGCTGGGCCGAGCGCCGACGCCGAAGTGCGGCTCACCGACGGCGCGGTCTACTCGCTGCTGGTGCTCGACGCGAAACAGGGCGGTCTCACCGCTGAGCTGCGCCGCGACGCCAAGGGCGGCACGGTCGTCCCCGCCGGCGGGGTGGACACCGGCGCTGGCGGCACCGCCAAGGCCGGGTTCGGCGCGTACCCCCTGGTGGCCGGCGGTGTTGCCGCGGCGGCCGTCGCGGTGACCCTGCTGCTGTGGCGCCGGCGGCGGCGCACCACCTGGTGAACACCGGGCCCGACGCGTCGATCCGGCGGCACCGCGACCACCGGGTGCCGCTGGCCGCGCTCGTCGCGGCCGGCGCGGCGGTCTGCCTGGCCGCCGGCACCGGGATCGGGCTGGCCACCTCCGGCTCGGCGCCCGACTCGGCCCCGCCGATGGCGAGCTGGCACCCCGGCTGCACCGACGGCTGTCCGTCCGTGGCCGCGGCGCCCGCGCCGCAGGGTCCACCCACCCGGGTACGCGTGCCCCGCATCGGTGTCGACTCCACGCTCACCGTGTTGGGCCTGGACCGTGCCGGAGCGCTGATCCCGCCGACCGACTTCGACGCCGCCGGGTGGTACGGCGGGGGCCCGGCACCCGGCGACACCGGCCCGGCCGTGCTCGCCGGGCACCTGGACTCACGGCGCGGCCCGGCGGTGTTCGCCCGGCTCGGCGAGCTGCGCCCCGGTGATCAGGTGGAGGTGTGGCGCGGCGGGCAACGGCTGTCGTTCCGGGTGACCGGGTCGCTGCGTGCCCACAAGGACCGCTTTCCCACGGAAGCGGTCTACGGGCCGACACCGGGTGCGGAGTTGCGCCTGGTCACGTGCGGGGGCGACTTCGACCGGCGCAGCGGGCACTACCGGGACAACGTGGTGGTCTTCGCGGTGACCGAGGCCGCCAACCCGGCGCTGCCTCACTCCGCCGCGGGCTGAGCACCGGTCGGCAGCCCAGGCGCGGCGTCAGAGCGGGCGGCGGCCGGCGAAGCCGCACTCGGCCCGGTGGTACCAGCGCACGTCGGAGTCGCCCTCCAGCCAGCACCAGAGGACAGCCCGGCCGGCCCGTTCGCCCGGAAAGTCGAGCAGCACCGGGGCGATGCCCTTGACCTGGATGTCGTGCTGGTGCAGCTCGTCGACGACGGCGTGCAGCCGGGCCTCCAGCCCCTTCACCTCGGCCAGCCCGCCGAGCGCGCTCACGCCGTGGTCGGCCAGGTCGGCGCGCAGCTCGGCCAGGTCGGCCCGGACCCGGATCAGCTCGTCGACGCGCGGCTGCAGGGTGGCCACCAGGTGCCGGGCCTGGGCGAGTGTGAACACGGGGCAAGTATGCGGCACGCCTGGCCCGGCGACGCGCCCGGAACGCTCAGTCGGCCTGGGCCGCCAGCTCGCGGGCGCGGTCCCGGGCAGCCTCCAGCGCGGCGAGCAGCGCCGCCCGTACGCCGTGCTTCTCCAGCTCACGGATCGCGGAGATGGTGGTCCCGGCCGGTGAGGTGACCGCCTCGCGCAGCTTGACCGGGTGCTCACCGGAGTCACGCAGCATCACCGCGGACCCGATCGCGGTCTGCACGATCAGCTCGTGCGCCACCTGCCGGGGCAGCCCGAGCAGGATTCCCGCGTCGATCATGGCTTCGACGAGCAGGTAGAAGTAGGCCGGGCCGGAGCCGGACAGCGCGGTGACCGCGTCCTGCTGCGATTCGGGCACCCGGATCGTCTGCCCGAGAGGCTTGAACATCTCCTCGGCCAACGCCAAGTGCGCCCCGGTGGCGTACGCGCCCGCCGAGATCGCCGTCATCGCCTCGTCGACAAGCGCCGGGGTGTTGGTCATCACCCGGACCACCGGGGTGCCCTCGGGCAGCCGGCGGTTGAAGAAGCTGGTGGGCAGGCCGGCGCAGAGCGAGATGACGAGCTTGTCCGCCGGCACCTTGGGGCCGATCTCGTCGAGCAGCGCGGCGGCGTCCTGTGGCTTCACGGAGACCGCGAGCACCGCCGCCTCCTCCACCGCCGTCAGGTTGTCGACGACCCGTACGCCGTAGCGGGCGGTCAACTCCTCGGCGCGGGCCGGCCGGCGGGCGGTGGCCAACAGCCGGTCCACCGGCCATCCCGAGCGCAGCAGCCCGGAGAGCATCAGCTCACCGATCTTGCCCGCACCGATCACCGCAACCGTGTGCACCCCGGCTGTCATTTCGGCCCGTACCTCCTCGAATCGGGTCGCGGCGCGGCGGACCCGCAGGCCCGCCGCGCCGCCGACCGTCGATCAGCTGCCGAAGAAGACCTCGGCCTCGGCGTACCGCTCCAGCGGCACGGTCTTCAGCTCGCGGGTGGCCTCCGCGAGGGGCACCCGGACGATGTCGGTGCTCTGCATCGCGACCATCTTGCCCCAGTCGCCGTCGTTGACCGCGTCGATGGCCTGCAGGCCCAGGCGGGTGGCGAGCACCCGGTCGAAGGCGGTCGGGGTGCCACCGCGCTGGATGTGGCCCAGCACCACGGTGCGGGCCTCCTTGCCGGTCTTGGCCTCCAGTTGCTCGGCGAGCCACTGGCCGATGCCGCCGAGGCGGACGTGGCCGAACGAGTCCAGCTCCTGGTTGGCGAGGACCATCTGGCCGTCCAGCGGCTGGGCGCCCTCGGCGACCACGACGATCGGGGCGTACTGGTGCTGGAAGCGCTTCTCGACGTAGCCGGCCACCTGGTCGACGTCGAACTGCCGCTCGGGCAGCAGGATCACGTTGGCGCCGCCGGCCAGGCCGGCGTGCAGGGCGATCCAGCCGGCGTGCCGGCCCATCACCTCGACGACCAGGGTGCGGTGGTGGCTCTCCGCGGTGGTGTGCAGGCGGTCGATGGCCTCCATCGCGATGTTGACCGCGGTGTCGAAGCCGAAGGTGTAGTCGGTGGCGCCGAGGTCGTTGTCGATCGTCTTCGGCACGCCGACCACGTGCACGCCCAGCTCGTAGAGCTTGGTCGCCACGCCGAGGGTGTCCTCGCCGCCGATCGCGATCAGCGCGTCCACGCCCTGCGAGGCAAGGTTGTCCTTGATCCGCTCGACGCCGTTCTCGATCTTGAACGGGTTGGTCCGGGACGAGCCGAGGATGGTGCCGCCACGGGGCAGGATGCCACGGACGTCCGCGATCCCCAGAGGCCGGGACAGGCCCTCCAGCGGGCCCTTCCAGCCGTCCTGGAAGCCCACGAACTCGTGACCGTAAGTGGCGACGCCCTTGCGGACCACCGCCCGGATGACCGCGTTGAGACCGGGGCAGTCGCCGCCGCCGGTGAGCACGCCGATACGCATGATCCGCTCATCCTCCTGGAGCATCAGGTAAAGCCCGATATGCCCCAGGATATGTGTCAGGTCAGACCATCGGCGCCGTTGCCGGCCCGGGGCGGGCCGTCACTGCGCACTGTAGTCGGCCCGCCGGTGCGGCGACAGCGCGCCCCGGGGTGAGGGGCCCACGATTCGTCGCTCAGTAGGTCACCTCGTGGTTCTCGCCGACCTCGGGCGGCCGGCCGGTGACCGCGGCCTTCGCGTAGCCGAGCAGGTTGACAACGGTGCTGGCGGGCGAGTCCCAGTACTCGGCGGAGCTGGCGTGCACCTTGATCAACGTGAGGCCGGGGGTGTCCAGCCCAACGGGAAACCACGCCTTGAGCAGCGGGTTCCACAGTCGCTCGGCGCGGGCCTGATCGAACCCTTCGGTGGCAGTGCCGGAGATCGACACCCAGGCGTGATGCTTCTGGTCGGAAAAGGCGACGTTGACCTCCGGGTTCACCCGGAGCTGGCGGACCTTGGCCGAGTCGGCGTAGGCGAAGAACCACAGATTGCCGTCGAACTCGGCCTCCTGGAGCCCCATCGGCCGGCTCACCTGCCGCCCGTCCAGAGCAATCGTGGTGAGCATGCAGATCCGCGCAGCCCGGGCCAGCTCGGTGACCCGGGCGCGGGCCTCGGCGGCGCTGGTCGGCTGGTTGCTCATGGCACTCTCCCTCGGCTCGGCTGGTCGAACCGATGCCCGGGACAGAACCGGTCAAACCTACGACAGTACGACCGCCAATCAGCGGGTCCTCATCGCCCGCCAGCCGTCATCGCCCGCCAGCGGGCCAGATTGTGCCGGGCGTCGACCAGCGCGTCGTGCCGGGCCGCGTCCGCATCTGGCAGAGCCGGCCGACCACGGTCGTCCCAGAGCTGCCGCAGCTCCTTGGTGTAGCGGGGGATCTCCCGGGGCAGCGCCGGCATCGCACCCCAGAGCTGGGCGAGCACCACATGGTCGTACGCGGCGTACCAGGCCCACAGCTCCACCTGCTCCCCCGGCCGGTCCCGGATCGGCTCGACCAGGAAGTCGTACAGGTCGTCGCGGATGCGCTCACGCGACCGCCAGGCCCGGTCGGCCGGAGAGGGCAGCTTGTCCAGTACGTTGCGCCGGACCCAGGGCACGGCGCGGGAGTCGTCGAACTCGGTGGAGACCGCGTAGAACTCACGGCCGTACTCGTCGACGACACCGATCGAGACGAGGTCGACGGTTGTGCCGTCCTCGATGAACTCGCAGTCGTAGAAGTAGCGGTAGACCATTCCGGCCATCCTCGCCCACCGCCGCGCGGCCGTGCCCGGCGGGGGCCGTCCCGACGCTGGCCGCGGGCCAAACCGGCACTTCAGATCACGGTACGCAGCAGCTCGCGACGGTCACGGAAGTGCTTCGAGGGGTGTACAGCAAGCGACCGGACCGTCATGATCTGATGTGTACCGCTACCGGACGCCGAATCGGTGTCAGTTCACCTCGTCAGGGCCATCAGGTTCGCCCGGTGAGCGAGTTTGTGGTCCATGACCGGGGAGGGGTTGGGCCGTGGAGATGCGCCTGCCGGAGCCGGGTGACGCGCTCACGGGTGTCGAAATGTTCGCCGGCTTGGAGCCCGAGGTGCGGCAGCGCGTCATCGCCGCCGCCGTCCCGCGCACCTACCGCAAGGGCCAGTTGCTCTTCGTGGAGAACGACCCGGGTGAGTCGCTGATCGTGCTGCGCCGTGGCGCGGTGGCCGTCTTTCGCACCGCACCCACCGGCGAGCGGGCCGTGCTGTCGGTGATCCGTCCACCGGACGTGCTCGGCGAGGTCTCCCTGCTCGACGCCTCCACCCGGTCCGCTTCGGCCGAGGCCATCGAAGACTGCGCGGCGCTCGCGCTCTCGCGCGGCGCGTTCATGGAGCTGGTGCACTCCAACCCTCGCATCCTGGACGCGGTGATGCGCTCGCTGGGCGGGCTGATCCGCCGGCTCACCGAGCAGAACGCCGATCACGTCTTTCTCGACCTGCCTGGTCGGGTGGCCAAGACGCTGGTCCGGTTGGCCGGCGAGAGCCAGGCGCCGATGATCACGATCGAGCTCAACCAGAGTCAGCTGGCCGAGATGGCCGGTGGTTCCCGGCAGAGCGTCAACCAGGCGATCGGTTCGTTCGCCAGCCGTGGTTGGCTGCGGACCGAGGGTCGCCGGATCGTGGTGACCGACGTGGCAGCGCTGCGTCGCCGCGCCGGCATGAGCGACCGCTGAGGGCACCAACGGCGCAGCAGGGCTTGGAGACCAACAGCTGGGTGGCCACGGCCGCGCGGCTCTCGACACGGGCACGGCTGGAGCCGGTCGACGGACGCGGCCGGCGGACCCACGGGCCCGCCGGACGCGCCCGGGCGATCAGTTGCTCGTCTCGTCGGCCGGCGGCGCGCCCGGCCCCGGACCGATCTTCTTCGGATCGGTCGGCTTACCGGACGTAGACGTGCTCGACGAGGTGGTCGTGGTCTCCCCCGACCCGCCCCCCTGGCCTTCAGGCTCTTCCACCATGCCCTGCTCCTCCAGCTCGGCGAGAGTCACCGCATCGACGTCGATCGTGTCGCCCGGAGCCCACCGCGTGCCACCCGGATCGGTCCAGGGGGCGGACAGTCGCACCTGCACGGCACTCTCCCTGATATGAAACTTCCTGGTACGGAACACTAACTCCGACCGATCGATGACGATGCCCGCCCACACGTCGGGTACCCGACTGGTCAGGGCTGACGCGACAATGACCCCTCTCGCCCCCGGAGCTGAACATCGACCTCAGATGTGGACACTGCGCCCGCGCGGCCGGGCCGGACGACCGTTTCTGCGGCGGGTGTGGCCAGCCGCTCGCGGTCAACTGCGCGCACTGTGGGCACCCCAACAGCACCGAGGTCAATTTCTGCACCAGCTGCGGTCAACCGCTGCGGGACCACGTGGTCGTGGTGCAGGAGGACCGGCGCCAGGTCAGCGTGCTCTTCGTCGACATCGTCGACTTCACCAGGTACGCGGAACGGGCCGACCCGGAACAGGCCCGCGGTCTGCAACAGACGTACTTCGCCACCGTGCGACGGATCGTGCACCAGTACGGCGGGGTGGTCGAGAAGTACATCGGGGACGCGGCGATGGCGCTGTTCGGCGCGCCGGTGGCCACCGACAACGATGCGCTGCGGTGCGTCCGCGCCGGCCTGGAGCTGCAACGCAGCCTGGCCCAGCAGCCCAACGGCCCACAGCCGCCGCTCGGTTTCCGGGTCGGCATCGCGACCGGCGAGGCCCTGGTCGACCTCTCCGCCACCCGAGACGGTGGTCAGGCGTTCGTCACCGGCGACGTGGTCAACACCGCGTCGCGGTTGCAGGCGTTCGCCCCGGCGGGCGGCGTCGTCGTCGACGAGAGCACCTGGTCGGCCACCCGCCACGAGATGGAGTACGCCGACCAACCGCCGGTCACGCTGCGCGGCCGGTCCGCGGTGAGCCGAATCTGGCTGGCCGTCCAGGTCCGGCCACACCGGGACCTGCGGACCGCCGAGCTGACGCCGATGGTGGACCGGGAGCACGAGCGCGGCCTGCTGGTCAACGCGCTACACCGGACGGTGACCGAGCGTACCTCCCAGTTGGTGACGGTGTTCGGCCCCGCCGGTGTCGGCAAGAGCCGCCTGCTGCGCGAGCTCGCACGGCACGCCGGCAGCCTGCCCGGAACGCCGGTCACCTGGCTCGTCGGGCAGTGCCCGCCGTTCGGCGAGAACGTCACCTGGGCCGCGTTGGCGGACATCGTGAAGAGCTGGGTGGGCGTGCCGGAGGTCGACGACCCGGCCGCCCTGCGCGAGCGGCTGCGGGCCCGTCTGGGGCAGCTCGCCGACCCGCACGCGACCCGCCTGGCCGAGGCGCTCGGGCCGCTGATCGGCATACCCGGCGAGCGGCTCACCCCCGGCGAGACCGAGGCCTCCTGGCGGCGTTTCCTGCTCGCCCTGGCTGCCACCGGTCCGACTGTGCTGGCCTTCGAGGACATGCACTGGGCGGACCAGGCGATGCTCGCCTTCGTCGAGCAGTTGGGCGCGATGGCGCGCGGTGTGCCGCTCCTGGTCGTCGCGACCGCCCGCCCGGAACTGCGGGAACGGCACCCCGCGTGGACCGCCACGATCAGCGGCGCGATGTCCATCTCGGTGCCACCGATGCACGACACCGACATCGACACGCTCTACTCGCTGCTACTCGGACAGTCCACTCTGACCACGACCGCCCGCACTCCGCTTATCGAGTTCGCCGACGGCAACCCGCTCTACGCCCAGGAGTACGCCCGGATGCTGCTCGACGGCGGCCTGCTCGACGCGGTGCGCTCGGCCGCCCGACTCGACCCGGACGGTGGCGCGGAGATGCCCCGCACGGTGCAGGCGGTCATCGCCAACCGGCTCGACCTGCTGGACCCGGCCGACCGGGCGGTGCTCCAGGCTGCCGCGGTGGTCGGCGTGCAGTTCTGGGCCGCGCCGGTGGCGACTGCGCTGGGGCGGCCGGTGGAGTGGGTGGAGCGCGCGCTGGACCGGCTGCAACGGCGCGACCTGGTGTACGAGCAGGGCACCTCGACGATGCCCGGCCAGTCCGAGTACCGGTTCCGGCACATCCTGGTGCGCGACGTGTGCTACCAGCGGCTACCGAGGGCCGAGCGGGTGTTACGGCACCAGCGCACCGCCGACTGGATGGCGCAGCTCACCAACGGCCGACAGCACGACCTGGCCGAGATGCTGGCCAACCACCGCTGGGCGGCACACGAGATCGCCCGGACCGTCGGGCTGGACACCGCCCCCTACGCCCCGCCCGCGCGGGCCGCGCTGCACCGAGCGGCCCGCCGGGCGTACGAGCTGCACGCGTTGGACACCGCTGCCGCGCTGGTCGGCCGGGCATTGGCCCTGGACGTCGGGCCGGACCCGGCACTGGAGCTGTTCGACGCGGAGCTGGCGTTCTATCGCGACGGCGACGCGTTCCTGGTGGCCGGTGGCACCGACACGCTCACCCGGCTGGCCGAGCGGCTCACTGCCGCTGGCGACCGGACGGGTGCGGCACGGGCCTGGACGTTGCTCGCCACCGCCGCGTGGAGTCGGGCCGACCGTTCCGCGACCCTGCAGTGCCTGGACCAGGCGATCGGCATCTACAGCGAACTACCGGACAGCCAGGAGAAGGCGGGCGCGCTGCTGGAGCTGGCCCGCGTACACATGCTGAACGCGGAGACCGACCCGGCGTGCGCCGCGGCCCGAGCCGCGGAGACTCTCGCGGAGCGGCTCCACCTGCGTGAGGTGCAGGCCAACGCGCGGATCACTCTGGCGGTCGCGCGTTATCTGGCCGGCTCCGCCTCGGCGTACCCGGAGCTGGTCGAGGTGACCGAGCACTGCAGGGTGGAGCGGCTGACCAGTCGACGCCGGGCGGTGCAGAACCTGGCCTGGGCGTTGCAGGAGGAGGGCGACCTGGCCGGCTCGGCGCGGCTTGTCGACGAGCAGCTCACCCTCGACCTGGGCGGCGAGCACAGCCTGGCGACCAGCTTCGCCGATCAGTGGGCGCGGGCGTACTACGCGGGTGACTGGACGGCCGCACTGGCGATGGCCGCGGAGTCGACCCGTCGGCCGACCGCGGAGTGGGACCTGCACATCGTCGCGGTCTCCGGCTGGATGCGCGGGCTGGCTGGTGCCGAGGCGAGCAGGGCCGCGGGACCGGCTGGGGCGGGTGCGGATCTGGTCGAGCAGGCGCTGGTCGCGGCCCGCCGCAGCGGATTCCATCGGGTGCTGCGCTCCACGCTGGCGCACGCCGCATTGTGCCGAGCCGTGCAGGGCCGCCGGGACGAGGCGATGGCGCTGCTGACCGAGTTGGACGAGGACTGGCGACGGACCCGGATGATCCCGTTCGCGGAGTGGGTGCCGGCCGTCGGGCACGTCGCCGGGGTGCTCGGCGCCGACGCCGCCCAGCTGGTCCGGGAGTTGCTCGACCGGGCGCCCCGGATGACTCCGTGGGCTCGCGCCGCCCGCCAGGTCGCCGACGCCACACTCGCCCGGCACAGCGGGGACGCGGCTACCGCCGCGGGCCTGTTGAGGTCCGCGGCCGCGAGTTACGCCCAGATGACCGATGTGACCGACGAGATCATCACGACGGCGTTGGCGATCGGCCCGCTGGCCGAGACCGACCCATCCGCCGCCGCGACGGCCCGCGCCCGCCTGCACGACTTCGCCACCCGCCACCACGCTCCTGCCCTGCTCCACCTGCCCTGAGATCCGCCGCCGGTCGAGTCAGTTCCCGATCGCCGACAGCTCAGCAGGGCAACGCTCGGCGGGTCGAAGCGGCCAGGCGCCAACGATCATCGAGATCGCACTCGTAAAGCAAGAACGGACAAAGAACCCCTGCCGCGACCTGCGGCGGTAGCCGTGACTTTGGAAGACGCGACACAACGCACTCCCGGAACCATGCCCTGACGTGTCACGATTCAGAGCACGGCGTGCAGACGGGCGTCGAGGAGGCAGGGGCGGTCGCGTCGAGAGGCGCGTTAAGGGGGATGTCCGGGTGTCAGCGGGTGGTGCCCGCCGGGGACGGCGGGACAACGGGCTCGACGCGAACGAGTACGCCGTCGTCGGCGATGTCGATCCGCGCGTCGGCGAGCACCTGCTCGACGTGCTGGCCGCTGGCGGGATCGCCGCCTACCTGCAGCCCTCCGCAGACCTCAATCCGGTCACCCGCACCACCACTGTTCCGGCCCGGCCGGTCGACCGGCTCTACGTCGACCGCTCGCACCTGACCACGGCACGGGACTACCTGACCCAGTTGGCCGACGAGGCCACCCCCGAGCAGCCGCCGGCCCGTGACGAGCCGGACATCGACGCCGAGTGGGCGCGGATCGTCGCCGGCTTCCACACCTCCTCAACGGCCGGCGAGCACCCGTGGCCGGCCTCGGAGGACGTGGACGAACGGGACACCCGGGACGAACCGGCCACTGGCCCCCTTTCCCGCTCCGGGGCCGACGAGCCCGGTCCGACCGCCACCGACGTCCGCCGGCTACCCTCCGCGACCGACATCTCCGGGATCTCCATCGGGCGGGGCACCCAGCCGGACGAGCCGTCGCTGCTGGACGGGCTGGACACCTTCGGGGCTGATCTGCCCGACGACGAGGACGACGAGGGTTACCACCCGCCGCCACCACCCCCGCTACCCCGCGTCAGCAAGTACGCGGTGGTCGGTGTGCTGGGCGTGGTCGTCGGGTTCATCCTCTTCCTCTTCCCGTGGCTGCTCCCGGTGGACCGCTCGGCGGTCACCCTGTTCGGGTTCACCGGCATTCTGGCCGGGTTCGTCACGCTGATCTGGCGGCTGCGCCCCGGCGACGAGGACGAGGACGACCCGGACAACGGCGCGGTCGTCTGACCCTGGCCCGCATCCCGGGACGGCAGCAACCCGCCGGAGCCGTAGCAGTGGTGTAACTTACTGTCAGTAGGAATACCGCCGTACGTCACTCCCTCCGCTGACTGACCGGTTTTTCCTTGCTCGCGGCGGTCAGCCCTCTGCTGATCGGAATGCCCGAGATGCGACAGAGTTCCCTCGTGGTGGTGGCCAACCGCCTCCCCATCGACGACAGCCAGGCGCCCGACGGGGCCTGCGAGTGGCGGCGCAGCCCTGGTGGGCTGGTCAGCGCGCTGCACCCCCTCCTGCGGCACACCCCGGCGACCTGGGTCGGCTGGGCCGGCGGCACCGGGCCGGCCCCCGCACTACCGGACGTGGACGGCGTCCGGATGCACACCGTCGCGCTCAGCCCGGAAGACCTACGGGACCACTACGAGGGGTTCGCCAACGCCACCCTCTGGCCGCTCTACCACGACGCCGTCGAGCAGCCGCAGCATCACCGTCGGTGGTGGGAGGCGTACCAGCGGGTCAACCAGCGCTTCGCCGAGGCGACCGCCGAGGTGACCGAGCAGGGCGGGGTGGTCTGGGTGCAGGATTACCACCTGCAACTCGTCCCCGGCCTGCTGCGCACGCTCCGTCCGGACCTACGCATCGGGTTCTTCCTGCACGTGCCCTTCCCGCCGCCGGAGCTCTTCATGCAGCTGCCACGCCGGGCCGAGCTGCTGCGCGGCATGCTCGGCGCCGACCTGGTCGGCTTCCAACGCGTCCAGGCGGCGCACAACTTCGCCCAGCTGGTGACCAGGGTGCTGGAGCTGCCGGCCACCGACCGGCGAATCGGCATCGACGACCGGGTCGTCCGCATCGGCGCGTTCCCCGTCTCCATCGACACCGCTGAGATGAGCGCGCTCGCCGCCCGCCCGGACGTGGCCGCCCGGGCCCGCCGACTCCGACGGGACCTCGGCGATCCTCGGCAGGTCATCCTCAGCGTGGACCGGATGGACTACACCAAGGGCATCGAGCAGCGTCTCAAGGCGTACAGCGAACTGCTCGCCAGCGGTGACGTCAAGGTCCGTGACACGGTGCTGGTGCAGGTCGCGATGCCGAGCCGGGAACGCGTCGGCCAGTACCAGATCCTGCGTGAGCGGATCGAACGCGAGGTGGGCCGGATCAACGGCGAGTTCGGCCGGGTCGGTGAGCCGGCGATCCACTACCTCACCCAGCCCTTCGACCGAGCCGAGCTGGCCGCGCTCTACCGGGTCGCCGACGTGATGGCGGTGACCCCGCTGCGCGACGGGATGAACCTGGTCGCCAAGGAATATGTGGCCGCCCGGGTGGACGACACGGGTGCTCTGCTGCTCAGCGAGTTCGCCGGCACCGCCGCCGAACTGTCCCAGGCCTACCTGGTCAACCCGCACGACCTGGAAGGGCTCAAGCAGGGCCTCTGCGCGGCGCTGCGGGCCAACCCAGCCGACATCACACAGCGGATGCGGGCCATGCGCGCCCACCTGCACGAGCACGACATCCAGGCCTGGGCCCGCTCCTACCTACACGCGCTGGACGAGCAGGGTGCCCTGGTCGGCCGTCTGACCAGCGCCGACGCCAACCCCGACGGCGCCGCTCGGGTGCCCCGGCCCGCCACCCCCACCGCCGGCCCGGCCATCCGCCAGCCCGGCGGCTGACCAACACCCCGCCAGGCCGACCGCCGGCCCGGCCGTCCGCCAGCCCGGCGGTGCAGACCTGACCGGCGCGGGGACGCCTGGTCGCTCAGTGCGCGGCGGGTTCCTTCTCCAGCCAGTCCAGGATCGCGTCGATCGGCTCCGCCCAACGGGCGTCCAGCATCAGGTCGTGGCCCATCCCGGGGAAGAGCAGCGGGGCCGAACCGTACTGGCGGGCCACCCGGGTCAACGTCGACGCCGGCACCACCCGGTCGTCGGGGCTGCCCAGGACCAGCACCGGCGGTGCGCCCACAGCCGGCTCGGCCTCCGGCTCGCCCAGCAGAGCCCACTGCGCCCGCCGGCCCGCCCGACCGAGCCGCCCGACGTACCGCCGGGCCTCCTCGTCGGGCAACTCGCGGCTGAACAACTGCCCTCGGTTGAGCCGCAACGGCCCACCGAACACCGCTGGCAACGTGCCCGCCGGGTTGCGGCGCAACGCCGCCCCCAGCACTCCCCAACCCCCGAAGACCGGCGCCACCAGCACCGCGCCCCGCGCCGGGTAGCGGGCCAACGCGTGCGCCACCACCAGGGCCCCGGCACCGTGCCCCACCAGCACCGCCTGGCGTGGCAGGCCCGCGGCCACCTGGACCACATCGTGGGCGTACGCCCGCAGCGTCGCCTCCGGCGCCGGTTCGCTGCCACCGTGCCCGCGCAGGCTCACCGCGTACGCCGGGAAACCCCGCGACGCCGCGTGACCCAACCAGTGCTCGGCGAACGCCCACGCACCGTGCCCGAAACCGGGGACGAAGAGCAGCGGCGGCCGCCCCTCCTCCAGCTCGGGAATGGCGCTGAGCACTTCCCGCCGGGCCGGCCGGACCGGCCGGGACCACTCCCGGCCCCGCATGATCCGCAACTCAGTCACTGGTCAACCTTTCGTTCGCGACTGCGGGGCCGGCAGCTCACTTGCCCTCCAGATCGTGCAGGGCGCGCTGGACGGCACGCAGGTAGTCGGCGTGACCAACCTCGAACCAGTGCCGGCTGCTGTCCTTGACCGGCCCGGAGTAGCGCTCCCCGGCCCGTTCACGCACCCGAGACGCGAACGCCGCGGCCCGCTCTGGTCGGTCCCGGCGGGCCTGCAGCAGCCGGGCGAAGAGCACCGTCTGCCAGTGCGACAGGGTGAACAGACCGGAATCGGGCTGCAACAGGCCGGCCACCGCCAGCGTCGGATGCCCCGGGGTGAACGCGTTGAGCCACAGCCCGGGCCGGCCCGCCCCTGCGCTGTCACTGAACACCGACGCGTCGAGGAACTCGAAGCGCGGCAGGTAGCCGGTGGCGAAGATGACCACCTCGGGGTCGATCTCGCGGCCGTCGGCCAGCTCCACGGCGTACGGGTGGAACCGGGCGATGTCGGGCACCGGGCCGATCCCGCCGTGGCCCACGTAGTAGACGAGCTGGCTGTTGGCGATCGGGTGCGTCTCGTACACCCGGTGGTCGGGCTTGGGCAGGCCGAAGCGGGTCAGGTCGCCGACGGTCAACCGCAGCGTCCAGTGGTAGAGCCACTGCCGCACCCGCAACGGCACGCGCAGCGCCAACAGGGTGTCGTTCACCTGGTCGGCGGGGCGGCCGAGCACGTACTTCGGCGCGTACCAGTAGCCGCGCCGGGTGGAGTGCCAGCAGCGCGACGCCTGCTGGGCGGCCTCGACGGCGATGTCGCAGCCGGTGTTACCGGCACCGACGACCAGCACCCGCTTGCCGCGCAACTGCGCCGGGTCCTTGTAGGACGAGGCGTGCATGATCTCGCCGCGGAACTCTTCGAGGCCCTCGTAGCGGGGCAGCTTCGGCGACCAGTTGTGGCCGTTGGCGATCACCACGGCGGCGTACCGGGAGGTGCGCTCCGGGCCGTACCCGCCGGTGGAGCGGGTCGTCACATCCCACCGCTCCCCCTCGGCGGGCTCGATCCGGATCACCTCGGTGCCGAACCAGATGTGCGAGCGCAGGTCGAAGTGGTCGGCGTACCGCTCGAAGTAGGAGAGCACCTGGCTGTGGTGCGGGTAGTCCGGCCAGGAATCCGGCATCGGGAAGTCGGGAAACTGGGTGAACGGCTTCGACGAGATCAGGTGGGTGCTGGCGTACACCGGGCTGCGGTCGTGTCGCCAGTTCCAGGCGCCACCGACGCTTGTCTCCCGCTCGTAGCAGTCGACGCCGAACCCGTGCTCGCGCAGATTCTTGATGGCCGTCAGGCCGCTGGCTCCGGCCCCGAGGACGCAGACCGTGTCGCCGCGGTCGGAGACCGGGCGGCCGTCGCTGCTCTGCGCGGACGAGGTCGCTTCCGGGTCGGGCCGGCCGTGGTCGGTGGAGGTGGACACCGGGAAATCTCCTTTTGTACGGCACGCGTGCCGGTCGCCGCGAAATCCTCTCCACAACCGAGCCGGATGTCCAGCCCTGATGCGGACAGATCGGCGGTCGGTCCGGGGTTGGGGTCAGCCGGTGGTGGGCAGCAGCAGGTCGACCAGGACCGGGAAATGGTCGCTGGCCCGGCGGGTCTGCGGGGTGTCCACCACGTCGTAGTCGACCACGGTCATCCGCGGGTCGACGAAGAGCGCGTCGATGCGCCGGCGCGGGTCGGCGCAGGAGTAGGTGAGCCGGTCCGCCCGGTCGGCCGCCACCGCGGCGTCGGTCAACCCGCGTGACACGGTTGCCCACGCCGGCCCGTCCGGCCCCTCGTTGAGGTCCGCCCCGGCCAGCACCGGGCTGGTCGCCGCGTCCAGTCCACGCTTGAACTCGGCGGCCTGCGCGGGACGCTCGGCCGGGTCGGTGGACAGGTGCGAGCCGGCGAGGGTGAACCGGGCGTCGCCGACCCGGCAGTCGGCGTACGCGGCGCCGCGCAGGTGCCGGCCGGGGGTCAGCGGGAAGCGTTGGCATCGGGTGCCCCGCACCTGAACGCGCAGGCTGGTCAGCAGCAGGTTGCCCAGCGCGGGCAGCCCGCCGGCGGCCACCACCAGGCCGAACGACTCAGCCAACGTGGCGGACTTCTGCCGCCACCGGAACCGGCGCGGCCCCTCCTGCACGATCACCACGTCCGGCGTCGCGGCCCGGACCACCGCTGCCAGCGCGGCGGCGTCGTCGCGCTGACTGTGGATGTTGTACGACACCACGCGCAGCGGCACGCCCGCACCCCGGCCCATCCCGGCCCGCTTCAGATCCTGCGGGCCAGGTCGGCGGCGCCGATCACCCCGGCGCTGTTGCCCAGCTCAGCCGGGAGCACCTCGGCCACCGGCAGGCGACCGCGCTGGGCGAGCGCGTCGAGGTACGAGCGGCGCGTCGGGCCGAGCAGCAGCTCACCGGCGTCGATCACACCGCCGCCGACCACCAGGGTCTGCGGGTCGAGGATCTGTGCCATGTCGGCGAGGCTGGTGCCCAGCCACCGGCCGATCTGCGCGAAAGCCTCGGCGGAGATCGGGTCGCCGCCCTGCGCGGCGGCGGTCACCATCGGGCCGGTGATCGCCTCGGCCTCACCGCCAGCCAGGGCCAGCAGCGCGGTGGCTCGGCCGGGCTCCTGCCGGGCGCCGGCTCGGGCGAAGCGCACGAGGGCGCTGCCGCTGGCGTACTGCTCGATGCACCCCAGCCTGCCGCAGCCGCACTGGTGCCCGTCCGGCACGGCCAGCATGTGGCCCAGCTCGGCGGCGATGCCGTGCGCGCCCCGGATCAGGTCGCCGCCGAGGACGATGCCGCCGCCCACGCCGGTGCCGATGGTGAACATGATCATCGAGTCGTCGGCGTCGCGGGCCGCGCCGTAGCGGAACTCGGCCCAGGCGGCCACGTTTCCGTCGTTCTCCACGATCACGGGAAGGCCGACGGCCTTGCTCACGTAGTCCCGCAGCGGCTCGTCGCGCCAGGCCAGGTTGGGGGCGAAGAGAACGGTCGAGCGGCTGGCGTCGATCCAGCCGGCCGCGCCGATACCGACGGCCTCGATCGTCCGCCCGGCTGCCAGCTCGCCGACCAGCTCGATGATGACGTCGCGGGTCTTGGCGACGTCATCGGCGGGGGTGTCCCGTCGGGTCTGCACGAGAACCTTGCCGGTGTCGTCCACGACACCGCCGGCCACCTTCGTGCCACCGACGTCGACTCCGATGGTCAGCGTCACCGCTGCCGCTCCCCTCTGCTGTTCTGTCCGGCCCGGGTCACGGCAGCATGCCGATCCGGGTCGGTGGGTCCCGCGCTCAGGCGCCGTCGTCCGGCGCTTGCGCACCGGTGTCGTCGGGCACCCGCGAGGCGGGCACCACCTGACGAGTGGTCGGTGCCGGTACGGTCGCCGGCCCGGCGTCGTCGACGGGTGGTGCGGCGGCCGGGGCGAGTGGTTCCGCCCTCCGGGTGGCGACCGACCAGACATCCTGCTCCGGCGCCGGCTGAGAATCATGCCCGGTACGGGTGGCATCGCGCCACACGTGGTCGTCGCCGGCCGCGGTGGACGGGTCGCTCGGGGCTGGCTCCGGAAGCACGCCGTCGGTGTTCGCGGCGGGTGCCGGCGGTGGCGGGGCGTTCGACTCGGATGCCCGCTCGGTGGGGCTGGTCGGGGGCGGTTCTGCAGGGGAGAACGCGCGGAGCAGGCTGGCGACGCCCGCCGCGAGGTCACCGGCACCGGTCGCGAGGCGTTCGGCGAATTCCGGACTAGGGTCGCGTAACGCGGCGATGCCCCGACAGACCGGGCAGACGCAGCATTCGGCCGAACCGGTGGCGAAAGCGCCGCCCGTACCGGAGCGCCCGTCCGGGCCTGCACTGTGACCGAGGACACCGGCCAGCAGCCCACCAAGCGAGCCGAACGCGCCGCCGGCCGAGCCCGCGGAGGCCAGTCGCGCTCCCGCGAGCAGGGTGGCGACCAGCCGCTCCGCCTCTTCCCGGGCCGAACCCGGATCCGTTCCGCCCATCGTCGGCTCCTCTACCGTGCCACCGGACACGTCACTGCGCCGCACCGGTTGCTTCTACCCGGCGCTTGAGCTGCTTCAACGCGGTGTCCATGATCATCTTCTCGGCCTTGCGCCGAAACATCCCGAGCATCCCCACCGACAGTTCGACCTCCAGCGTGTAGGTCACCGTGGTGCTGCCGTCCGGGTTACCCACCAGGTCGTACGAACCGCGCTGGGTCTTCTGCATCTTCGACGGGGCGACCAGGTGCCATTCGATCCGGGACAGGTCCTCGGCGTACTCGTAGGCGAGCACGTACTCGTCTGCCATCACCCCGGCGTCGATGACGAAGTGCACCTGACTGGCGTAGCCGTCCTCGTACTCCTCGACGACCTCGGCCCGACGCACCGCGTCGGTCCAATCCGGGTAGCGCGCGAAGTCGCAGATGACCGCCGTCACCCGATCCGGTGCGGCGCCGATGATGATCGACTGGGTGGAGGAGTCCGCCATGGGGGGAGGCTACCCGGCGGGTCCCGCCTCCACGCCGCGCCGCCCCAACCGCACGGATGGCCCGCGCACACCGACCCGTGGGCCAGGCGCCACGAAGCCCCACCGACCATCCTGCTGAACCCACCTGGACCGCCCGCCGGGTAGGTTTCGACAAAGCCGTCGCCCACGGTGGCCGCCGGCCCCGGCAGTGCGAGCACGAAGGAGTGCAGGTGCGCGAGTTCTCCGTCCCGCCGATCGTCACCGTTGGCGACGCGGCCAACCTCACCGATCCGGTCTGGGACAACGCCGAAGTCGCGCCTGACGCCGTCCAGTTCGCCCGCCCCACCACCGGCACCGGCACCGTCACCACCTGGACAGAGGTGACCTGTCTGCAGTTCCGTGACGAGGTGGCCGCCGTGGCCCGCGGGCTGATCGCCGCCGGCGTCGAGCCGGGTGTCCGGGTCGGGCTGATGAGCCGTACCCGCTACGAGTGGACGCTGCTGGACTACGCCATCTGGGCCGTCGGCGCGGTCACCGTGCCGATCTACGAGACGTCCAGCGCCGAGCAGGCCGCGTGGATCCTCGAGGATTCCAACGCGGTCGCCGTCGTCGTGGAGACCGACGCGCACGCCGCCCTGGTCGCCGGTGTCCGGCACCGGCTGCCCGAGCTCAACCACGTCTGGCAGATCGACCTCGGCGGGGTCGACGAGCTGGTCACGACCGGTGCCACGGTCGAGCTGGCCGAGGTCGAGCGGCGGCGCAAGGCTGTCCGCGCCAACGACCTCGCCACGATCATCTACACCAGCGGCACCACCGGCCGACCCAAGGGCTGCGTGCTCACCCACCGCAACATGTACGCCGACATCGCCAACGCGGTGCCGGTGCTGCCGAACCTGTTCAACGCCGGCGCGTCCACTCTGCTGTTCCTCCCGCTGGCGCACGGTTTCGCGCGACTGATCCAGATCGGCCTCGTGCAGGCACGGGCCACCATGGCGCACTGCGCCGACACCAAGAACCTGGTCGCCGAGCTGCAAGCGTTCCGGCCGACCTTCGTGCTCTCCGTACCCAGGGTGTTCGAGAAGGTCTACAACGCGGCCAAGCAGAAGGCCGAGGCCGACGGCAAGGGCAGCATCTTCGCCCGCGCCGAGCAGGTCGCCATCGCGTACAGCGAGGCTCTGGAAACCCCGGGCGGCCCCGGCCTGGCGCTGCGCGCCCAGCACGTGGTCTTCGACCGGCTGGTCTACGGCAAGCTGCGCGCCGCGCTCGGCGGGCGGTGCCGGGACGCGATCTCCGGCGGCGCGCCGCTCGGCGCCCGGCTCGGTCACTTCTTCCGGGGCATCGGCGTGACCGTCCTGGAGGGCTACGGCCTGACCGAGACCTCGCCCGCCGCCGCGGTGAACCTGCCCACCGGCACCCGGATCGGCACCGTCGGTCGCCCACTGCCCGGCGTGACCGTACGGATCGAGGACGACGGCGAGATCCTGATCTCCGGCGACCTGGTCTTCCAGGGTTACTGGCGCAACGAGACGGCGACCGCCGAGGCGCTCAGCGCTGACGGCTGGTTCCGTACCGGCGACCTGGGCCAACTCGACTCCGACGGCTACCTGAGCATCACCGGGCGTAAGAAGGAGCTGATCGTCACCGCCAGCGGCAAGAACGTCGCCCCGGCGGTGCTGGAGGACCTGGTCCGGGCACACCCGTTGATCAGCCAGTGTGTCGTTGTCGGTGACCGGAAGCCGTTCATCGCGGCGCTGGTCACCCTCGACGAGGAGGCGCTGCCGGCCTGGCTGGAAAGCGCCGGGATTCCCGCCGACACCGCGGTCGAGCAGCTGCGCGAGCACGAGGCCCTACGCAAGGAGATCCAGTCCGCGATCGACACCGCGAACCAGGCCGTCTCCAAGGCCGAGGCGATCAAGATGTTCCGGATCCTGCCCCGCGACTTCGCCGAGGCGACCGGCGAGCTGACGCCCTCGCTCAAGGTCAAGCGCCAGGTCGTCCACAAGACGTACGCGGCGGAGATCGCCGATATCTACCGAGGCTGACTACCATCCGTCACGTGCCCGCATCCACAGCCACCGCACCGCACCCGCATCCCCTCGCCGCGGCCGCCCGCCTGGTGATGCTGGCGTTGATCGCCGTCCTGACCCTGTTCGCCACCCGTGACGTCGCCCAGCTGTGGTGGATCGCGCTGCTGGCGGTGGCCGGGCTCCCGTCCCTGCTGGCCCCACAGCACCGGCTGATCGCACCGCTGAGTCGGGTCGCCGAGGTGGTGGTGCTGGGCCTGGCCGCGAGCCAGGTGGCCGCGGTGGCGTCGATCGGCGGCACGGTCGACGGGCTCGGCGCCTCGGCGGTGCTGCCCTACCTCGCCGTTCCGGCGACCGTCACCGCATTGCGCCGCCGCTTCCGTGAGGGCGCCGCCCTGCTCGCGGTCGCCGCCGCCACCCTGCTGGTCACCGGCGCGCTGACCACGGTCAACGGAGAGCTCCAGCTCGGCCAACCGGGTTACCTCGCGGTCTGCGCGCAGTGGCTGATCCTGGCGGCGCTGGGCCTCTACGCCGCCGGGACCCTGCACCGGGTGATGGCGGTCCGCGATGAGGGCAAACCCCAGCCGTACGCCGAGGCCACCCGGCTGCTGACCCAGCTGCGTACGGTGGCCCGGCAGCTGCCCGGCGCCACCCTGGACCCGGGCGGTATCTCCGAGCACCTGCTGGAGGAGTTGCGCACGGTGGCCCGGGCGGACCGGGGCGCGGTGCTGTCGGCCAGCGGCGGCGGCCGGCTCGTGGTGCTCGCCCAGGCCGGCGTCGACCGGGTGGACTGGGAGACGACGCTGGACGCGGATTCGGCGATCGCCGACGCCTGGGCCAGCCAGCAGGCACAGACCGCCGCGCGTTCGCAGTCCCGCTCGCACCGGGGCGCTGACGTGTCCGCGCTGATCGTTCCGCTGGTCGCGGGGGTGCGCACGGTGGGGCTGGTGGTGCTGGAGGCGGACGTGGCGCACGCGTACCCGTCGCCGGTGGTGTCCCGGGTGACCGCGCTGACCCGGCCGGCCGCACTGCGGCTCGAGGCGGCGCTGCTCTTCGACGAGGTGCGCTCGCTTGCCACGAACGAGGAACGGCAGCGGCTGGCCCGGGAGATCCACGACGGGGTGGCGCAGGAGTTGGTGATGGTCGGCTACGGCATCGACAACGCCATGGCCACCGTCTTCGACGACGCCGACGAGACCGCCGAGGCGCTGCGTACGCTGCGGGCCGAGGTCACCCGGGTGATCCAGGAGCTGCGGCTGAGCCTCTTCGAGTTGCGCAGCGAGGTGGACCGGCAGGGCGGGCTGGCCGCGGCGATCGCCGAGTACGCGCGCACCGTGGGTGCCTCCGGCGGGCTGCGGGTGCACCTCTCGCTTGACGAGTCCACGGCCCGGCTGCCGGCTGCCACCGAGGCCGAGTTGCTGCGCATCGCGCAGGAGGCGGTGACCAACGCGCGCAAGCACGCCGGAGCCTCGAATTTGTGGGTCACGTGCGAGGTCGACCCCCCGTACGCGCAAATAGAAGTGTCGGATGACGGTCAGGGGATGGCTGACCAGCGCCCCGACGGGCGGTACGGTCTTGCGATCATGGCCGAGAGGGCGGAACGTATCCGGGGCCGGTTGGAGATCAGGCCGCGGCAACCCAGCGGCACGACAGTGGCGGTGGTTGTTGGCACCTCGTCCCGCCGAGATAACGTGCGCGACAGCGCAGCACCAGAAGGGGAGTAACCCGAGGATGACCACAAGTCCGACACCGGCCACCCGCACCAAGGTCCTCCTTGTCGACGATCATGACCTGATTCGTAAGGGCCTGCGCCACGCGTTCGAGCGCGACCGCCAGTTCGAGGTCGTCGGTGAGGCCGCCACGGCGGCAGAGGGGGTGCGCCAGGCCGGCGCCCTGCAGCCGGACGTGGTGATCATGGATCTGCGGCTGCCCGACGGCAGCGGCTTGGAGGCCACCCGCGCGCTGCGCAAGTCCAGTGCGTCGATGGGCATCGTGGTGCTGACCATGTATGCCGGCGACGACCAGCTCTTCGGCGCTCTGGAGGCAGGTGCGAGTGCCTTCGTGCCGAAGACCGCCCCGGCAGACGAGGTGGTGGCAGCCGCTCGGCACGCCGCCTCCTCTCCCAGCGCGTTCACCGCCGCCGACCTGGCCGAGGCGATGAAGCGCCGGCTCGCTCCGTCCGGCCCGCAGTTGTCTCCTCGGGAGGGGCAGGTGCTGCGGTTGCTCGCCGACGGGATGAGCGTGGCGGGCATCGCCAAGCAGTTGTTCGTCAGCGAGTCCACGGCCAAGACGCACATCTCCAAGCTCTACGAGAAGCTTGGGGCGGCCAACCGGGCTCAGGCCCTGATGACCGCGCTGCGGCTCGGCCTGCTCGAGGCACCGGACGCGCCGAAGTTCTGATCTGACACCGCTCGTCGAGCGGACATCGCGACCGACGGTCCGCGCCAGCTTCGGCTGGCGCGGACCGTCGCACATCGACCGACGTCGGCGGGCAACACCCGGCGCGCTATGGTCTGGCGCGCGTGGCGGGTGCACAATACCCGCGCGGGCGGCGATGCCCGCGTTGCGGACTCAAGGGGTGAACGCATGCAGCGGCCGGACTGGGCACCCGACACCATCGACATCGAGCGCCCGAGTGTCGCGCGGATGTACGACTACTACCTCGGCGGCTCGCACAACTTCGCCGCCGACCGGGCCGCGGCGCAGGCGATGGTCGCGGCGGTGCCCGAGGCACCACTGATGGCCCAGGCCAACAGGGCGTTCCTGCGCCGAGCCGTGCACCACCTCGCCGAGGCCGGGGTCCGGCAGTTCCTGGACATCGGCTCGGGCATCCCGACCGTCGGCAACGTGCACGAGATCGCCCAGCGGCTCGATCCGCAGTCGCGAGTGGTCTATGTGGACGTCGACCCGGTGGCGGTGGCGCACAGCCGCGAGATCCTCGCCGGCAACGAGCGGGCGGCGGTGGTGCAGGAGGACCTGCGGCACCCGGAGGCGATCCTGGCCCATCCCGACGTCCGCAAGCTGCTCGACCTGAGCCAGCCGGTGGCAGTGATGGTCGTGGCCGTCCTGCACTTCGTCTCCGACGACGACCGACCGGCGGCGCTGCTGCGGGTGCTGCGTGACGCGTTGGCCCCCGGCAGCTACCTCGTTCTGTCGCAGGCCAGCGACGACGGGCGCAGCGAAGACGAGCGCGCCGAGGCGGAGCGGGTCTACCAGCGCACCGACAACTCGCTGTGGGTGCGCAGCCGCGCCGAGTTGACCGCACTCTTCGACGGCTTCGAGTTGCTCGACCCCGGAGTGGTCTGGGTGCCCCAGTGGCGACCGGACACTCCGGACAGCGCGGAGGACGCCGAGCGCGCGGTATTCATAGGCGGCGTCGGGCGACTCGGTGGCTGAGCCGCCCGGGGCGGCCTCCTACCCGGGCACGTTCGCCCGGGCCTGGGCGAAGGCCGTCTCCGGCACCAGCTACCTGCCGATGACCCAGGCCCAGCTGGAGGCCCTGCTGGACCGGCTCACCGGGCAACTGGCCGGCGCGTTGCTGACGGAGCCGTTCGACCTGCGTGCCGGTCATCGGGTCGGTGCGGAGTTGGTCGCCGCGCACGTCGCCTCCGCGGAAGGGCTGGGTCGTACCGTCGAGGTCATCCAGCTCCGGCTGGTGCGCGACCTGGGTTTGGTGGCCGAGGAGGTCGAGGACCGGATGGCCCGGCTGCTGGCGGCCGTGGCGACCGGCTACGCCCGCGCGCTGCGCGATCGGACGCTCGACGAGCAGGAGTCGATCCGCCGGGCCGCGATGAGAGCCCGGACGCAGGCCGAGCGGGCGCTGCGCGCCAGCGAGGCCAGGTTCCGGCATCAGGCCACTCACGACCCCCTCACCGGCCTGCCCAATCGGACGCTGTTCACCGAGCGGCTCACCGCCGCGCTGAACGAGCCCGGCCGCGGTGCGCAGCGGGTCGGGGTGTGCTTCCTGGACCTGGACCGCTTCAAGGTCGTCAACGACACCCTGGGGCACCAGGTCGGTGACCGGCTGCTGGTCACGGTGGCCGAACGGCTGTGCCAGGCCATGGGTGAGCACCTGGTTGCCCGGCTCGGCGGCGACGAGTTCGTCATCCTGGTGGAACGCACCGGGGGCACCGACGACGTGGTGGCGGTGGCGGAGACCGCGCTGGCCGCAGTCCGGGCACCGGCGCTTGTCGACGGACATGAGCTGCAGATATCGGCGAGCATCGGCATCGTCGAGCGCCAGGTGGCCGGAGCCAACCCCAGCGACCTGATGCGGGCTGCGGACAGCACCCTGCACTGGGCGAAGGCCGACGGCGGGGCACGATGGACGCTCTACGACGCCGAGCGCAACCAACGTGAACTGGCCCGGTACGCGCTCTCCGCGGCCATCCCGGCCGCATTGGAGCGGGGCGAGTTCTATCTCGACTACCAGCCGCTGACCTCACTGCGCGACGGCAGCCTGGTCGGCGTCGAGGCGCTGGTCCGCTGGCGCCACCCGGAGTTGGGGGTGCTGCGTCCGGACAGCTTCATCGGGTTGGCCGAGGAGACCGGCCTGATCGTCCAGTTGGGCGGGTGGGTGCTGGCCGAGGCCTGCCGCGAGGCCGAGGCGTGGTCGGCGGGTAGCGTCGCCGCACCGTTCGTCAGCGTCAACCTGGCGGTACGGCAGGTGCACCGGCCGGGGCTGGTGCAGGAGGTCCGCGCGCTACTGCAGCAGACCGGCCTGCCACCGGAACGCCTCCAACTGGAGATCACCGAGAGCACGATGATGAGCACCGCCAAGGAGCCGGTACGTGCCCTGCGGGTGCTGGCCGACCTGGGTGTGCGGATCGCCATCGACGACTTCGGCACCGGCTACAGCAACCTGGCCTATCTACGGGACCTCCCGGTGACCGAGCTGAAGGTCGCCGGGGAGTTCGTGGCCGGCCTACGGTCGCCTTCGGTTGGCCGCACCGACGAGCGGATCCTCGCCTCGCTGGTCTCGCTGGCGCACGCGCTGGATCTGACGGTCACCGCCGAGGGGGTGGAGACCGCCGGGCAGGCCGAGAGGTTGCGGGCGATCGGCTGCGACGCCGCCCAGGGCTGGCATTTCGGCCGCCCGGCCCCCGCCGACCGGATCCTGGCCCGCATCCGCTGAGCGCGCCGGTCGACGGCCCCGCTGCACCGTCCCGCCCGCCGCGCGCGGTCGGGCGACCAATGCCCCGACAACCGATATACCTGAGAGTCATTTTTATGACACAGAGGTATACCGCTCGATGAGGCGAGGGCCACCCCGACGCGTCGACGCTCCGTGCCACCTGGCTGGAGCCGAGCCCGGTAGACAGCGTCTACGCCGGCCTGGTAGACAATGTCTATGACCGACGAGGGCGCTGTACGGGACCGGCTGGTGGCTGCCGGAGTCGACCTGGTGCTGCGCGAGGGCCAGGCGGCGGTGTCGCTGCGGGAGATCGCCCGCCGCGCCGGGGTCTCACACGGCGCACCACGCCGCTACTTCCCCACCCACGTCGACCTGCTCTCCGCCATCGCCAGGGAGGGTTTCGCCGACCTCACTGCCCGCGTCGACGAGACGATCCGCGACATCGGCCCGGACCCGCGTCTTCGATTGACCGCGCTAGCCCGGACGTACCTGGACTTCGCGGCGGCCCACCGCGGCATGTTCGAGCTGATGTTCCGCCACGACCTGCTCGACAGCGGCCGGCTGCGGCTGCGCGAGACGAGCCTTCCGCTGTTCGCCGTCCTGGCCGACCTGGTGACCCAGGTACGCCGGCCGACCGACGCGCCCGCGCCGGTGCTCGCCGGCGCGCTCTGGGCCAACCTGCACGGCATCGCCCAACTCTGGGCGTGGGGCAGTCTGCCGCTGGCTACCGGCGCACCCGACGACGAGGCCCTGCTGCGCGCCACGCTCGACGCCCATCTCGGCCCCGCCCCCCACTGACCCCGGAGGACAAGTGCCCCTGCTGTACGACCTCAGCAAGCTGACCATCGGCACCACCCTGCGGTTGGGCTGGCGGCCCCGCGTAGAAGGGCTGGAGCATCTGCCCCGGCACGGCGGCGCGATCCTCGCCGGCAACCACCTGTCCGTCGCCGACGAGTTGTTCCTGGCGTGCCTGACGCCCCGGCACGTCACCTTCTGGGCCAAGGCCGAATACTTCACCGGTCGCGGGCCGGGCGGCTGGGTCAGCCGGCGGATCGTCGCCGGCATGGGTGCCATCCGGGTGGAGCGTGCCGGCGGTCGGGCGGCCCTGAGCGCCCTCGACGCCGCCATACCGGTGCTGCGCGCCGGCGGTCTGGTCGCCATCTATCCGGAGGGCACCCGTTCCCCGGACGGACGGCTCTACCGGGGCCGCGTCGGAATGACCCGGCTGGCCCGCGACGCCGAGGTGCCGATCATCCCGGTCGGCGTACTCGGCACTGCCGAGGTGCTGCCGGTCGACGCGCGACTGCCCCGCCGACACCCGGTCACCCTGCGGCTCGGCGCACCCATCCCGGTCGCCGACCGGATCACCGGGCCACGCGACATCCGGACGGTCACCGACGAGGTGATGGCGGCGATCCAGAAGCTCACCGACCAGGAGTACGTGCCGCGCTACGCCCCGCCCCGAGGGAGCCCCAACTGAGGGCGGGTGGCGATCAGCCGGCGAGCAGCGACGCCATTCGTTCCGCCTGCGCCTCCCAGCGCCACTCCCGCTCCACCCACGTCCGGCCGGCGGCACCCAGTTGGCGGGCCAGGTCCCGGTCGGCGAGCAGCCGGGCGACCCGGTCGGCGAGTTGGGCGACGTCCCGCCCGCGTACGACGTAGCCGGTCTCCCCCTCGCGGACCGCGTCCGGTGCGCCCCCGGAGTCACCGGCCACCACCGGCAGGCCAGTCGCGGACGCCTCCAGGTAGACGATGCCGAGACCTTCCACGTCGAGCCCCCGGTTGCGGGTGCGGCACGGCATCGCATAGACGTCGCCGGCCGCGTAGTGCGCCGGCAACTCGACCGACGGCACCGAGCCGGTGAACACCACGTCCCGCTCCACGCCGGTCTGCCGGGCCAGCTTCTCCAGGGTCGCCCGGTACGGCCCGCCGCCGACGATCAGCAGCGCCGCGTCGGGCACCCGACGGCGGATCTCCGGGAGTGCCCGGATCAACATGTCCTGACCCTTGCGCGGCACCAGCCGGGACACACAGACCACCACCGGCCGGTCGGTCAACCCGAGCCGGGCCCGGACCTGCTCACCGTCGACGGTCGGGTGGTAGGTGTCCACGTCGACCCCGGGCGCGAGCCGGCGCAACTCGGTCACGTCGTCCAGCACGCGGGCCAGCCGGCTACGGGTGTACTCGCCGAGATAGGTGGTGACGTCCACGCCCCGACCGATGCGCCGCAGCGCCGGCCGTGCCCCCGGCAGCGCCGCCCAACCGACCTCGTGGCCGTGGGTCAGCGCCACCACCCGGCGCACGTCGGCCCGCCGACGCAGACCGGCGGCGAGCAGCCCCAACGGAGCCGCCGCGCCGAACCACACCGTGTCGCAGTCGTACGCGCGCGCCAGCCGCGCCGCCCGGCGGGCGATCAACGGGGTGGGCAACAGCACCCTGGTGCGCTCCCGGATCACCTCGAACGGCTGGTCGGCGTCGAACTTCTCGGCCCCGCGCCAACTCGACGCGTAGACGACCACCGAGCCGGCCGGTTGACGCACCGCGAGGTTGTGCACGAAGGACTGAATGCCGCCGGGGCGGGGCGGAAAATCGTTGGTGATCAGCAGCGTGCGGGTCATCGGCCGGCCTCCCGGGCGTACGCGCGGGCGGCGGCCATCCGCTCGACGGTGGACGGATGCGAGGCCGAGTAGAGGTATTCCCAGCGCGGTGGGTCGGGGTCGCCGAGGTTGACCGAGCCGAGCCGGCGCTGCATCGACTCGAAGGCCTCCGGGTCACGGGTCAGCGCGAGCGCGTGCGCGTCGGCCCGTGCCTCCACCCGCCGCGACATCAGCGCCTGCACCGGCGCGGCGACCAACCCGGCCACCGTGACGAGGGCCAGCAGCAGCGGGAAGGCGCGTGGTTGGGCGACCGAGTCGACGCCGGCCAGCCGCAGCAGCGGCCCCCACGAGCCGAGCAGGTAGAGCGCCACCACGGCGGCTGCGGCACCCAGCGCCCCGGTCAGCGTGCCGACCGTCACGTCGGAACCCTTCGCGTGCCCCAACTCGTGCGCCACCACCGCGGTCACCTCGGCCGGGGTCGCCTCACGCAACAGCGTGTCGTAGACGACCACCCGGCGGGTCGGCCCGAGACCAGAGACGTACGCGTTGACCGCCTTGGTGCGGCGGGAGGCATCGGCGATGAGCACGTCGCGCACCGGCACGCCATCACGTGCGGCCATGCTCATCAGCTCGGTGCGCAGCGGGCCCTGCTCCATCGGGGTGAACTTGTTGAAGACCGGCTCCACCAGCACCGGCAGCACGAACGACAGCAGCACCACCAGCAGGGCCGCGCCGGCCGCGCCGAACGCCCACCACCAGCGCGGCGCGAACCGGATGACCGCGTAGAAACCGAACAGCGCCACCGCGCCGATCACCGCGCTGACCGCGTACGACTTGAGCAGGTCGACCGCCCAGCCGCTCCAACCGTTGGTGCTCAACCCGTAGCGGGTGAGCACGCTCTGGCGCCAGGCGGCGAACGGGAGCGTCACCAGGTCGGCGACGAGCACCACGGCCAGCCCACCGAGCACCGCCTGCGCGGCCCACTGCCCGCCGAAGGGCCGACCCACCAACTCGACCAGGCGGCTGCCCAGCGGGGTCAACCCGAGCGCGAGGGCGATCAGCAGCGCAACGGCGAGCGCGGCATACCCGCCGGGGCGCAGAGCCGCCCGAAACTCCCGCCCCTTGGCCACCTGCTCGGCCGGCAGGTCACGCAGCGCGGCGAGCTGGTCGGCGCGCGGGGCTGGCGGTCGGTGCCACGGGATGAACAGCGCGGCGACAACGACCAGCGCGACGGTCAGCCCGGCCAGAGTCAGCAGCGCCCAGCCACGCGGGGTCACCGCGTCACCGCCCGTCGTACCCCGTTCATCGCGCCGCTCCTCCCGCCGTGACCGCCCATCCTATGGCCCGCGAGAAGCCCGCTTTCGGGCGCGGTGTCGCGCTCAGGCGACCCGGCGGGCGCCACGGCGGCGAGCCGTGCCGGGACGCGCGGGCGCGGCCATCACCTCCACGTCGAAGCCGGCCCGGGCGAGCACCTCGATGGCCTCGACCTCGGCGGCGACCAGCCCGGACGCCGGGGACGTCTCGTCGAACAGGGCGGTCAGCAGGCAGCCGGAACAGCCGTCGGCCCGCTTCGCGCACCCGTCGCAGTCGATGAGCATCACGCCTCCTGATCGGCTCGCGGTGCACGGACGACGCCCTGTCGTCGCCGAGCGAGCACCGTCGGTCACATCGACGCTAACCACCGGGTACGACAGAAATCACGCCCGATCGGCCGTTTGAGGGCGAGATCGACTCCAGTTCCGCGAAATCGGGGTATCCCGATAGCGGGGACACCCCCACATCGCCGATCTCGTGTCGATCACGGCCCGCCGGCGGTCCGAGCCCGGCGGCGGTCCGAGCCCGGTCGCGGGTGCCCTCAGGAGCGGGCGAGCCGCCGCAACAGCGAGTCGGCACCCAGCGGGTAGGCCCCGTGTCGGCGTACCCCGTCGGCGACCTCGCGGTCGGACGACACCACCACCACCGGGCGGCCCGACGGCTCGGCGCGGACCAGCCGCCGGATCAGCTCGTCGGCGGTCTCGCCCTTGCGGGAGAACAGCACCCGTACGCCGCGCGGGGCGGGCGGCAGCCCGTGCATCCGCTCGGCGCCGTCGAACACCACGGTGACCTCGTCGCCGGTCTGCGCGGCGATCCCGCCCAGCCCGGTGATCAGGCGTTTACGCTGCTGCTCCAGCGACATCTCGCCGAAGCCGCGCTTGGTGACGTTGTAGCCGTCCACCACCAGGTGCGCCCGGGGCAGAGCGAGCAGTTGGTCGAGTCGGGCTGGGTCGTCGGTGTCGCGGGCACGTGCGGCGGGGCTGGCCGGAGCGGTGCCCGGCTGCTCGGCGAACGCGTCGGCGACGAAGTCGGCGGGGAGTTTGTCGACCGGGTCGAGCGCCAACTCCCGGCGCAGCCCGACGGCGGCCTGGCCGATGGTCTCCAGCAGCAGCCAGAGTCGGGCGTCGTCGACCGAGCGGGCCTCCTTGGCGCTGGCCCGGGCCACGCCGGCGGCGGACTCCGCCTCGGCCAGCCGAGCCCGGGCGCGGCGTAGTTCGGCGTCCATGTCGGCGCTGGCGCGCGCGGCCCGGCCGCGCTCGGTGGCCAGCAGCTCGGTGGCCTTTCGCTCGCGGGCCTGGGTTTCCCGGAGGGTGCGGGCGACCTGCCGGGACTCCTCGCGGAGCTGACCCAACTCCTCACGGACGCGGGCCACCTCGTCGCGAAGCTTCTCCGCCTCGACCCGGGCCACCGCCCGGTCGTGCTCGGCGCGGGTGGCCCGTTGCTCGGCCTCCCGGACCAACTCGGCGACGACCGCGCTGTCCGCCTCGGCACGCACGGCGGCGCCGCTGGCGTCGATCAGCTCCCGCCAGCCGCGCGGCCGGGCCAGGTAGGCCAGCGCGGCGACCTCGACCGGGTCGGCGGCGGCGGGCGCGGTGCCCTCGATGACGGCAGCCCCGAGGTCACCGGCGTCGGCCAGGACACGGGCGGTGACCCGCTGCCGGAACAGCGGGTCGGCGGTGAGCTGGGCGGCGATGGCGGGCGCACCGAGCCGGGCCCGCCGGTTGGGGGCGAACTTGGCCACCCGGCGCAACGGCACCGGCACCTCGTCGGCGGGCAGGGTGGGCAGCACGGCGGCGGTCAGCGCCACGATCCGCTGCCGGACCGGCTCGGGCAGCGTCGGCTCCGGCTCGGGCAGCGTCGGCTCCGGCTCGGCAGCCGGGCTGTCGCCCGCTGACGTCGGGTCGGATGCGCCTGATGTCTCGCTGACTACGTTGTCGTCCGGGTTGCCCACGGCACCGTCGAGCGCGACCTGATCCTCCTGCGGGAGGTGGTCGTCGTAGGGCTCGGTGAGGGGCATGTGGCAAGTCTCCCACCGCGGCCGGGCCCACCGCCCGGTGAGTGAGCCGATCTCTCATCCTAGCCCCATGGGGACGGATGGGACGGCTGCGGCAGGAGTGTCGGACCGTGGCGCTAGCGTGCCGCCGATGGCACAGGCGGAGTACGTCCAGGAGTCGCTGGCCGGTCTCGACCCGGCGGTGGGCGGGGTTGACCCGGCACTGCCGCTCTACGCGACCACCTTCGTGGTGGTCGACCTGGAAACCACCGGCGGCGCGCCGGACGGGGGCGGCATCACCGAGATCGGCGCGGTCAAGGTGCGCGGTGGCGAGCAGTTGGGCGTGCTGGCCACCCTGGTCAACCCGGGGCAGCCGATCCCACCGTTCATCACCGTGCTGACCGGGATCACCCAGGCGATGCTGATGCCGGCGCCGCCGATCGAGCAGGTGCTGCCGAGCTTCCTGGAGTTCATCGCCGACGCGGTGCTGGTGGCCCACAACGCCCCGTACGACGTGGGCTTCCTCAAGGCCGCCTGCGCGAAGCACGGCTACCAGTGGCCCAATCCCCGCGTGCTCGACACGGCGGCGCTGGCCCGCCGGGTGCTGACCCGCGACGAGGTGCCCAACCGCAAGCTGGGCACCCTGGCCGCATACTTCCGCACCACCACCCAACCCACGCACCGTGCGCTGGACGACGCGAAGGCCACCGTCGACGTGCTGCACGGCCTGATCGGTCGGCTCGGCGGGCACCGGGTGGACACGGTCGGCGACGCCATCGAGTTCGCCCGGGCGGTCACCCCGACGCAGCGTCGCAAGCGACACCTGGCCGAGGGGCTGCCCAAGGTCCCCGGCGTCTACATCTTCCGGGCCGCCGACGACCGCCCGCTCTACGTCGGCACCTCCGTCGACATCGCCACCCGGGTGCGCAGCTACTTCACGGCCGGGGAGAAGCGCGCCCGGATCTCCGAGATGCTGGGCGCGGCGGAGCGGGTCGAGGCGGTGGAGTGCGCCCACTCGTTGGAGGCGGAGGTCCGCGAGCTCCGCCTGATCGCCGCGCATGCCCCGCCGTACAACCGGCGGTCGAAATACCCGGAGCGGATGGTCTGGCTCAAGCTCACCGACGGTCCCTATCCTCGGCTCTCGATCGTCCGCGACCTCTCCCCCACCGACACCGCCTACCTCGGGCCGTTCACGTCCCGGCGGGCCGCCGAGTTGGCCGCCGCCGGTTTCCACGACGCCGTGCCGCTGCGCCAGTGCACACACCGCCTCTCACTGCGCACCGTCACGCCGGCCTGCGCGCTGGCCGAGCTGGGTCGCTGCCCGGCACCCTGCGAGCACAAGATCACCCCCGAGGAGTACGACGACGCCGCGGCCGCGCCCTTCCGCACCGCCACGGCCAGTGACCCCCAGCCGGTGGTGGACGCGCTGCTCGCCCGGATCGAGGTGCTCTCGGCCGACCAGCGCTACGAGGACGCCGCGGTGGTGCGGTCCCGGCTTGCCGCGGTGCTGCGGGCTACCGTGCGGATGCAGCGGCTGGCCGCGCTGACCGGGATCGTCGAGTTGGCCGCAGCTCGACCGGCCGCCCGGGGCGGCTGGGAGTTGGCGCTGGTGCGGCACGGCCGGCTGGCCGGCGCGGGGGTGTCCCCGCCGGGCGTTCACCCACGGCCCACCCTGACCGCCATCCGCGCCACCGCCGAGACGGTGTCGGGCGGGCACGGCCCGGTGCCGGCGGCGACCGCCGAGGAATCCGAGCGGATCCTGTCCTGGTTGGAACGACCGGAGACCCGACTGGTGGAGATGTCCTCCGGTTGGTCCTCCCCGGTGGGCGGCGCGGGGCGGTTCCGTGACCTGCTGGCGAAGGCCGAGAACGGCGGGTCCCACCAACTCTCGACCGAACGCTCATGACCAACTGACCGATCGGACTACGTCGACTCGCTTAGGCTGTTAGAGAAGTGCAGTCCTGCCCGATTCGTGGGCCTGCTCCCCACCGCCGGCTTCGGCGGCGCGGAGCCGGGGTGAGGAGGTGTCCCTCGTGGATGTCGACGCCGGACACGGCGCCGCCCTGGGGGGCGCCCTTCCGACACAGCCAGGTGAGCTGCCGCTCACCCGCCGGCTGCGGTCGTTGCTCAGCTGGCCGACCACCGACTCCGACCCGGTCACTCAACTGGTTCGCACCCACCGGGGCATCCACGCCGGCACCGACCCCGCAGTGCTGCGACGTGCGTACACGATCGCGGAGAACATGCACCGCGGGCAGTTCCGCAAGAGCGGGGAGCCGTACATCACCCACCCCCTTGCGGTGGCGCAGATCTGTGCCGAGCTGGGGATGGACACCACCACCCTGGTCGCGGCGCTGCTGCACGACACCGTGGAGGACACCCGCTACACCCTCCAGGCGCTCTCCGAAGACTTCGGCGGGGAGGTCGCCCACCTGGTCGACGGGGTGACCAAGTTCGACAAGGCGTTCTACGGCAAGGCCGCCGAGGCGGAGACGATCCGCAAGATGATCGTGGCGGCCGCGAAGGACGTGCGGGTGCTGATCATCAAGCTGGCCGACCGGCTGCACAACATGCGCACCCTCGGGGTGCGTTCCGCGTCGTCGCGGGAACGGATCGCCCGGAAGACCCAGGAGGTGCTGGTCCCGCTCTGCGACCGGCTGGGCATCCAGACTCTCAAGCGCGAGCTGGACGACGTGGTGCTGCTGCACCTGGAGCCCGACGAGCACGCCCGGCTGGCCCGGCACGTGCACGACCGGCCGGGCTGGGACACCTACCTCAACCTGGTGGTCACCCGGTCCCGGGCCGCGCTGAAACGCAGCCGGGTCGACGCTGAGGTGAGCGCCCGCCCCCGGCACCTCTACTCGATCTGGAAGGACACCATCGCCGGCGGCCACACCGCCCCGTACGACCTGCCTCGCATCGTGGTCGTGGTCGACGGCCCGGCCACCGACTGTTACGCCGCGCTCGGCGCGATCCACGGCACCTGGCGGCCGGTGCCCGGCCGTTTCAAGGACTTCATCGCCTCACCGAAGAACAACCTCTACCGCTCGCTGCACACCAGCATCTGCGGCCCGCAGGACCGCACGGTGGAGGTGCTGATCCGCACCGAGGAGATGCACCGCTCGGCCGAGTACGGCATCGCCGCCGGCTTCCGCTTCCCCCGCTCGGCCAGCAGCAGCGCCGCAGCCCGTGCCGAGCAGTTGAACTGGCTGCGCCGGGTGCTCGACTGGGAGCCGGCCGCCGCCGACCCGGCACAGTTCCTCGAGTCGCTGCGCTGCGACCTCGCCGAGGGCCAGATCCAGGTCTTCGCCGACGGACGACAGGTCGTGCTCCCAGCCGGCGCCACGCCCGTCGACGTGGCATACGAGCTGGGAAGCGAACGTGGCGACCGCTGCCTCGCCGCACGGATCAACGGTCGGCTGGCCCCGCTGAGCTCCGAGCTGGACGAGGGCGACGTGGTAGAGATCTTCACCGAGAACGACGGCGACAACGGCTTCGAGGCCGGTGTCGCGTCGCGCGGCCCCCGCCGGGAGTGGCTGAGCTTCGTCAAGTCACCGCACGCGCAGATGCAGATCAACCGGTGGTTCGCCGAGCACACCGAGCCGGGCATCACGATCAGCGACAAGGTCCGCCTGGGTCGGGCCACCATCGGGCTCGCCCTGCGTCAGCACAACCGCGGCCTCGCCAGTGACCTGCCGCTGCTGCGCCTCTCCGAGGAGCTGGGCTATCCCGACCTGGAGACCCTGCTGGTCGCGGTCTTCGACCGGGTGATCGAGCCAGACACCGTGGTGCGCCAGCTCATCGACCTGGTCGACCATCGACAGTGACCTGGCTGGCCCAGCGCGTCCGAAGGACATTCGCGACCACTAGCCTGGGGTCATGATCCCCCGCTCCCGCGCTACCGGTCGGGCCATGTTCTATCAGGCCTTCTACCGCCTGCCGCTGCCGGTGCGTCGGCGCCTGGTTCGGCTGGCTGTGCCCAAGTACATCGTCGGTGCGGTCACCCTGGTCCGTGACGCCGAGGCGACGGGCGCGGGCCGGTTGCTGATGCTGCGCCAGCCGCCCGGCAAGGGCTGGTCACTCCCCGCCGGCCTGCTGGACCGCGGCGAAGCTCCGGTGGTGGGCGCGGCCCGCGAACTGTTCGAGGAATCCGGCATCCGACTCCCCCCGTCCCGGCTGCGTCCGGCGGTGCCGAACGCGATCGTGCACGCCAAGGGCTGGGTGGACATGGTCTTCGAGACGGAGGTGCCGGCGTCCAGCACCACGTTGGCGGTCGACGGCGCTGAGGTCTTCGAGGCCGCCTGGCACCCCCTGGACGACCTGCCCAAGCTGACCTGGCCGACCGCCCGGCTGCTCGCCTACTACGACATCGGCCCGCTGGCCGGGCAGTTCCCGCCACCGGTCCCCGACGACATGCCATGACCGGCTTGGCTGGCGGGCCGGCGGACCTGTGCGCGGTGGTGCTCGCCGCCGGCGAGGGCACCCGGTTGCGCCCGCTCACCGAACGGGTGCCCAAAGCTCTCTGCCCGGTGGGCAACGTGCCACTGCTGGACCGGGCGTTGGCCCGGCTGGCGGGGCTGGGCCTGACCGGTCCCGCCCAGGTCGCGGTGAACGCCTGCTACCTCGGCGACCAGGTGGTCGCGCACGTGGGCGACCGCGCGCACCTGTCCGTCGAGCCGGGCGACCCGCTGGGCACCGCGGGTGGGGTGGCCAACCTGCGGGACTGGATCGACGGGCGGCCGGTGCTGGTCGGCAACGCCGACGCGTACCTCGCCGACCCGGCGGCTCTACCGGGCCCGGACGTGGCCGCCCTGCTGGACGGGTGGGACGGCCACACCGTACGCCTGCTCGGCCAGCCCGCCGCGGACCCGGCGGCACCGGGCACCTTCGCCGGGCACTGCTTCACCGGCTTCTCGCTGCTGCCCTGGCGGCTTGTCCGCGACTTACAGGTCGTCTTCTCCGACCTGGTCCGCGCCCTCTGGCGCCCGGCGGAGGCGGCGGGTGCTCTGGAGGTGGTGCCCTACCCGGGCACCTTCTACGACACCGGCACCCCGGCCGACTACCTGGCGGCCAACCTGCACGCCGCGGCCGGCGGCACCCTGGTCGACCCGTCCGCCACGGTGACCGGTCACTGCGGGGAGTCGGTGGTCGGCGCAGGCGCGCGGGTGTACGGCGACATCGAGCGCACGGTGGTCTGGCCGGGCGCGACGGTGCACGACGGCGAGCGGCTGCGTGACGCGATCCGGGCCGGAGACAACCTGACCGTGCCGGTCACCTGAACACCAACCCTCGGCATCGATTGGGCAGAGAACATCTAGCATGGGCGACGACGCCGACGAACGGAGAAATGTCCCGTGATCACCGCTATCGTGCTGATCGACTGCGCCACCGACGCGATCCCCGAGGTGGCGGAGACCCTGGCCAACCTTCCCGGCGTCAGCGAGGTCTACTCGGTGGCCGGGCACGTCGACCTCATCGCCATCGTCCGGGTCCGCGAGTTCGACCAGATCGCCCAGGTCATCGCGGGCAGCATCTCCAAGGTGCCGGGCGTGCTCAACACCGAGTCGCACATCGCATTCCGCGCGTACTCCCAGCACGACCTGGAGGAGGCGTTCGCGATCGGCCTGTCCAGCGCCGACTGACCAACGCACGCACAACGGCCGGTCCACCACACGGTGGACCGGCCGTCTGCTGTCGCTACATCAGCTCTCGCTGGGAGCCGGCGTTTCAGTGGTGCCGCCACCCGGAGCCGGGGACTCAGTGCTGCCACCCGGAGCCGGGGACTCGGTGCCAGTGCCACCCGGAGCCGGCGACTCGGTGCCAGTGCCACCCGGGCTGGGCGTACCGCTGGCGCTGGTCTGCGGAACCGGGATGCCCAGCTTGTTGGCGAGCTGCACCAACTCGTCGTAGTGCGCCTGCAGCGTCGGCAGCGCGGTCTGTGCCAACTGGACCACCGACTGCTCGGAGCCCTGCGAGATCTCCGTCTGCGTGGCCTGGATGGCCTGGACGTGACCGGCCAGCTCACTGGTCACCCAGAGCTTGTCGAACGCCGCACCGCTGGCGTTGTTCAGCTTGTCGATCACCTGCTGCTGATCGGCGCTCGGCTCGTTCGGCAACTCCACCCCGAGCTGGGATGCGGTCTGCTGCACCGTCTGGTCCAGCTGGGTGTGGTCGGTCTTCAGCATCGCGCCCAGGTCCTTGACCCCTTGGTCCTGACCCTTCTGCTGTGCCAGGTCACCGGCGGTGATCTCGAACAGGTTGACCTGGTGCACCGCCTGCAGGTACTGGGTGTCCTGCGTCGACGGCTGTGCCGCAGCCTGCGCGGCCGCAGCCGGTGCGACCCCGACCAGTACCAGCGCGGCCAACAGGCCGAGGCGTTTGATACCCAACATGCTTCCCCCCCTTGAGAACGTTGGACCGCACGGATACCCGGCTCACCGGGGTTATTCCTGCGATCGCCCGTCGCGCGGGGTCGACCGGTCCCGCCATGGCCGTCCGACTCCTGGTCGGATGGGCGGCGGGTGCCGCATAACGACGTGGCGCCCGCCGGAATCCGGCGGGCGCCACGTAACGGTGCGTTCGGGCAGGTCAGCGGCGGCTCTCGCCGCTGCCGATCTCCTCGCGCTCGGGCCGGGCCTCGACCGGCGGGTGCCCCGGCGAAACCGGTGCCTCGACCGGCTTCTCGATCGGGTAGAAGAAGCCCCGGATGGCCGGGCCGAGGGCCCCCAGCCGGTTCATCTTCTTTGGCACGACCCAGCCGACGTAGTCCAGCTCGCCGTGACCATCCGCGTGCCCGTTCGACGCGCTGAGCGGCTGGTGCACCTCGACGAACCGGCCGTCCGGCATGCGCCGGATGATGCCGGTTTCCACGCCGTGCGCGAGCACCTCCCGGTCGTGCTGCTGCAGACCCAGGCAGAGCCGGTACGTGACGTAGTAAGCGATCGGCGGGACCACCAGCAGACCGATCCGGCCAGCCCAGGTCATCGCGTTCAAGCTGATCTGGAACTTGTCGGCGATCACGTCGTTGGCACCGGAGAGCGTCAGCACGATGTAGAAAGCGACGGCCATGGCACCGACCGCGGTCCGGGCCGGAACGTCGCGGGGCCGCTGGAGCAGGTTGTGGCTCTTGCGGTCCTTGAGGTGCCGGGCTTCCAGGAACGGGTACATCGTCGACAGGCCCACCAGGATGCCGGGCAACACGACCGTCGGCCAGAACAGCGGCGGGATGACGTACCCGTCACCGAGCGGGATGTTGATCTCCCAGGCCGGCATGAGTCGGGTCGACCCGTCGAGGAACATGACGTACCAGTCAGGCTGGCTGGCGGCCGAGACGACCCACGCCTCGTACGGGCCGAACAGCCAGATCGGGTTGATCTGCAGCAGACCGCCCATCAGCGCGATGACGCCGAAGACGACCATGAAGAAGCCGCCCTGCTTCAGCGCGTACCGCGGGAACATCCGCTCGCCGACCACGTTGTTGTTGGTCCGGCCGGGGCCGGGCCACTGGGTGTGCTTCTGCTTGAAGACCAGGCCCAGGTGGACACTGATCAGGGCGAGCAGCAGGCCCGGGATGAGCAGCACGTGGGCGATGAACATCCGGCTGATGATCATCACGCCCGGGAACTCGCCACCGAAGATCGACGAGGTGACCCAGGACCCGACCACCGGGATGGACAGCATGATCGCCGAGGCGATCCGCAGGCCGGTGCCGGACAGGCCGTCGTCCGGCAGGCCATAGCCGGTGAAGCCGGCCAGGAAGCCGACCCAGAACAGCAGCGAGCCGATGATCCAGTTGGTCTCGCGCGGCTTGCGGAAGGCACCGGTGAAGAAGACCCGCAGCATGTGCACGACGATCGCGGACATGAACAGCAGCGCCGCCCAGTGGTGCATCTGCCGCATCACCAGACCACCCCGGACGTCGAACGACAGGTCCAGGCTGGAGGCGTACGCGGCGGACATCGGCGTGCCCTGCAACGGCGCGTAGCTGCCGTCGTAGACCACCTCGGTCATCGCCGGCTCGTAGAACAGGGTCAGGAACACACCGGTCAGCAGCAGCACGACGAACGAGAACAGCGCGATCTCGCCGAGCAGGAAGGACCAGTGGTCCGGGAAGACCTTGTTCAGCAGCTTGCGCAGCGGGGTGGCCACCTGGAAGCGGTCGTCCACTCCCACCGCGGCCTTGCCCGGCATCGCCGCAAGGTCAAACTTTCGACGCTTCATGGCCGCTCCCAGAAATCAGGCCCGACGGTCTCGGTGTAGTCGGACTTCGCCACGAAGAAGCCCTCTGAGTCCACCTCGATCGGCAGCTGCGGCAGCCGCCGGCTGGCGGGGCCGAAGACGGGCCGGGCGTTGTCGGTGATCAGGAACTGGGACTGGTGGCACGGGCAGAGCAGCCGGTTGGTCTGCTGCTCGTACAAGCTGGCCGGGCAGCCTGCGTGCGTGCAGACCTTGGAGAACGCCGCGTAGTTGCCCCACATGAAGTTGCCGTGGCCGACCCGCTCGTTGGCCCGACGCGACTCCTGCGCGTCGGAGTCCCGAAGGTGGATCAGCAGCGTCGGCGAGTCGGCATGCTTGTTGCTCACGCCGTGCTCGATGCCCGGGAAGACGGTCAGCTGACCACCGGCGCTGACGTCCGCGGGGCGGACCGGCCGGCCGTCCTCGCGGACGAGGCGGATCGGCTGACCGCCCTCGGCCGTGGCGAACCCGGTCGTGAACATCTGGTTGTTCTTGTGGGGCTGGGAGATCAGACCGCCGACCAGTGGTGCCGCGAGGACCGCGCCGACCGGCGCGAGACCGGCCAGCAGCGAGATGCCCAGCAGCGGGCGACGCTTCACACCCAGCTCGTCGGCCATGTAGAGCATGGTCTGGCCGGTGATGGTGCGGCCTTCCTCATCGACCGCGCCCTCGTGCCGGTCCTGGATCGAGACCTCCTTGGGCAGCAACTTCTTGCCCCAGGTCAGGATGCCGAAGCCGACGGCGAGCAGGGCCACGCCGAGGGTGAAGCCCAGCAGCGGGGTGTAGAACTTGTCGCCGCCACGGCCCGGCTCGTACTGCCACGGCCACCAGATGTAGATGGCCAGGAAGGCGGTCGCGGCGAGCCCGGTGATCAGGAAGAACCCGGCGACCACGCGGGTCAGCCGACGCTCTGCCTTGGTGCCGGGCAGCACCTGCGGCTCGTAGTGGACGATCTCGATGTCGTCCCGACGCGCGCCCTCACGAACGATGTCGAACCGGGTCAGCTTGGGGTCGTTCACGTCGAGCGGCTCCCGGCCCTGCGGGGCCTGGTGCTCGGTGTGGGTGCTCATGCCGTCACCTCGCTACGGGTGGCGCCGAGCGGCACCACAGCACTGATTCGAATGATCCGCTCAGTCACGACTTGCCCGCAATCCACAGGCTGGCGAAGACGAGCGCCACGATGCCAATCAGGAAGATCGCCAGGCCCTCGGTGGACGGACCGTACCGCCCGAGGTTCAACCCGCCCGGGTCCTGGTCGTGCTTCAGCGTCTCCTGGATGTAGGAGATGATGTCGGCCTTCTGCTCCGGTCGAAGCTGGTTGTCGCCGAACACCGGCATGTTCTGCGGACCGCTCAGCATCGCCGCGTAGATCTGGCGGTCGGTCGCGGGGTGCAGGCTCGGGGCGAACTTGCCCGAGGAGAGCGCACCGCCGCCGCCACCGAACGCGTGGCACTGCGAGCAGTTGATCCGGAACAGCTCGCCGCCAGCAGCGACGTTGCCATCTTCGTGGAGGTCGTCGCCGTCGGGCACGACCGGGCCGCCACCGAGCTCCTGGATGTACTGGGCGAGCTGACGGGTCTGCTCGTCGGTGAAGACCGGGGGCTTGCGGTGCGCCTGGGCCTCCTGGCGGGCCAGCGGCATCCGCCCGGAGCTGACCTGGAACTCGACCGAGGCCGCGCCGACGCCGATCAGGCTCGGCCCACGACCCTCGACACCCTGGGCGTTGCGGCCGTGACAGGTCACGCAGCTCACGTCGAACAGCGCCTTGCCCTCGGCGGCGGCACCGGTCAGCTGCGGGTTGTCCTGCGCCTGGGCACCTGGAGCGAAGACGGTGTAGGCGCCGCCGGCGAGCATCAGCGCGGCGATCAGCCGGACCGCGGCGCCCAGCCGGCGGCGGCCCCTGCTGCGCGCGGCGGGCCGCTCGCGCAACCGCGCGAGCAGACCGCGTCGGCGGTCGTTGTCAGAAGTCATGAGCGGTGTCCTTAACCGGTTGGACCTGTCTCAGGGGACGGAGCAGCAGCGCAAAATGTGACGCGCAAGATCACTGGAGCCAGTAGATCATGGCGTACAGCCCGATCCACACGACGTCGACGAAGTGCCAGTAGTACGACACGACGATCGCCGAGGTCGCCTGCGCCGGGGTGAACCGGCCCATGGTCGTACGGACCATGAAGATGATGAAGGCGATCAGGCCGCCGGTCACGTGCAGGCCGTGGAAGCCGGTGGTCAGGTAGAACACCGACCCGTACCCGTCTCCGTTGATCTTGATGCCGTCCTCGACCAGGTGCCGGTACTCGTTCAGCTGGCCGAGCACGAAGATCAGGCCCATCACGAAGGTGACGGTGAACCAGCGCCGCAGCGCGTGCACGTCGCCCTTCTCCGCCGCGAAGACGCCGAGCTGGCACGTCACCGAGGACAGCACCAGGATCACCGTGAAGGTGGTCGCGTACGGGATGTTCAGCGATTCGGTGTGCTTCTCCCATTGCTCCGGCGCAGCCGCGCGGATGGAGAAGTACATCGCGAACAACGCCGCGAAGAACATGAGTTCGCTGGAGAGCCACACGATCGTCCCGACGCTGACCATGTTCGGTCGGGTCAGAGAGTGGATCCGGCTCTTGTCAATGGCTGGGGCCGCAGTCACGCCGTCATTATTGCCCCTGACCGGTGCCCGCCATCAGCGGGGTGGCAAACCTGCGCCTTCCGTGGCCCGAGCGACAGGGTCCGGTTCGCCTGGCCTAGCCTGAAAAGCGTGCTGCACGTCGATCCGATCTTCGCCGCCACCTCGGCCCCACCGCCCTTCACCGTCGGCGCGGTGCTGACCGAGACCCGTCTGGACAGTTGGCTGGCCCTCGGCCTGGTGCTCGCCGCCGGCCTGTACCTCTACGGGGTGTACCGGCTGCGCCTGCGTGGCGACCGCTGGCCGATCGCCCGTACCGTGTTCTTCCTCGGCCCCGGACTGGGCGGTATCGCCCTGGTCACGGTCAGCGGGCTACACGCGTACGACACGGCGATGCTGTCCGTGCACATGATCCAGCACATGGTGCTGTCCATGGTGGCGCCGATCTTCCTCGCGCTGGGCGCGCCGATGACCCTGGCCCTGCGGACCCTGCCGGTCGGGCCGCGCAAGCGCCTGCTGGCGATCGTGCACAGCCGCGTCGCCCGGGTCTACAGCTTCCCGCTGGTGGCGTTCGCCATCTTCGTGGTCAACCCGTTCGCCCTGTACTTCAGCGACCTGTACCGCTTCACCCTCGACCACGCCTGGGCGCACGAGCTGGTGCACGCGCACTTCATCATGACCGGCTGCGTGTTCTTCTGGCCGCTGCTCGGCCTCGACCCGTTGCCCGGCCGCTGGCCGTACCCGGCGCGTGCGCTGCTGATGCTGCTCTCCGTGCCGTTCCACACCGTGCTCGGCCTCACCATCATGCAGAGCAGCACGCTCTTCGGCGGCGACTGGTACCCGTCGCTCAACCTGAGCTGGGTCGACCCCTGGGCCGACCAGGTGGTCGCTGGCGGCATCCTCTGGGCAGGCGGTGAGTTCGTCAGCGTGACGATGCTCGCGGTGCTGGTGGTCCAGTGGGTCAAGCAGTCCGAACGGGAGGCCCGCCGGGTCGACCGCGAGCTCGACCGCCAGGAGGCCCGCGAGCGCGCCGCCGACAGCGCGACCGCCTGAGCTGCCCGGACGGTACGCCCCGGCGGGTGGCGACGGGCGGGATGTCAGCTACGTCACGCCGACCGGTACGATCGGCGGGCAGCTACGAGGTGGGAGCCTGTCAGCCATGAGCGATCGTCTGTGTACCGTCCTGCTCTACAGCGACGACCCGCAGGTCCGTGACCAGATGCGGATGGCCGTCGGCACTCGACCCGCGCCCGGGCTGCAGATCGAGTTCGTCGACGCGTCGACCTACGCGGAGACCATCCGGCTGGTCGACGACTACGAGATCGACCTGCTGCTCCTCGACGGTGAGGCGAGCCCGGGCGGCGGCATCGGCATCGCCCGGCAGATCAAGGACGACCGGGACGACGCTCCCCCGACCTGCCTGGTGATCGCCCGCGCCGCCGACCGATGGCTCGCCGCGTACGCCGAGGTCGACGCGACGCTGGTGCACCCGCTCGACCCGGTGACCACCGGCGGCACGGTGGCCGAGCTGCTGCGGACGCACGCACCCGCCTGACGTCCCCAAGCTCTCCGGCACCTCCACGGCGCCGGGTCTCCTCGGCGCCGATTCCAGCCCACCCGCACTTCGCATGCTCGGGAGGCCCGCCATGGGCGATCGGACCTGGCCGCACCTGCTCAACGCGCTGCTGCTCGGCGAGGAGCTCTCCACCGCCGACACCGCCTGGGCGATGGACGAGATCATGACCGGCTCGGCGAGCGCGGTGCAGATCGCCACCTTCGCCGTGGCGCTGCGGGCCAAGGGTGAGACCCCGGCCGAGCTGGCCGGTCTGGTGGAGGCGATGCTGGGTCGCTCGGTCCCGGTGGTGCTCCCCGAGGAGCTGCGCCGCACCGCGCTCGACGTGGTCGGCACCGGCGGTGACCTCGCCCATACGGTCAACATCTCCACGATGACGGCGCTGGTGGTCGCCGGCGCGGGCGTCCGCGTCGTCAAGCACGGCAACCGCGCCGCCTCGTCCCTGTGTGGCACCGCCGATTTGCTGGAGTTCCTCGGCATTCCGCTGGATCTCGGCCCGGAGCAGGTCGCCCGCTGTGTCGAGGAGGCCGGCATCGGGTTCTGCTTCGCGGCCCGGTTCCACCCCGGGATGCGCCACGCCGGCCCGATCCGCCGCGAGGTGGGGGTGCCCACCTTCTTCAACTTCCTCGGCCCGCTGACCAACCCGGCCCGGCCCCGCGCCGGCGCGGTCGGCTGCTTCGACCTGCGGATGGCCCCGGTGATGGCCAGCGTCTTCGCGGCCCGCGGGGACTCGGCGATCGTGCTGCGCGGCGAGGACGGGCTGGACGAGTTCACCACCGCCGCACCGACCCGGGTCTGGGTGGCCCAGGGCGGCACCGTACGCGAGGCTGTGCTGGACGCGACGGACCTCGGGGTACCCCGGTCCGCCCTCGCGGACCTGCGGGGCGGTGACGCCACGTACAACGCCGGCGTGGCCCGTCGCCTGCTGGCCGGTGAGACGGGCCCGGTCCGGGACGCGGTGCTGGTCAACGCCGCTGCGGCGCTCGCCACCCAGGGTCCACTCGATGGCGACCTGACCGAGGCGCTGCGCGCCGGCCTGGACCGCGCGGCCGAGTCGATCGACTCCGGCGCTGCCGCCGCGACCCTCGACCGTTGGATCAAGACCGCCACCACAGTCTGACCGGCTGCCCGCTGAGCCAGCGGGCCGGCGGACCGGCGGTGGGCGGGGATTTGTCGGACCCGCGTGGAAGCCTGCAGCCGAGTAGTTCTCCGCTCCCGTTGCGCGCCGCTGTCGCATCCGGGGCGGGTCCACCCGACGTGAAGAGGAGACACCCGTGTCGCACCGCGAGCTCTACTGCGACGTCTGCGAGGGCGTGGCACCGTTCGAGGCGCCGCCCTGCGTCGACGGCCACGGCACCGACTGTCCTGAGTTGATCTGCACCGGCTGCGGCGCCGCCATGGTGATCGCCACGTTCGCTTTCCCCGTCACGCGACTGGCCGAACGCCGACGCCGCCAGCCCGCCCGCCGCCACGCCGCCTGAGAGACCACCACCCGCCCACCTCAAGCCCGTTCCACCCGGTCCCGCCTCCGACCGGCCCCTCGGCACCTGCTCTACCTTCGACCGGCCCTGCTCCCGACCGGCCCTGCTCCCGACCGGCCCTGCTCCCGACCGGCTCTGTCGGCCTAGCCCCGCTTCCGACCAGCCCCGCCCGAGCGGCCCTTCTCGGCCTGGTCCCGCTTCCAAGCGGTCCGCTTCCGATCGGCCATGCCTTCGTCCGGCCCTCTCGGCCCGGTCCGGTCGGCACCGTCTCGCCCCCGTCCGGCACCACCCCGCCCGGTCCGGCACACTCTGCCCCCGGGCCGGCCGCGTTCAGCCCTAGCCTCGGCGCGCAGCGTCTCGATCGACTCAATATCGCCGATGTTGTGGCATCCCCCCACGCTTATACCGCCACATCGGCGACGTGGAGTCGATCATCCGACCACCGACGCGGAAGCCTGCGCTGCCGCACTCCATCGGGCACCGTCGGCCCTTGGCGGAGGCGCTCGGCCAGGACACGACGAAGGAACACTCGGCTGGAGGAACACTCGAAGGCCCGCTCCCCTGGGGGAACGGGCCTTCGTGGCGTACGTGTCGGTTGCGACGGCAACCAGGTGGATCAGTGCTCGGCGGTGCGTCGAGTGCCGGTGTAGTACTCGAACAGCAGCCCGCAGGCGGAGAAGACGACCGCCAGCAGGCCGGCGCCGATCAGCCAGAACTGCCAGAACACCATGCCGAGCGCGGCGATCGCGGCAGCCAGCGCCAGACCGAACGGCCAGTAGCTGCCCGGGCTGAAGAAGCCAACCTCACCGGCGCCGTCGGCGATCTCGGCGTCCGCACGGTCCTCCGGGCGCAGGTCGATCCGGCGGGAGACGAACCAGAAGAAGCCACCGCACATCGAGCAGAGCAGGAAGGACAGCAGCAGGGCGACGGTGCCCACCCACTCGACGCCGCCCGACGCGCCGTGCGTCCAGGTGCCGTAGAGGATGGTGGCACCGAAGAGGAACACGGCGATGATCAGGAAGATACGCCACTCGGTCTTCATGCCGCTGCCTCAGCTTCCCGTACGGGCCGGAGCGTCGTCCGGGTTGAAGTTGTCCTGCGTCCGCCGGGTGTCGAACGGCTCGGTCGTCCCCGCGTACGGCTGCTCACCAATCTCGGTCAGCGCGTCCTGGGTCGACTTGCCGCCCTGCTTGGCAGCCAGGAACTGGTCGTACTTCTCCGGCGAAACCACCCGCAGCTCGAAGTTCATGAACGCGTGGTAGCTGCCGCACAGCTCGGCGCACCGTCCGACGTAGGCGCCCTCGGCGTCCAGGCTGGAGACCTCGAACACGTTGCGGATCTTGCCCGGCATGACGTCCCGCTTGAACAGCAACTCCGGCACCCAGAACGAGTGGATGACGTCGCGGCTGGTCTCCTCGAAACGAATGGACCGGTTGGTCGGAAGCACCAGCACCGGAATGACCTCGCTGGTGCCGAGCGTCGACGCGGTGGTGCGAGCCTCGGGGCCCTGGCCGTCGCGGTAGTTGAACTGCCAGTTCCACTTGAAGGCGACGACCTCGACCGTGACATCCGGGTTCTTCGACAACTTGTCGACGTCGGTCTGAACGATCGCCGTGTAGTAGAAGAGCACGGAGACGATCAGGATCGGCGCGATGGTGTAGAGGAACTCCATCGGCAGGTTGTAGCGGGTCTGCACCGGCAGCGCGTTGCCACGCTTGCGGTATCGCACGACGCACCAGAAGATCAGGCCCCACACGAAGACGCCGACCGCGAGGGCTGCGACACAGGAGGCGATCCACAGGTCGTACATCCGCTTGGACTCCGCCGAGATGCCGCCCTGCGGCCAGCCGAAGCCGTGGAACGTCTGACCGACGTCACAGCCCGTGAGCAGGATCAGCAGCGCCACGCCACTGAGACCGAGCCCGGCCAACCGACCAGCACCACGCCCCCGGCGTCCACCGACCCCTGGCGAAGCGCTGTGCCGTACGGCCGACGGCCGTACCTCCGAACTCCTTGCGACCACCTGGTCCTGCCTCCCTAGCGCGCCGCGGTGCGTCCTTCGTCAGCACCGGCGGCAAAGGCGTCACCGACGGTCGCAGATTACTCGACCATGGCGGACTCGACCGTGGTGGGGTCACTGTCCACCCCCATCGGGGGGATCCTGGGCATACCGCCGCGATAGCGTGTTGTCCTGTGAGCGCGATGAGTAAGCCGAGGTTGCGAGCCCCGCAGTCGCGAGCAGAGGCGGACCTGTGAGTGCATCCCCGGCCTACCTGGACGCGGCGACCGCCGCGCCCATGCATCCGGTCGCACGGCAGGCGCTGCTGGCCGCCCTCGAAGACGGCTGGGCCGACCCGGGCAAGCTCTACACCCAGGCCCGTCGGGCGCGGCAACTGCTCGACGCCGCCCGCGAGGCCACCGCGCTGACGCTCGGCGTTCGCGCCGACGAGGTCTCCTTCACCCCCAGTGGTACGACCGCAGCCCATGGCGCGGTGCTCGGAGGCCTGGCGGGACGACGCCGGATCGGGTCGGCGCTTGTGCATTCTGCGATCGAGCATTCGGCGGTGCTGCACGCCGCCGAGCGGCACGTCACGGCGGGCGGGACGGCCGCTGGGGTGCCGGTCGACCGGTTGGGCCGGCTGGATCTGACGGCGTGGTCGGCTGCCGTCCGGGCCCCCGGGGTCGCGCTGGCCGCGCTGATCACCGCCAGTCACGAGGTGGGCACCGTGCAACCGGTCGCCGAGGCGGCCGCCGCCTGCGCCGACGTGGGGGTGCCGCTCTACGTGGACGCCGCGCAGTCGGTCGGCCGGGTGCCGCTGCCGGCCGGCTGGTCGGTGCTCACGGCAAGCGCCCACAAGTGGGGCGGCCCACCCGGGGTGGGGGTGTTGGCGGTCCGTAAGGGCACCCGCTGGGAGTCACCCTGGCCGGCCGACGAGCGGGAGGGTGGGCGTACCCCTGGGGTGGTGAACCTGCCGGCGGTGGTGGCGGCGGCGGCGAGCCTGCGGGCGGCGGCGGCCGACGCGGCAGCCGAGGCGACGCGGCTGGCTCCGCTGGTGGACCGGATCCGGGCGCGGGTCGCGGCGGAGGTGCCCGACGTGGAGGTGGTGGGCGACCCGGTGCTCCGGCTCCCCCACCTGGTCACCTTCTCGTGCCTGTACGTCGACGGCGAAGCACTGCTGCACGCACTGGACCGGCGGGGCTTCGCCGTGTCGTCTGGTTCGTCCTGCACCTCGTCGACGCTGCGCCCGTCGCACGTGCTGGAGGCCATGGGGGTGCTCTCGCATGGCAACGTGCGGGTCAGCCTGCATCGGGAGTCGACCGAGGCGGACGTGGAGCGGTTCCTGACCGAGCTGCCCGGGATCGTCGCCGAGTTGCGCGCCGAGGCTGGGGTGGTGGGGCTGTGACGATGCCGGACGAGGTGATCGACTGCCGGGGGCAGCGCTGCCCGCTGCCCGTGATCGCGGCGGCCCGGCGGCTGCCACAGGTGCCGGTGGGCACGGTGGTCCGGGTGCTCGCCGACGACCCGGCGGCGGCGGTCGACATCCCCGCCTGGTGCCGGATGCGCGGTCAGGAGTTCCTCGCGGCGATCACGGGCCCGGACGGCCCCGCCTTCGACATCCGCCGCACCCACTGAGGCGCGTCCTGCCGCATCCAGCTCAGGCGGCGTCGCGCCCCTGCCGGTGCGCCTCGGTGGTGTGCATTGCCCGCCGGAGGACAGTCAGGTGCTGCTCCAGCGCCTCGGCCTGGTGCCACACCCGACGCTGCTCAAGCCTCAGCCGCTCCATGGCGTCGTCGAGATCCGCGCCGGAAAGTTCCAGGTCGTAGACCAGTTCCAGCTCGTCCTCGGCGCCGTCCGGCAGATCCTCGACGAGCGCGATCACTTCTCGTACCGCGCCGTCGAGAGCGGACAGGTTGTCAGCGAAGGTGTGCGCCTCAGGTAGACCATCAACATCGGCCAACCACTTGTCGCCCTCGCCAATGACGCGAACCCTATAAATCTGACTGCTCACCCCAACCACCCTTTTCCGAACAACGGTGCCATGTCCCGCTCGATCGCCCTCAACGTGCCGATCGGGAGATCCCCACCGTGCTGTGGCCCACCGTGCGCACCGTCACCTTGGAGCCATCCTCAAGCTCGGCGGATGCCTGGAACATGCGGTGCGATCCCCGCTGCCGAACCTGCCAGCCACCGAGGCGCTCGATTCGTTGTATGACCTCCCGCGCCCTCACGAGGCTAATCGTCATCGGCACACGCGCGCCGGTCAATGTTCCCGCGCCGTGGGCGGTTGTTGACCGACGCCGACCTGATTGCCGGAGTGGTTCGAGACCTATGCCGGCCTGGCAGCGGTCAGGATCTGCAGTGCGCGGTGCCGTCGATCGGGTCGACGATCCAGCGACGGCTACCCCCGCCGGTCTGTCCGGCTTCCTCGCCAAGAGCCGCATCGTCTGGCCGAGCCTCGCCCAGCAGGTCGCTCACGGCAGGAGGTGGGGGCGGATCTCGTCTGCGGCGGTGTCGCCGTAGGACTCGGCCAACCGCTTGACGAACAGGTCGCGGCGGACCTCGTACTCCTGGGTCCCGACGGTTTCCAGGACCAGGGTGGCCAGCAGCGAGCCGACCTGGGCGGCCCGCTCCAGGCCGAGCCCCCAGGAGAGCGCGGTGAAGAAGCCGGCCCGGAAGCCGTCGCCCACCCCGGTCGGGTCGACCGCCCGGATCTCCCGCGCGATCGGTACGTGGATCGGGTCGATGCCCCGCCCGGCGATCTCCACACCGTGCTTGCCCAGCGTGGTGACCCGCACCTTGACCAGGTCCAGCAGTTGGTCGTCGCTCAACTGCGCCTTGCTCTGCAGCAGCGACTTCTCGTAGTCGTTGGTCATCAGGTACTCGGCGCCTTCGATCAGCGCCACCACGTCCTCGCCGGGCATCCGGGCGAGCTGCTGGGAGGGGTCAGCGGCGAACGCGTACCCCCGGGTGCGGCACTCGGCCGAGTGCCGCAGCATCGCCTCGGGGTCGTTGGCACTGACCAGCACCAGGTCGAGCCCGCCGAGCCGGTCGGCGATCGGGGCGAGTTCGATGTTGCGCGCCTCACTCATCGCACCCGCGTAGAACGACGCGATCTGGCACATGTCCGTGTCGGTGGTGCAGACGAACCGGGCGGTGTGCGCCACCTCGCTGATGTGCACCGAGTCGCAGTCCACGCCGTGGCGCTCCAGCCAGGAGCGGTAGTCGGCGAAGTCCGCCCCCACCGCGCCGAGCAGCACCGGGCGAAGCCCGAGCTGCCCCATGCCGAAGGAGATGTTCGCCGCCACGCCGCCGCGACGGAGCACCAGGTCATCCACCAGGAAGGAGAGGGACACCTTGTGCAGCTGATCGGCGATGAGCTGGTCGGCGAAGCGACCGGGGAAGCTCATCAGGTGATCGGTGGCGATCGAGCCGGTGACAGCGATCTTCATGTCAACCCTCGGGGTCGGGAGCAGGGCGCGGTCAGCCTACCGGCCGGGCAACCTGACGGCGACCGGTCGGTAGGACATCGGCAACCGGGCCGCCACCGCGACTTCTCCGACCGTTCCCAACGGGTACGACTTCACACCACGACGACAACGGGGCCGTCCCGAAGGACGGCCCCGTTTGTGCTGGACTGTGCTGTGTGACTCAGTTGAACGAGTCACCGCAGGCGCACGAGTTGCCCGCATTGGGGTTGTCGATCGTGAAGCCCTGGGCGTCGATCCGGTCGGCGAAGTCGATCGTCGCGCCGGAAAGGTACGGGGCGCTCATCCGGTCGACGACGACCTCGACACCACCGAAGTCGGTGACGACATCACCGTCGAGCGAACGCTCGTCGAAGAAGAGCTGGTACCGCAGGCCGGAGCAGCCGCCCGGCTGCACGGCGACGCGGAGCCGCAGGTCGTCGCGGCCTTCCTGCTCGATCAGGGCCTTGACCTTCTGCGCCGCGACGTCGGTGAGGACGACGGAAGTAGGGGCCTGGGCCTCGGTCGACTCGGTCTGCGCTGGCGTGGTCACGTGGAAGTCTCCCTGCGCGGTTTGGGTCCGGACGCACTGGCCAACGTCGCGCGCCGTCCAGTGATTCCCGGTTGTGGTCCTTCGCCGATCGTACGCCGCCCCGGCCGGGCTCACCCGCGTGGCGTAACCCCCGCCGCAGGTCGGTCCGCTCCTCGGCGGGCCGGCGGGGTGGTCGAAACGCTCAGCGGCTCCACTGCCGGGCCAGCCGGGCGCCCAGCTCGCGTAGGCCCTCCGCGGGCCGGCTCAGCGCGGCGTCGAGCCCGCCGCCCTCCTCGCCGCCGAAGTGCTCGACCAGGCTGTACGCATCGGTCACCCCGGCCGAGGCGGCTTCCCGTCGACCGGTGCTCACCTGCCCGGCCACCACCACGCAGGGGACCCCCCGGTCGCGGGCGGCGCCGGCCACCCCGGCGACCACCTTGCCGCGCAGCGACTGATGGTCGAACGACCCCTCACCGGTGATCACCAGGTCGGCGTTGTCCAGTGCGGCGTCCAGGCGAGTGGCCCGGGTGACGAGGCCGATTCCCGACTCGCAACCGCCGCCCAGGGCGAGGATCGCCGCGCCGATGCCACCAGCGGCCCCACCCCCGGGCAACGTGCCGAGCCCGGCCGGGCAGCCGGGCAGATCCCGTTCCAGCACCGCCGCGAAACGCTCCAGCGCGGCGTCGAGAAGCAGCACGTCGGCACGGTCGGCGCCCTTCTGCGGACCGAACACGTTGCTCGCCCCGTGCAGGCCGAGCAGTGGGTTGTCCACGTCGGTGGCCGCGACGAGCCGGACGCCACGAAGCCGGGGTACGCCGTCCACCGCGTCGACGGCGACGAGCGCCGCCCCGCCGTACGGCAGCGCGGCGCCGCCCGCGTCGAGCGGGGTCACGCCCAGCGCGGCGAGCATTCCGGCACCGGCGTCGTTGGTTGCGGAGCCGCCCAGCCCGATCACCACCGTCCGTGCCCCGCTCTCCACCGCGGCGGCCACCAACAGGCCCAGCCCGTACGAGGTGGTGGTCTTCGGGTCACGTTCGGTGGGGGCGAGCAGGTGCAGCCCGCACGCCTGGGCGCTCTCCAGATAGGCGGTCGCGCCGTCGGCGGTGAGCAGGATCTCACCGGCTGCCGGACGGCCCAGCGGGTCGACCGTCGACACCGGCACCCGCCGGCCGCCGAGGGCTTCGGCGAGCACCTCCACGAAGCCCGGCCCACCGTCGGCCAGGGGCCGGATCACCAGGTCGTCCCCGTCGGTGACGGTGCGCCAGCCGGCGGCCACCGCGGCGGCCACCTCCGGTGCGGGCAGGGTACCGGCGAACTTGTCCGGGCAGAGCAGCACGCGCATGCCGAGCAGTGTGGCAGCCCACACCGAGGGAAGCTGCGTCGCGCTCGCGCTGTGGGACCATGGGTCACGTGACTTCGACCTGGGTGGAACCCTCCAACACGGCGACGGCTCTGCTGCTGCTCGGCCGGGGCAGCGACCCCGACACCGAGCGTGGCGTGGAGTGTCCGGGCGACCTGCCGGCGCCCAGCGATCCTGATCTGGTGGCCCGCGCCACGGCCGCGAAGGCGAAGCTGGGGAGCAAGGTCTTCGTGCTGGGGCACCACTACCAGCGCGACGAGGTGATCCAGTTCGCCGACGTGACCGGCGACTCGTTCAAGCTGGCCCGGGAGGCTGCGGCTCGTCCGGACGCGGAATACATCGTCTTCTGCGGCGTGCACTTCATGGCCGAGAGCGCGGACATCCTCACCACCGACTCCCAGCGGGTGATCCTGCCGGACCTCGCGGCGGGCTGCTCGATGGCGGACATGGCGGTCCTGGGTCAGGTCGAGGCGGCCTGGGACACCCTGACCGAGTTGGGCATCGCCGGCGACACCGTGCCGGTGACGTACATGAACTCCTCGGCCGACATCAAGGGCTTCGTCGGCCGTAACGGCGGCGTGGTCTGCACCTCGTCCAACGCCAAGCGCGCCCTGGACTGGGCGTTCGAGCAGGGGTCGAAGGTGCTCTTCCTGCCCGATCAGCACCTGGGCCGCAACACGGCCGTGCTGGAGATGGGCCTTTCGCTGGACGAGTGCGTCCTCTACGACCCGCACAAGCCCGGTGGCGGCCTCACACCGGAGCAGCTGCGTGACGCCAAGATGATCCTCTGGCGGGGGCACTGCTCGGTGCACGGCCGGTTCACCCTCGACAGCGTCAACGACGTACGGGCGCGGGTGCCCGAGGTCAACGTGCTGGTCCACCCGGAGTGCCGGCACGAGGTGGTCACTGCCGCCGACTACGTGGGCTCCACCGAATACATCATCAAGACCATCGAGGCGGCTCCGACCGGGTCGGCGTGGGCGTTGGGCACCGAGTTGAACCTGGTCCGCCGGCTCGCGCTGGCGCACCCGGACAAGCAGATCATGTTCCTGGACAAGGCCGTCTGCTACTGCTCGACGATGAACCGGATCGATCTGCCGCACCTGGTCTGGGCTCTTGAGGAGCTGGTCGCGGGACGGGTCGTCAACCAGATCACGGTGGACGCCGACACCGCGCACCACGCCCGGGTCGCGTTGGACCAGATGCTCGCCCTGCCCGGCGCGGACACCCCGCCGCCCGCCGCGTCCTGATCACGATCTGTAGTGCTCTTGGTACGCAAAAGCGCCGGATCACCGATTAATGCCACACACGCCAATGTGACCGAGTCCTTTTTCGTCACCGAGGGCTATGCTGCCGGAGCGACGACACACGCGGGCCGTTTCGACTTGGCCGCATCCGGGGTAGCGACGACGTTAAGGCTCCCCACCAACAACACGGCAGCACCGACGCGCTGGAGGTTGCGTTGACCGACGACGTCCTGGTCGTACACGGAGGCACTCCGCTTGAAGGGCGGATCCGCGTGCGCGGCGCGAAGAACCTGGTTTCGAAGGCGATGGTCGCCGCGCTCCTCGGCGACAGCCCGAGCCGATTGTTCGACGTGCCGAAGATCCGCGACGTCGAGGTGGTCCGGGGTCTGCTCGGCCTGCACGGCGTCAAGGTCACCGACGGCGCCGAGGACGGCGAGCTCGTCTTCGACCCGGCGAACGTGGAGAGCGCCAGCACCGATCAGATCAACGTGCACGCCGGCTCCAGCCGGATTCCGATCCTGTTCTGCGGCCCCTTGCTGCACCGGCTCGGGCACGCGTTCATCCCGGACCTTGGCGGTTGCCACATCGGCCCGCGCCCGATCGACTTCCACCTGCAGGCGCTGCGGGAGTTCGGCGCAACGGTCGACAAGCGGCCGGAGGGTCTGCACCTGTCCGCGCCGAACGGGCTGCACGGCACCAAGTTCGCCCTTCCGTACCCGAGCGTCGGCGCCACCGAGCAGGTGCTGCTGACCGCGGTGATGGCCGAGGGCGTCACCGAGCTACGCAACGCCGCGGTGGAGCCGGAGATCATCGACCTGATCTGCATCCTGCAGAAGATGGGCGCGATCATCAAGGTCCACACCGACCGGGTGATCGAGATTCAGGGTGTGCCAAAGCTGCACGGCTACACCCACCGGCCGATCCCGGACCGGATCGAGGCGGCGAGCTGGGCGGCCGCTGCCCTGGCCACCCGCGGTCACGTCGAGGTGCTCGGCGCGCAGCAGGCCGACATGATGACCTTCCTGAACATCTTCCGCTCGGTCGGCGGCGAGTACGAGGTCACCGACGCGCGCGCGCCGAAGCTGGGCGACCCGGGCCAGGAGGGCGGCATCCGCTTCTGGCACCCGGGCGGCGAGCTGAACGCGGTGGCGCTGGAGACGGACGTGCACCCCGGCTTCATGACCGACTGGCAGCAGCCGCTGGTCGTGGCGCTCACCCAGGCCCGCGGCCTGTCGATCGTCCACGAGACGGTCTACGAGCAGCGGTTGGGCTACACCGAGGCACTGAACTCGATGGGCGCCAACATCCAGGTCTACCGGGACTGCCTCGGCGGCACCCCGTGCCGCTTCGGCCGGCGCAACTTCAAGCACTCCGCGGTGATCGCCGGGCCGAGCAAGCTGCACGCCGCCGACCTGGTCATCCCGGACCTGCGGGCCGGGTTCAGCCACCTGATCGCGGCGCTCGCGGCCGAGGGCACCTCTCGGGTATACGGCGTCGACCTGATCAACCGGGGCTACGAGGACTTCGAGGCGAAGCTCGCCGACCTGGGCGCGCACGCCGAGCGTCCGTAACCTCGGTCACCCATCGTTCGGCTACGACGGCTCCAGGTCGCACTGCGACCTGGAGCCGTCGCCCGGTGTACCGCGATGTGCACCGGGCGCGGACCGTTGGCTACCCTTGCCGCGTGCCGTCGCTCTTTCGCCGCAAGTCCAGTGACCTCGTCGACGAGGCCGTCTCCTCCGTAACCGCCGAAGAGACCGCCGAGCGTTCCCGGGGTTACACGCCCGCCAAGGGTCGGGAGACGCCGAAGCGGCCGACCGTCGGCCGCCGCCCGGCCGGCCCCAGCCGCCCCCTCACCAAGGAGGAGGAGCGGGAACGCCGTCGTCAACTGCGCACCGAGGCCGCGTCGGAGTTCCGCCGCGAGGGCGGCCCCCGCGACCGTGGCCCGGAACGGCTGCTGGCCCGCAACGTGGTCGACTCACGGCGTACCGTCGGCACCTGGTTCTTCGGCGGCGCGCTGATCGTGCTGATCGGCTCGAACGCGGCGATGCCACCGGTGGTCCGGTTGGTCTCCAACGTGCTCTGGGGCGCGCTGGCGCTGGGCGTGGTAGTCGACTCGGTGCTGATCTGCCGCAAGATCAGCAGGCTGGTCCGGGAACGCTTCCCGAAGACCGACCAGCGGATGGGCTCGCTCTTCCTCTACGCGATCATGCGGTCGATCACCTTCCGGCGGATGCGCGCTCCCGCCCCGCAGGTCAAGCTCGGCGACAAGGTCTGACCGCTTGAGGCGGGCTGCCAGCAGCCATTGCTGCGCCCGGAGGGCAAGCACGCCGGGAAGCGTCCGGACGATCGCTGTTCGTTGTAACGTACGCATGGTTCATCATGCTGAACAGGCTGGTGCTGTTCGTCGCAACGAACGTTGATCCGATGGAGCGAACGCATGCCTCCGGAACCGACCGCGCCGCTGGCCACCATTGCCGCTGCCCTGCGTCGGGAGCGGGAACGGGTCGGCGTTTCGCTTACCGAACTCGCCCGCCGGGCGGGGGTGGCCAAGTCCACGCTCTCCCAACTCGAGTCGGGCACCGGCAACCCGAGCGTGGAGACGCTCTGGGCGTTGGGCGCGGCACTCGGCGTGCCCTTCAGCCGGTTGGTGGAGCCCCACGACGACGGCGTACGGGTCATCCGAGCCGGGGACGGGCCTCGGGTCCGCTCCGAGCAGGCCGACTTCACCGGCACACTGCTCAGCGCGGGGGCGGCACACCTGCGCCGGGACGTCTACCTGATCGAGCTGGAGCCGGGCGCGGTTCGAGCCGCGGACGGGCACACCCCGCGCAGCGTCGAACATGTGGTGGTGGCCGCAGGCCGGCTGCGGGTCGGCCCCGAGACGGCTTCCGTCGAACTTGGCCCCGGCGACTACGTCACGTTCCCCGGTGACGCCCCGCACCGCTACGAGGCGCTCGCTCCCGGCACGTTCGCCGTCCTCATCATGGAGCATCCCTGACCGAGGGCGATGATCCCGCCGGGGCAAGGCGGCCGTCGAATGCGATATGGTCGGTGACCGGATTGGGTTATATGACCAAATGTCCGAAACCATTGGGATAACGTTTGCGTCCGTGGGCGGTGCCACAGTGGCGGTGAGCGAGCCCACGCCGTTACCCTCCATCCGCAGCCACGGCCTGCCGGAGCGGGCGACCCAACCGGCACGCGAGGCCCCAGCGCGACAATTTGCAACGAGGTGACAACGCGTGAGCGAGCGGACGCGAGCCGGCCACCGGGGCGTGGCAGGCGGCGACCGGACGCCCGGCGGTCACCCTGCGTCGGCTGCGGATAGCTCACTCACGGCGAGAGTCGGCCGAGTGGCCGGGTGCGGCGACGGGCTCGGCCGATGAACGGCCGCTACACCGACCGGTGGCCAGACCCGAACGAGCCGTCCTGGGTTGTCGAACCGACCACCGAGTGGCACCCCCAATTCCCCGGCCAGCGCTACCCCGGCGACATCGGCAGGCCCCAACAGCCGCCACCGCGCGGCCGGGCGACGGTGACCGGCCGAGCCGAGGTGCCGCCGCTCGCGCCCACCCGCCCGGACGGCACCTACCTCGGCCGGTCCTGGGCCGACGAACCGCCGGCCGAGGCAGCACCCCACACCCGTTCCTGGGTGGACGACGAGCCGGGCGAGACACCGGCCTACGGCCGACCCCGCTCCGACGAGCGCACAGCCGACGCATCCGCCTACGGTCGACCCGACAGCGCCGACTCCCGCCACTACGACCACGAGCCGTACCGCCGGCCACTACCCGAGCCGCCCCGCCGCGACGACCGCCGCTCCCCCGAGTCGGACCGGCGTACCGCCTGGTCCGACCGACGACCCGCCGAGGAGCGAGGACCGGCGCGGGAGGCCGCCTGGCACCGGGACCAGCCCACCTCCGAGCGGTACGACAGCCGCCGACCGCGACAGGAGCCCACCGAGTGGGACCGGGGTTACCCGGGCACGCCGCCGGTCTCCCCCGCGCCCAGGTCCGATTCCGGCTGGTTGCCAGAGCCTTCCGGCTGGGTGCCAGAGCCGGACGACGTGCCGCGTCGACGCGGCACACAGGAGCGACCCGCCGCTGGTTACGAGCGGCACCCCGGCGACGGTTACGGCGTACGACCCACCCGGGACCACGACGGCCGGACCGCCGACGACGTCCGCCACTCGGAACGGCGCTACGGCGCGGACGAGGTGACCGGCGCAGCACAGTCCCCCAACGGCGGACGACGGCACCGGCCCGAGCCGGACATGCCCGAACAACCCCGCCGCGACGACGACAGGCGTCGGCCCGACACCGACCCGCACCGGCAGCAGCCCCGCGAGACCGCGGCTCGCGCCGAGGCGTACCCGGACCGGCGTCCCCGTGAGGAGGCCCGTCCGGACGCGTACCGCGAGGACGGACGTCGCGACAACGCGTACGGCGAGGACCGGCCTCGCGACAACGGGTACCGCGAGGACCGGCCTCGCGACAACGGGTACCGCGAGGACCGGCCTCGCGACAACGGGTACCGCGAGCCTCGGCCGCAGCCCGGCCACCGGCCGGACGGCAGCCTGCCCTGGCCACCACCGGGTCCGCTGCGCCCAGACCGCAGCCACGAGCCGGACCACCGCTCCGAGCCGCACCGCAACGCGGACCCGCACCGCACGCCCGACCCGCACCGCACGCCGGACCCGCACCGCAGCGGCGAGCCGGGCGTCCCGCCACGGCCGAGCGCCCGGCCCGAGCGACCGGCGGTCACCCCGTCCCGGTACGACGAGCAACCGGTGCGCCCAGCCGCGACGGCGCCGCCAGCACCGCCGACGTCGGGCCGCGCCGTGCCGGTCCCGCCGATCTCCCCAGAGCGACCGGTGTCGCCGGCACCCGTCTCCCCCGCTGCGCCCGGCCCAGACCGACCGGTGTCGGCCGCCCCGGTCTCCCCCGCCTCCGACGTGCCCATCTCGGGTCCACCTGCCGCACGCCTTCGGCTGGAGTACCTGCCCGCGCCAGTAGACCCGCCGATCGCCGACGAGCGGTCGGATGTCCCGTCGCCTGGTCGCAGGACACCGACCGAACCGGCACCGACTGCCGGGGCGCACCCCGCCCCACCGCCGCGCTACCCCGGCCCGGACAACGGGGGCCGCCCAGCCGACCATCGACCGGCCACGCCGCAGCGCCCGCACTCGCCGGAGCGGGTGACCCCGACGGCGGACGCACGTCCGCCGGTCGCGCCGCCGCCCACGTGGCAGGTCCCGGACCCCCTGGCGGCCCGGCCCACCCCGACCCCTGCGGCCCCAATCCCTGCGGCCCCGACCCCTGCGGCCCCGACCCCTGCGGCCCCAATCCCTGCGGCCCCGACCCCTGCGGCCCAGGAGCCCTCGGTGGAGGACGCCGAGGTGGTCCTCCCGCTCGCCCCTGGGACACCGCGCCGCTACGTGCCGCCGCCACCCTCGGAAGGGCCGGTCGCCCCCGTTCGAACGCCGGAGGAGGTCCCGGACACCCGTGGGCCGGACGCCTGGTTCAGCCCCGCTCAGCCGGCCGATTCCGACCTGGGCGAGCCTGCGCCGGACCGACAGTCGGCCGAGACTGCCGACGACGAGTCGACGGCCGGCGGCCCCGACCTCTCCACTCCACCATCCACAGCGGACGCGGAGCCGTCGACACCGAACGCCGACGTCCATAGCGACCTGGCCGACGAGCCCGTAGGCAGGTCGTCGCCGGCCGACACCCCCGAGCCGCTCTCCGCGCTGCCCGCACGCCCGACCTCCGGCGCTCCCCGCGCATGGGCGGACGACCTGGTCGAGCATGCACAGGCGACCGTCGGGCCAGGCCTGGTGGAGGACAACCGACCTGTCTCCGGCGTACCTGCCACCGCGCTGCCGTACCACCAGACCGAAGTCGCCACCGCCGTCGACCACCAACCGATCGTCGCTCGTCCCGGCGGGGACACCACTTCGGCTGAGCACGACCCAACGGACGACGCCGCGTCGCACGAGCAACCGGCTGACGCGAAGGACGATCCGAGCACCGTAGGACCGACGGACGGCTGGCGAGCCGACGACTGGTCGGGCGAACTCGCGCTGCCGGCCCCACTCGAAACGTCGGACGACGACGCGAGCCCTCCCGTCGCGGCAGCGCCCGTCTCGGCCCCGCCGGTGTCTGTCGACCCTGGACCGTCGGTCCCGGCACCGACCGTAGCGCCCATCTCCGCGCCGCCAGCACCCGTCTCCGCACCGCCAGCACCCGCCGCAGCACCCGTCTCCGCGCCTCCCGTCTCCGCACCGCCAGCACCCGTCTCCGCGCCTCCCGGACCGGCACAGCCCGCCTCCGTGACACCCGTGCCCTCAGCACCCGTGTCCGCGCCTCCCTTGTCGACCCAACCGCCGACCGCAGCACCCGTGTCCGCGCCGCCGACCACCCCGGTACCCGAATCCGCAGCACCGGTGTCCGCGCCTCCCGCGTCACCAGAGCCGGCCTCCCCCGCGCCCATGCCGGCAGCACCCATCTCCGCACCACCCGCGTCCACGCCACCGACCGCCGCAGCGCCCGTCTCCGCACCGCCGGCCTCCCCCACGCCCATGCCGGCGGCCCCCATCTCCGCACCACCCGCGTCGGCGGTGCCGACGGCCGCGCCACCCGCATCACCCGTCCCCGGCCCGAGGACCGGCTCGCGTGGGGAGAACGTGCCCGTCTCCGCACCACCCGGCGACGCTCCGCCGCCGGTGACCCGCCCGTCACTGGCCGACCCGGGCGACCCGGAGCAGGTCCTCGCGGCGTACCGCTGGCGGTTGGACCCGGTCACCCTGCGGGAGGAACTGACCGAGCCGGACGACCTGCGGGCCATCCGGCGGCGGCTGACCGAGAAACTGGGCTCGGCAATCGACAACCGGGCCCGGGCCCGGCTACTCAGCCTGCGGGCGGTGACCTCGCGGATCCTCGGCGAACTCGACGACGCGCTGGCCGATGGTCGACTCGCCCTCACCTACGCCGAGGCCACCGGCGAGCTGCGCCGGACCGCGCTGGCCCAGGCCCGGCTGGCCCACGTCCTGCGCTGGCGCGGCAACTTCGCCGAGGCCGACCAACTCTTCGCGCAGGCCAACTCGGTCGAACTGCCCGACCGGTTACGGGCCGCACTCCACGAGCACGCCGGGCGGTCGTGTTACGACCAGGGTCGACTCATGGAGGCCTGCCAGCACTTCGAGCAGGCGCTGGACCTGCGCGGCGCCGCCGACGCCGAACTGTTGGACCGGGTCCGGGTGGCCCTCGACGCGGTCACCGTCCGGGCCACGGCGGACGGCTTCGGGCCGTACCGCCGAGGTCGCGACGAGGTGCTCGACCGTGACCGGCCCCCGCTGCCGGAGCGGGACGGGCCGCTGTGGGGTTACACCGGCCCGGACGGCGACCTGGTCATCCCCGCCCGCTACGCCGAGGCGCAGCCTTTCCACGACGGGTTGGCCTGGGTCCGCCGGCCGGACACGGACCGGTGGTCGCTGATCAATCTGCTCGGTACGACGGTGATCCCGCCGTCCTTCCGGGCGGCGCACCCCTTCAGCGACGGTCTGGCCTGGGTGGTCGGCGAGGGCGGTTGGACGGCGATCGACGCGACCGGCGCGGTGCAGGTCGCGCCCAACTTCGCCGAGGTACGACCGTTCCGCCGCGGGTTGGCCGCCGTTCGGCGCGAGGGGTGGGGGGCGGTCGACCGGACCGGCCGGATCGTCGTGCCCACCCGCTACCACGCGTTCGTCACCGAGTTGGCCGACGGCCAGCAGATCGACGGTTTCACCGATGAAGGGCTCGCCGTGGTCGACGTGGCCGGCCGGCGCGGTGTGGTGGACCGCACGGGTGCGGTACTGGTTCCGCCGACGCACGCGATGCTGGTCATCCACCCGGTGGCGTTCCTGGCCGCCAGTGGTAGCGGGCGGTGGGGTGCACTGGACCGACGCGGCGAGCCCCTGATCGACCCGGTGCACCGTGATCGCGCCGAAGTTCTGGCCGAGATCGACCGACTACTCACCGACGCTAATCCGGTGCTCTGAGCTATCGGTCGACGATGGTGATCCACTAGAGCTAGGGTCGGTACATGGAATTCCGACACCTGGGCCGCTCCGGCCTGATGGTCAGCGAGATCTCGTACGGCAACTGGATCACCCACGGTTCGCAGGTGGAGGAGGACGCCGCGTTCGCCTGCGTCCGGGCCGCCCTTGACGCGGGGATCACCACCTTCGACACCGCCGACGTGTACGCCGGCACCCGGGCCGAGGACGTGCTCGGCCGGGCGTTGCAGAACGAGCGCCGCGAAGGCCTGGAGATCTTCACCAAGGTCTACTGGCCGACCGGGCCGGGCCGTAACGACCGTGGCCTGTCCCGCAAGCACATCATGGAGTCGATCAACGGCTCGCTGCGCCGGCTGCGCACCGACTACGTGGACCTCTACCAGGCCCACCGCTACGACACCCACACCCCGCTGGAAGAGACGATGGAGGCATTCGCCGACGTCGTCCGCTCCGGCAAGGCGCACTACATCGGCGTCTCCGAGTGGACCGCCGAGCAGCTGCGTGCCGCCCACCCGCTCGCCCGGGAACTGCACATCCCGCTGGTCTCCAACCAGCCGCAGTATTCGATGCTGTGGCGGGTCATCGAGGCTGAGGTCGTGCCGGCCAGCGAGGAGCTGGGCATCGGGCAGATCGTCTGGTCGCCGATGGCGCAGGGCGTGCTCTCCGGCAAGTACCTGCCGGGGCAGGCGCCGCCGGCCGGTTCCCGCGCCACCGACGAGAAGTCGGGCGCGAACTTCATCTCCCGCTGGATGGGCGACGACGTACTCACCCGAGTTCAGCAGCTCAAGCCTCTCGCTGAGCAGGCCGGGCTGAGCATGGCCCAGCTCGCCGTGGCGTGGGTCCTGCAGAACCCGAACGTCTCGTCGGCGATCATCGGCGCGTCCCGCCCCGAGCAGGTGCACGACAACGTGAAGGCGGCCGGGGTCAAGCTCGACGCCGCGCTGCTCAAGGCGATCGACGAGATCGTCGAGCCGGTCACCGAGCGGGACCCGGCGAAGACCGAGTCCCCCGCGCAGCGTCCCTGACGCCAGTCCGGTCCGGCCGGCGCGAACCTCTCGCGCCGTCCGGACCGGGTCCGGTCAGCTCAGCTCTGCCCGTCGCCGGGCCCGGTCAGCTCTGCCAGAAGCGGATCAGGTCGAGGCCGGTGGCGTAGAGCCACGAGGGCAGACCGAGCAGGTCACCCACCGCGAAGACCACGTCGAAGAACCAGCCGCCGATGCGCGGGTTCCACAGCAGCGCGAAGAGCAGCAGGAAACCGTACGGGGCGAACAGGTCGTACATCTTGCGCCACTGCGGGTTGAGCCACGGCTGGATCATGTTGCCGCCGTCGAGGCCGGGCACCGGAAGCAGGTTCAACACGCTCGCGGTGAGCTGCAGGAAGGCCAGCAGCGCCACCCCTGCCCAGAACTCCACCGGGCCACCCGACTCAATGCCGATCCGCAGTGCCGCCACCAGCACCAGCGTGAACAACACGTTGGTCGCCGGGCCGGCGAGGCTGACCAGGGTGTGCCGCAGTCGGCCCGGGATGGCGTGCCGGTCCACCCAGACCGCGCCGCCAGGCAGACCGATGCCGCCGAGTAGCACCACCACCACCGGCAGCACGATCGACAGCAGCGGGTGGGTGTATTTCAACGGGTTGAGCGTCAGGTAACCGCGGTGGGCGATGTCCCGGTCACCGGCCCGGTAGGCGACCACCGCGTGGGCGTACTCGTGCAGGCAGAGCGAGACCAGCCAGCCGGACACCACGAAGAGGAACACGTCGAACCGGACGTTGCCGTAACCGTTCCAGGCCAGCACCCCGCTGACCACGAAGAGGGCGACCAGGCCGAGGAAGACCGGGCTGGGCCGAAACGCCGCCTTCGGTACGCCGAGGACCAGCCCGTCGCCGCCCGGCCGGTCGTAGGCCATCACTCGGCGGTGGGAAGCAGGCTCATCCGGTACTCCACCCGGTCGTCCTCCACGAGCGCGACCGAGGTGACGCCGGACGCCGCGAGCTCCCGCCAGGTCTGACCGATCCAGGATTCGGCGTCGGCCTGGCTGCCGAACGACTCCGCCGGCCCCTCGACCGTCTGACCGTCCGTGCCCTCGTACCGCCAGCTCCACGCCATGCCGCGTCTCCCCTCGCCGCTGAAGTCCCCGTGGGACGAACCCTCGCCAGCGTAGTCGGCCCGGCGCGCAACGGCCGCTCGCTCGCCCCGGCGAGATCCACGGGTGGATCATTTCCGGGCGTCGACCGGTACGGTGTCTCGGTGCTGACTCGGGGAGTGCTGCTCGGTGACCGGTACCGGCTGAGCGAGCGGGTGGCGACAGGCGGGATGGGCGCGGTCTGGCGCGGCACGGACGTGCTGCTGGAACGCGAGGTCGCCGTGAAGGTGCTGCTGCCGTCGCTGGTCGCCGACCAGGAATTCACCGCCCGGTTCCGGGCCGAAGCGCGGATGCTGGCCGCGCTGCGGCATCCCGGCGTGGTCGCGGTGCACGACGTCGGGCAGGCCGCGCTCGCCGACGGCGGCCAGGTCGACTACCTGGTGATGGAGTACGTCGAGGGTGAGCCGTTGTCCGCACGGGTGCGCGCGGCGGGGCGGCTGGACCCGGCGACCACGATGTCGGTGCTGGCGCAGGCCGCGGACGCGTTGCACACCGCCCACCTCGCCGGCATCGTGCACCGGGACGTGAAGCCGGGCAACCTGCTGGTCAAGGCGGACGGCAGGGTGGTGCTCGTCGACTTCGGCATCGCCCGGTCCCGCAGCATGGCCGGGCTCACCGCCGCGAACATGGTGCTCGGCACCGCCTCGTACATGTCCCCCGAGCAGGCCACCGGCCAGCCGGTCTCGGCCGCCACCGACGTCTACGCGCTCGGCGCGGTGGCGTACTTCTGCCTCGCCGGGCAGCCGCCCTTCCACGGCGACAACCCGCTGGCGGTGGCGCTCCGGCACGCGCAGGAGGAGCCGGCGGCACTGCCGCAGGGCACCCCACCGGCGGTCGCCGCCGTGGTCACCCGCGCGCTTGAGAAGAGCCCGGCGGACCGGTTCGGCAGCGCCGCTGAAATGGCCACTGCCGCCGCCGATGCCCGCGACTCGACCCTGGCGAGCATCCCGGTCTCCGCCCGCCCTCCGTGGGCGCTGGCCGCACCCACCCCCGGAACGCCATCGGCTCTTCCGGCCACCCCGGTCGCTACGCCGCCCATCCCCGCTCCCGCGCCGCCGGCCGCACCGACGCCCGCGCCCGCGGCGACGCCGACCGGGCAGCCTGCGCCGATCGGGGCCGCGCCGGTCGGGGCCGCGCCGGTCGGGGCCGCGCCGGTCGGGGCCGCGCCGGTCGGGGCCGCTGCCGTGCGCACGCCGGCGGGCTTCGCGGCCGCGCCGGTGACCGGGTCGGGGTCGACCCGGGAGGACGTGTACCGGGAGGTGTCGTCCGGCCGGCGCCGGCAACTGCTGATCGGGGCCGGCGCGGTCACTCTCGTGGCGCTGATCGCGGTGGCCGTGGTGGCTCTGCGGCCCGGCCAGGAGTCGGGTGGGACGGACCGCCCGCCCGCGCTGGCCGGCGGATCGGCGGCGGCCCCGGACGACGTCGCGCAGGACAGCGGAGGTGCGAGCACCTCGGGACCTCCGGCCAGCGGCACCCCGGACGCCAGCCGCACCGCGTCCGCCGCACCGACCGGTTCCGGCGGCCCGACCGACGCACCGACCGGCGCTCCGGAGCCGCGCGCCACGACGCCGGGCAGCACACCGACCGGAAAGGCCAGCAGCCGACCGACGCCCACCGGCAGCGCGGCCAGCCGGCCCAACCCGTTCACGGCGGCGCAGGCGTGCGGCAGCGGCTACCAGGTGATCGACTCGGCGACGCTGACCGGCGGCGACGGCCACCGCAGGGGCCGGGTCTTCCTGATGTACCACGCGGGCACCGGCACCAACTGCGTGGTCACCCTCAAGGACACTGCGGTCGGCACGAAAACGGCGGCTTCGGCGTACCTGGAGGTGCAGGGGCGGGCCCGCAGCACCGACAGCGGGTCCTTCGACTACTACGCCGGGCCGGTGCGGGCCAGCGCCCCCGGAACATGCGTGAAGTGGGGCGGCGCCACCGGCGGAGTCAGTTACGGCAGCGGGTTCGAACACTGCGACTGAACAACGGCGAGCGCCGGGCCGGCAGGCACCACGAGCACCGGCGGCCTTCGTCCGCTTTCTCGGGTGGGTGCCGTGACCACGCTCAACCAGATGACGGCAGCGATCATGACCAGCACGGCATGCGTTGATCAATTGATGAAAAGTAGGTTCGAGCTGCCCCTGACACCTACTTTTCATCAATTGATCAAGGCGAGAGGGTGCCCAGGGCTCTGTCATCCGGCCTCGGTCGATTGGCCTCACTCAGAGGTCGAGATCACGAGCCGGAGAGGCGCCGGAACGACGTGCCGCAATCGGTACCCGCTGGGGGTATCGGCTCCCGAAAGTGGGCCTTTGGCCTGCAACGGACGCCGGACGGGCTTTCGATCTTCGGGAGGGCTGGGGCGACGTGCCCAGACACGAAGCCAGCGAACTAAGGTACGGGCATGTCCGTAGACGGGTGGAACACGGTCCTGGTGCTCGGCGGGACCCGGTCCGGCAAGTCCGAGTTCGCCGAGTCGCTGGTCACCGACGCGCCGGTGGTCCGCTACCTCGCCACCGCGCCCGAGGGCGACCCGGAGGACACCGAGTGGGCGACCCGGCTGGCCGCGCACCGCGCCCGCAGGCCGGGCAGCTGGACCACCGAGGAGACCGCCGCTGAGCCACGCCGGCTGGCCGACGTGCTCGCGTCCGCCGAGCCCAACGAGACGCTGCTCGTGGACGACCTGGGCGGCTGGGTGACGGTGCTGCTCGACCCGGATCACCAGCCCGCCGACGACGTGGCGACGATCGCGGAGCTGGCCGAGGCGGTCCGCACCTGCTCGGCGCGGGTGGTGCTGGTGAGCCCCGAGGTGGGGCTGTCGCTGGTGCCGACGACCCCGCTGGGCCGGGCGTTCACCGACGCGTTGGGCGCGGCCAACCGCGCGGTCGCCGACGCATGCGACGCGGTGGCGCTGGTGGTCGCCGGCCAGCCGGTCTGGCTGAAGCCGGCCGCCACCACGATCCCGTCGGCGGCTCCCGCCACCACGACCGCACCCGCGGCTCCCGCAACCACGACCGCACCGGCGGCTCCCGCAACCGCGACCGCACCGGTCGTGGCGAGCCTGGACGACGCCGAGCCCACCCCCGAGGTGCAGCTGCCCGAGGTGCTGACCCACACCCCGCCGGTCGCGCCGAACCAGGAGCCCGGCAACCCCTGGGCAGCGCCGACCATGGCGCTGCCGATGGTGGCCACCGGGTTGGTCATCCAGCAGGGCATGGAGCTGCCGATGCCCGACGAGTACGCGGGCCCGCAGGCGGTGGACCGACTGGCCACGCTGGACGTACCGGGTGCCGGGCTGGGTGTGCTGGACCGGGTGGTCGGTTTCGCCGCCGCCACCCAGGGCACCTCGACCCCGCAAGCCTGGGGTCCGGTGCGGGTGTTGCTGCTGCACGGCGACCACGCTGGCGGGTCGTCGGCCGGCACCGTCGCCGGTGAGTCGGCACGCCGGGCCGCGCAGGCCCGCGCCGGCCGGGGCGCGTTGGCGCGACTGGCCGCCGAGAGCGGCGCGAGCCTGCAGGTGGTGGACACTCCGACCGCCGCGCCCATAGAGGACCAGCCGGCGCTCTCGCTTGAGCAGGTGGAGTCCGCGTTGCGCTACGGCTGGCGTCTGGCCGAGCAGGCCGCCGACGCCGGCGTACAGCTGCTGGTGCTGGGGGCGTGCGGAGCCGGCACCGAGGCGGCGGCCGCGGCGGTGCTCGCGGCGACCGCGGGCGCGGAGCCGCCCGCCGTGCTGGGCCGGGTGATCACCGACTCTGGCGAGATCGACGATGCGGCGTGGATGCTCCGCTGCGCGGCGGTACGTGACGCCCTGCACCGCACCCGCCGTTCGCCGCGCGGCGCCAAGGACATCCTGGCCGAGCTGGGCGGCGGCGACGTGGCGGTGGCCACCGGTGTGCTGCTCGGTGCCACCGCCCGCCGGGTGCCGGTGCTGCTCGACGGGCCGGTCGGCTTGGCCGCCGGCATGGTCAGCCGCGACCTGGCCGGGCAGGCACGGCACTGGTGCCTGCTCGCCGACCACGGTGGGCATCCGGCGGTGCGGCTCGCCGCCGACGTGCTCGGTCTCACCCCGCTGCTCGACCTGCGGCTGGATCTCGGCGAAGGTGCGAACGCGCTGGCCGCGCTCCCGCTGCTGCGCTCGGTGCTGGCACTGGCCGCCGCGCTGCCGGTCCACCCGTCGCTCGGCGGTGACGAGGAGCCAAACCCGGCCCCCGACGAGCCGGAGCCGGCCTACGCCGAGCCCGACTTCACCGCGCCGGAGTTCGCCGAGCCCGACTTCACCGAGCCGGAGCCGGCCGGTCCGGGCCCGGCCAGCACCGGGGCGGACGAGCAGCCGGCGTCGGGCTGGCGTGCCGGCTGAGTCACGGTTCCTCGCGGGAACCCGGCTGGCGGTCACCACCTTCACCACGCTGCCGGTGCGAGCCGGCCGAATCGACCGCCCGGTCGCCGGCACCGCGATGGCACTCGCCCCGGCGATCGGCGCGCTGCTCGGCGCCCTGCTGGCCGGCGTGCTGCTGCTGACCGGCACGTTCGCTCCCCCGCTGGTGGCCGCGGGTGTGACGGTTGGCACCGCCGCGCTGCTCACCCGCGGGCTGCACCTGGACGGGCTGGCCGACACCGTGGACGCGCTCGGCTCGTACCGGCGGGGCGCAGCCGCGCTGGAGATCATGAAGAAGCCGGACGTGGGCCCGTTCGGGGTGGTCGCCCTGGTGGTCGTACTCCTGGTGCAGGCGGCGGCGCTCGCCGACCTGGCGGGACGGTCCTGGCCCGCGTGTCTCCCGGCGGTGGTCGTGGCGACCGCCGCCGGGCGGTTCGGCGTCACGGTGGCCTGCCGGCGGGGAGTGCCGGCGGCCCGGCCGGACGGGCTCGGCGCGCTCGTGGCCGGCACGGTCGGCCCGGTGGCACTGGCCGTCGGCGCGGTCGCCGTCGCGCTGCTGGCGGTGCCCGCGGTGCCGGACCGCCCGTGGCAGGGGCCGCTGGCCGTCGCCGCCGCGCTCGCCGTCGCGGCAGGCCTGCTGACCCACGTGGTACGACGGCTCGGCGGGATAACCGGGGACGTCCTCGGCGCGACCGTCGAGGTGGTCACCACGCTTGTCTACCTGGGTCTGGTGCTGTCCGGCTGAACCGGGCGCGGCGGGCCGGGTAGCGTTCGGCTCGACAGCACCGGCGCCGGCCACCGTGGGGGACCCCAAAAATGCTCATCACGGACGACTTCCTGCCCGTACCGGTGCCGGAGTCGCTCAGCGCGACCTACCTGGTGCCGATGGCGGGGCTGCCGAAGGTCAGTGCGAAGACCGCGGTGGCGGCGCTGACCGGCCGGCTGGCCGAGCCGGTGCACGGGCTGGCCCGGCAGATGCTGGACAGCCCGCTGATGAGCGTCGACACCCGGCCGATCGCCGACTTCCCCGAGCTGCCGCCGGATCTGCTCACCGCGTTCGGCGCCACCGAGGAACAGCTGGCCCGACTGGCCGCAGCGACCCACCTGGTGGTCGTACAGGCCGAATACCGGCCGGGTTGGCCGCCCGCGCACGAGTGGGCGGCCCGGGCAGTCGCGGCCGCCGTGGCGGAATCCGTCGACGGCGATGTGGTGGACGTCTTCGGCCTGCAGTTCCTCGACCCGGCGACCGCGCTGCGCTCGCTCCCCGACGAGCAGGGCCGAATCCGACTTGTCGACTGGGTGTTGGTGCCGTATTCCTCGGACACCGAAGGGTTGTGGTTCACCACCAAGGGGCTGCGCCGCTTCGGGCTGCTCGAGTTGCAGACCCAGGGTGTGCCCGACCACCTCACCCGCGCCTGGGGTGCGGTGATGACCGGGGCGGCCCGCCGGCTGCTGCGGGACTGGACCGACGGGCTCACCGGCGAGGAGGTGCCGGCGTTCGTGCAGCTGCCGGTGCTGGCCACGGTCACCGGGCACGACATCGCGGTGGCGTACGGCAACCCGGAACAGCACGGTGCCACCGCCCCGGTGCTGCTGCGCCTGGAACTGGACCCGGCCACCGACCCGGAGGCCGACTCGTTCCTCAGCCTGCGCCCACCGGCCGGACACCCGGGGCCGGACGGGCGCTACTACGCCGCGGCCTGCGCGACCCTGTTCTCCGGGATCCAACCAGACGTGCGCTACGCGCGCTCGGGTGACGCGATGAGCCGGGCGGTCGCCACCGCGCGGGCTGCGCTGGGTGACGCGCGCACCCGGTTCGTGGCAGGCCATCTCCCCGCCGAGTCGCAGCTCGTGGTCAAGTACGGCCTGCCCGGCGACGACGGCCCGGAGTACGTCTGGGCGGGCGTCACCTCGTGGGAGACCGCGGAGCGGATCGTCGGCGTGAGCGCCAGCGACGCCGCCACCGACCCGGCGGTGCGCATCGGCGCCCCCGTGGTGGTGGACGCAACCGAAGTAGTCGACTGGGCAGTCCTGGACGCGACAGGCGTCATAGAGGGCGGCTGGACCCAAGCAGTCCTAGACTCCGGCGAACCCCCAACCCCCTAAACCCTGTCCCCACCCCTACCCCCGGCTCCCCGCCGCCGGCCCCCCGCCGGCCCCCCGCGTTGATCATGAGGTTATTGCCACCGCCGTCGGCGTGTCGTGGCTATAACCTCATGATCAACAGGGTTTTGGGGGCGGCGGGCCAGGGTGGGGACAGGGGGCGGGGGGTTACTTCACTGAGGGGGTTACGAAGGGGGGTTTTGTTACGGTTAGGGGGGCTCGGCGGCCTCGGATGTCGATCTCGACCTCGTCGCCTTCGCGGAGGTTGGCGTCGGTGTCCAGGAGGGCCAGCGCTATGCCCTGTTTGCGGGTTGGGGAGAAGGTGCCGCTGGTCACCTCGCCGACCTGCTTGTCGCCGAGGTGCAGGGTCATCCCGGGCCGCGGAATGGCCCGGTCGACGGCCACCAGGCCGCGCAGCGTACGCCGGGGGCCTGCGGCCCTCTCGGCGAGCAACACGTCGCGGCCCCAGAAGGCCGGCTTGTCCCAACCGACCGCCCAGCCGGAGCGAGCCTGCACCGGGGTGATGTCCTCCGAGAGGTCCTGCCCGTGTAGCGGGTAACCCATCTCGGTACGCAGCGTGTCCCGGGCGGCCAGCCCACAGGCCCGCAGCTCGAACGTCTTCCCGGCGGCGGCGAGCGCGTCCCAGACGGTCACCGCGTGCTCCGCCGGCACCACCAGTTCGTAGCCCAGCTCGCCGGTGTAGCCGGTACGGCAGACGGTCAGCTCCACCCCGTTCAGGCTCGCTGCGGAGAAGCTCATGTAGCCGTGCTCGGTGGGCAGGTCGAGGGCGGCCAACAACTCGGCCGAGCGGGGGCCCTGCACGGCCAGCACGGCGTACGCCTCGTGCTCGTCGGTGACGGTGACCTGCGCGGGCGCGGCGGCGCGCAACCGGCGCACCACCTCGGCGGTGTTCGCCGCGTTCGGGATGAGGAAGACGTGGTCGTCGGCGTACAGGTAGGCGATGATGTCGTCCACCACACCGCCGGTGGCGTCGTCGCAGCAGAGGGTGTATTGCGCCCGGCCCGGAGCGATCCGGCCCAGGTCGTTGCTGAGGCAGGCGTTGACGAAGTCGGCCGCGCCGGGCCCACTCACCCGGGCCTTGCCCAGGTGCGACACGTCGAAGACCCCGACCGCGGTACGCACTGCGGTGTGCTCCTTGAGCACCCCGCCGCCGGCGTACTCCAGCGGCATCTCCCAGCCCCCGAAGGGGGCGAACTTGGCGCCGGCGGCGATGTGCCGCTCGTGCAGCGGGGAACGGCGCAGCCGGGTCGCGGCGGCGTCGTAGGTCACGTCGGTCATGGGTGGCAACTTACCGGGGGCAACGTCGCTGGTTAGCATCGGCGGGAGCCCGCTGGCACTGTCGGCGGGACAGCCATGACGTCCGGCGGGTACGGTCCGCCGGAGACCTTCACCGCTGGTACGCGATGCCGCGACCGGCCCGGCCCGCCCGGAGTAGCTTCAGTGACATCACCCCGCACCACCAACCTGAGCCTGGTCGACACCGACCCGGCCGAGCTCGCCGTCGACGCGATCGTGATCGGCGTGCACAGCCAGCCCGGAGAGCAGGGCGCCACCAGCGGCCTCGCTGGCACCCTGCTGCTCGCCAGCGGCGCGGAGAGCATCGCCGCCGCCTTCGACGGCAAGCTGACCGAGACGCTGGCGCTGCTCGGCGCGACCGGTGGGCCGGGTGAGGTCATCAAGCTGGCCACGCTGGGCACCGTGACCGCCCCGCTGGTGGCCGCGGTCGGGCTCGGCCCGGAGCCGTCGGGTGCCGCACCGGCCCCGGAGACGCTGCGCCGGGCCACCGGTTCGGCGATCCGGGCCCTGGCGGGCGCACCGAAGGTCGCGCTGGCTCTGCCGCTGCCGGACGACGCGGACGCGTCGGCTGAGCTGCGTGGGGTCGCCGAGGGTGCGCTGCTCGGTGGGTACCGGTTCGCCGGCTACAAGACCCGCCCCCAGCCGACCCGGCGGGAGCCGGTGGCCGAGGTACTCATCGCGGTGCCGGACGCCGGAGACGCGGGCGCCCTGGCGGAGGTCACCCGGGCGCAGGTGGTGGCGGACGCGGTCCGGCTCACCCGGGACTGGGTGAACACCGCGCCGAACGAGCTGCGTCCGCCGTCGTTCGCCGACGCGGTCGCCGACGCTGCCCGCGAGGCCGGCCTCGGTGTCGAGGTGCTGGACGAGGCGGAGCTGGCCGCCGGCGGGTATGGCGGCATCGTCGCGGTCGGGCAGGGCTCGGAGGCCCCGCCGCGGCTGGTGAAGCTCACCTACACGCCGCAGGATGGCGGCAACGGCAAGCGGGTCGCGCTGGTCGGCAAGGGGATCACCTTCGACACCGGCGGCATCTCGATCAAGCCCGCGCAGGGCATGTGGGAGATGAAGTCCGACATGGGTGGCGCCGCCGCGGTGGGCGCGGCCATGCTGGCGATCGCCGCGTTGAAGCCGGCGGTGGCGGTCAGCGCCTACCTGCCGATGGCGGAGAACATGCCGTCGGGCAGCAGCTACCGGCCGGGTGACGTGATCACCATGTTCAACGGCAAGCGGGTCGAGGTGCTCAACACCGACGCCGAGGGTCGGATGGTCCTGGGCGACGCCATCGCCCGCGCCTGTGCGGACGGCACCGACTACCTGTTCGAGACCTCCACCCTGACCGGCGGCCAGGTGATCGCGTTGGGCAAGCGGGTGGCCGGCGTGATGGGCACTCCGGAGCTGTGCGAGCGGGTCCAGGTGGTCGGCGACGCGGTCGGCGAGCCCGCGTGGCCGATGCCGCTGCCCGAGGACGTACGCAAGGGCATGGAGTCCGATGTGGCGGACATCTCGCAGGTCAACGCCGGGATGGACCGGGCCGGTCACATGCTGCAGGGCGGGGTGTTCCTGCGCGAGTTCGTGACCGACGACGTGGCCTGGGCGCACATCGACATCGCCGGGCCGAGCTACCACTCCGGCGAGCCGACCGGGTACTGGACCAAGGGCGGCACCGGCGTCCCGGTCCGCACGCTGGTGCAGCTCGTCGAGGACGTCGCGGCCAACGGCTGACGGAAGTAATCGGAGGGGCCCCCGTTGTGGGGGCCCCTCCGCACATCTCAGTACCGCTCGGGTCGACGTTTGCGGCGCTCGTTGAAGTCGCGCATCCGCTGCGGGTAGCCCATCAGTCGGACGTCGTACACCGGGACGCCCATCCGGTACGCGAAGCGTCGGGCGCCGTCCGGGCCGTCGATGCGCCGGCGGGTCCACTCTCCGTCGTCGGCGATCAGGATGACCGTGGTCTGCGTCACCGTCGTCTGCGGCTCGATGTACGCCTCGACGCCGCGCCGGCTGCGAATGAAGTTCTCCAGATGGTCCAGGTCGCCCCGATCGGCGACACGGTCATGGCTCGGCCTAGCCGCCTGTTTGCGGCGCCGGAACAACCCCACCGGACATCTCCCCCACGTTGCGTCATCGACAACGGTGCCAAGGGTACGTGTCGATGACGTGTCGTTGGGCACCTCAGTACGCACCCTGTGCCCAGTGGTGACAAGATGACCGAGGTGGGGTGTGTCTGTGTTACACCTCCGGGACCCCCGATGCAGTGACGCGACCTGGGAGTTGAGCGTGAGCGAGCCGAACGACGCAACCTTCGACATCGTCATCCTCGGAGGTGGCAGCGGCGGCTACGCGACCGCGCTGCGCGCCGTCCAGCTCGGCCTGAAGGTCGCGCTGGTCGAGAAGGGCAAACTCGGCGGCACCTGCCTGCACAACGGCTGCATCCCGACGAAGGCTCTGCTGCACGCGGCCGAGATCGCCGACCAGGCCCGCGAGTCGGAGCAGTTCGGTGTGAAGGCCGAGCTGATCGGCATCGACATGGCCGGGGTCAACTCGTACAAGGACGGCGTGATCGCCCGCCTCTACAAGGGCCTGCAGGGCATGCTGAAGGGCAACAAGGCGATCACCATCGTCGAGGGCCACGGCAAGCTGGTCGGCAAGAACGTGGTCGAGGTCGACGGCAAGCGCTACACCGGCCGCAACATCGTCCTGGCCTCCGGCTCGTACGCGAAGAGCCTGCCCGGCCTGGAGGTCGACGGCGAGCGGATCATCACCAGCGACCACGCGCTCACGATGGACCGGGTGCCGTCGTCGGTGATCGTGCTGGGTGGCGGCGTCATCGGCGTCGAGTTCGCCAGTGTGTGGAAGTCCTTCGGTGTGGACGTGACGATCGTCGAGGCGCTGCCCCGGCTGGTCGCCGCCGAGGACGAGGAGTCGTCGAAGGCGCTGGAGCGGGCGTTCCGCAAGCGGAAGATCAACTTCAAGGTCGGCAAGCCGTTCGAGAAGGTCGAGAAGACCGAGAGCGGCGTCAAGCTGACCATTCAGGGCGGCGAGGCCATCGAGGCCGAGTTGCTGCTGGTCGCCGTGGGTCGCGGCCCGAACACCGCCAACCTCGGGTACGAGGAGCAGGGCGTCAAGATGGACCGCGGCTACGTGCTGACCGACGAGCGGCTGCGCACCAGCGTGCCGAACGTCTACGCGGTCGGCGACATCGTGCCTGGTCTCCAGCTCGCGCACCGGGGCTTCCAGCAGGGCATCTTCGTTGCCGAGGAGATCGCCGGGCAGACCCCGGCCGTGATCGACGAGGTCGGCATCCCGCGGGTCACCTACTGCGACCCGGAGCTGGCGTCGGTGGGTCTGACCGAGGCGAAGGCCAAGGAGCAGTACGGCGCCGACAAGGTCGAGTCGTACAACTACCCGCTCGGTGGCAACGGCAAGAGCCAGATCCTCAAGACCACCGGCTTCGTGAAGCTGGTTCGAGTAAACGACGGCCCGGTGGTCGGCGTGCACATGGTCGGCGCCCGGGTGGGTGAGCTGATCGGTGAGGCGCAGCTCATCTACAACTGGGAGGCCTACCCGGCCGAGGTCGCCCAGCTCGTGCACGCCCACCCGACCCAGAACGAGGCATTGGGCGAGGCGCACCTGGCCCTCGCCGGCAAGCCGCTGCACGCGCACGCCTGATCATTTAAACCGCGGCGTCCGGCGACGGGCGAAGATCCCACCAGGGGAATGAAGGAGTCTCAGAAAATGCCGGTATCGGTCACCATGCCCCGGCTCGGCGAGAGCGTCACCGAGGGCACCGTCACTCGCTGGCTCAAGCAGGAGGGCGACACGGTCGAGGTCGACGAGCCGCTGCTCGAAGTCTCGACCGACAAGGTCGACACCGAGATCCCGTCGCCCGCGGCGGGCGTGCTGAGCCGGATCGTGGTCGGCGAGGACGAGACTGCCGAGGTCGGCAGCGAGCTGGCCGTCATCGCCGGTGAGGGCGAGTCGACCGGTGGCGGCGAGGCCGCCCCGCAGCAGCAGGCTCCGGCCGCGGTCGAGCCGGTCACCGAGCCGACGGCCGCCGCCGAGGGCACCGCCGACGAGGTGGCGCAGGACGAGGCACCGGCTCCGGCCGCCGCGCCGTCGGGCGAGGGCACCGCGGTGAAGATGCCGGCTCTGGGTGAGAGCGTCACCGAGGGTACGGTCACCCGCTGGCTCAAGCAGGTCGGCGAGACCATCGAGGTCGACGAGCCGCTGCTTGAGGTCTCCACCGACAAGGTGGACACGGAGATCCCGTCGCCGGTCGCCGGCACCGTCCTGGAGATCAAGGTTCCTGAGGACGAGACCGCCGCGGTCGGCGCCGACCTGGCCATCATCGGCGTTGCCGGTGCGGCCCCCGCGCCGTCGAAGCCCGAGCCGAAGGCAGAGGCCGCGCCAGCGCCGAAGGCCGAGCCGAAGCCGGCGCCGAAGGTCGAGGAGCCGACGGCGGGCGTGTCGTACAACGAGCCGGCCGCGGAGACCGAGAGCTCGGCGCAGCCGGCGAAGACCGAGCAGGCTTCGCAGCCGGCCGCGCCGACCTCGACGCCGTCGCGCCCGTCCGCCCCCGCGCAGGGTGGTGGCGAAGAAGCAGCCGGCTACGTCACTCCGCTGGTGCGCAAGCTCGCCGGCGAGCACGGTGTCGACCTGTCCTCGCTCAACGGCACCGGCGTTGGTGGCCGGATCCGCAAGCAGGATGTCCTCGACGCGGCCGAGAAGGCGAAGGCTGCCAAGGCCGCACCCGCGCCGGCCGCCGCGCCGTCGGCGGCACCGGCCAAGCCGGCCGCCAAGCCGCAGCCGAGCGGCAAGCGGGGCACCACCGAGAAGCTCCCCCGCATCCGTAAGGCCATCGCCAAGCGGATGCAGGAGTCGCTGCACGAGATGGCGCAGCTCACCACGGTCGTCGAGGTGGACGTCACCCGGGTCGCCAAGCTGCGGGCCCAGGCGAAGGACTCGTTCGTGCAGCGGCACGGCGTGAAGCTGTCCTTCCTGCCGTTCTTCGCCCTCGCCGCCGTCGAGGCGCTGCAGACGTACCCGATCGTCAACGCTCAGTTGGACCTGGACGGCGGCACGATCACCTACCCGGCCGCCGAGCACCTCGGCGTCGCGGTGGACACCGAGCGGGGCCTGGTGGTTCCGGTCATCCACAACGCCGGTGACCTCAACCTCGGTGGCATCGCCAAGCGGGTCGCCGACCTGGCCGAGCGGACCCGGACCAACAAGATCAGCCCGGACGAGATCGCCGGGGCGACCTTCACGCTGACCAACACGGGCAGCCGGGGCGCGCTCTTCGACACCCCGATCGTGCCGTCGCCGCAGTCGGCGATGCTCGGCACGGGTGCCGTGGTCAAGCGGCCGGTCGTGGTCAACGACCCGGATCTGGGCGAGGTCGTCGCGGTCCGGTCGATGGTCTACCTGGCGATGTCCTACGACCACCGGCTGATCGACGGCGCCGACGCGGCCCGTTTCCTGTCCGCGATCAAGGAGCGGCTGGAGGCCGGCAACTTCGAGGCGGAGCTGGGCCTGTCCTGATCCAGCACCAACGCCGTAAGGGCGCCCCGGTCGTCGACCGGGGCGCCCTTACGTTTGTGATGTCAGCCCTCCGTCTGCGATCTCAGCCCTTCAGCAAATCGGTCGAGACCTTCCAGAGCCGCTCGGCGGCCTCCGGGTCCAGCGCGTAGTCCGCGACGCCGGTCCGCCCGCCGGGCTGGGCGGGGGCTGCCTGCTGACAGTCCTCGAAGTAGCGCCCACCCACACCGTCGAGCAGCGGCGACGCGGCTACCAGCACCGAGGTGGCGGCACCCTGCTCGACGGTCTTCCAGGCTGGCGCGTTGCCCGCGCGGAGCCGGTTGAGCTCCTCCTCGGTGACGTAGCGCTGCAGGTTGGTCTGGATCGCCCCGGGCATCAGCGAGTTGGCCGTGATGTCGTCGTCGGCCCAGCGGCGGCTCGCCTCCACGGCGAAGAGCACGTTCGCTGTCTTCGACTGCCCGTACGCCTGCCACGGTTCGTACTCCCGGCGCTCGTACTGGATGTCGTCGAAGACCACAGGTGAGCGCAGGTGGGCGGCGGAGCTGACCGAGACGATCCGGGCCCCGCCGCTGGCGGCGAGCGCCGGTCGCAGCCCGGTGGCGAGCGCGAAGTGCCCCAGGTGATTGGTGGCGAACTGCATCTCCCAGCCCTGCGGGGTTCGCATCTCCGGGGAGGCCATGATGCCGGCGTTGTTGACCAGGATGTGCAGTGGGCCGTCCCAGTTGGCCACGAAGTCGGCGACCGAATCCTGGTCGGCGAGGTCAAGCGGGGCGACCATGACCCGGTCGTTGCCGGTGGTGCCGGTGATGTCGTTGGCGGCCTTCTGGCCGGCGTCGGGGTTACGGACGGCCAGGGTGACCTCCGCACCGGCGCTGGCCAGGGCACGGGCGGTCTCCACGCCGATGCCGGACGACCCGCCGGTGACGATCGCCCGTCGCCCGACGAGGTCCACGCCCTTGATCACGTCCATGGCCGTGGAGTTATGGGCGAACGAAGTGGTGATCGGCTTGCTCGTCGTCATGATCCATCCTTGTCCAGGGTGGGTCGGACCGACCGGCCCGCTGCCGGAGGCCGTTGGCGGCCACAATTCGGCCTCCGCGCCGATAGGCGGCGCTCCGGACCGATATGAAGGCCGGTCCAGGTGTTTCCCGCCCCGGGCCGGAGGTAACACGCGACACCGCCGCCATCGCCGTTCAGGCCTCCGACCAGGCCGGACGCTGCCAGAGTGGGACCGTGGGCGGCTAGCGGCGGGGTGGGCGGCTGGGCCCTGCCGTCCCCGATCGCCCCCGGTGCCCGGGTCGACAAACACCTGCCGGCGCTCGGCGCGCTCACCCTCGCGACCGTAGACCGACGAGCCAACCACGCCGTGACCCTCCGGTATAGACTCCGCCGCAGCGTCGCGGTGCACCCGGCACGAAGGCCGCCGTGGGCATGGAGGCGCGGGGACAGCATGGGACAAACGTGCACCCAACCGATTCACCGGCCGGCCGGCTCGCTGCCGTCGGCAACCAGATGATCGAGATCCACCTCTGGCTCAGCACGGAACTGGCCCGACTCAGGGCAAGCCTCGACACCGTGGGCGCCACCCGCCCATCCCGGGACCTGCGAGCGCACTGCCTGACCTTCTGCACCGCGCTCGGCCGACACCACACAGGTGAGGACGCGGGGGCGTTCCGGCTGTTGGCCGAGCAGGTCCCCGAGCTGCGCCCGGTCATCGCGAACCTGATCACCGATCACGAGGTGGTGGCGGGGATCCTGGAGCGGGTCGAGGCGCTGCTGGCCGACGACACGGCGGTGCCGCTCGCCCAGGTGCGCGCCGAGCTGGACGGGTTGGCCGCACTGCTGGAGTCGCACTTCCGCTACGAGGAGAAACGGCTCGTCACCGCACTGAACTCACTCACCGGTCGACCCGGCACCGCCGAGGAACTCCTCGGCCTGACCGCACCGCCGACTGACGGCCTGCCCGTCTAGGCGACAGAACGGGTGGCTGCCCCGGCCTGCTCCACCTCCGGCATCGGGCCGGGCAGCCGCTCGTAGAAGCGGATCTTCTCCCGCAGGTGGTCGTACTGGCGCTGGAGCAGACGCATCTGCTCCTCGACCTGCGTCGCGTGCCGTTGCAGCAGCTCGCGCCGCTCGTCGGCGGTGTGCTCGCCCTCGCGGGCCAGTTGCGCGTAGCGGCGCATCTGCGCGATCGGCATTCCGGTGTCGCGCAGGCAGCGGAACAGCACCAGTTAGCCGAGGTCGTCATCGGTGAAGACCCGCTGCCCGCCCGCTGTCCGCTCCACGTCGGCGAGCAGGCCGATCTTCTCGTAGTAGCGCAGGGTGTCGAGGCTGAAGCCGCTGCGGCGGGCGGCCTCCGATGGGGCGTAACCGCTCATGGCCCGAGATGTTAGTCCTTGACCTGGAGCGCGCTCCAGGTTGGAGGCTGAACCGCATGACGACGACACGGACGCTGGGACGCAGCGGCATCGAGGTGAGCGCGATCGGGATGGGGTGCTGGGCGATCGGTGGGCCGCTCTGGGGTGACGACGGGCAGCCGTTCGGTTGGGGCGAGGTGGACGACGACGAGTCGATCCGCACCATCCACCGCGCGCTCGATCTCGGCGTGACCCTGTTCGACACGGCCAGCAACTACGGTGCCGGGCACAGCGAGCGGATCCTGGGTCGGGCCCTGGCCGGGCGGCGGGACAGCGCGGTGATCGCCACCAAGTTCGGCAACGTCAGCGAGGAGGGCACCCGGCGGTGGCTCGGCAGCGACGCAAGCCCGGCGTTCGCGGTCCGCAGCCTGGAAGACTCGCTGCGCCGGCTCGGCACTGACCACGTGGACCTCTACCAACTGCACATCAACGAACTGCCGGTGCCCGCCGCGCTCGACCTGATCGGCACCCTGGAGGACCTGGTCGCCCAGGGCAAGATCCGCGCGTACGGCTGGAGCACCGACGACCCCGCCTCGGCGGAGGCGTTCGCGGCTGCCGGCCCGCACTGCGCCGCCATCCAGCACGACGAGTCGGTGCTGCGCGACAACGCGGCGGTGCTGGCGGTCTGCGACAGCTACGACCTGGCCAGCCTCAACCGTGGGCCGCTGGCGATGGGGCTGCTCACCGGCTCGACCCGGGCGGTCGGCGCGGACGACGTCCGCGGGCGGGCGCCCGAGTGGCTGCAGTGGTTCACCGACGGCCGGCCGACGCCACGCTGGGCGGCCCGAGTCGAGGAGGTCCGCGCGGCGCTCACCGCCGACGGGCGGACCCTCGCGCAGGGTGCGCTGGGCTGGCTGCTCGCACGTAGTCCGCGTACCGTGCCGATCCCCGGCCTGCGCACGGTGGCCCAGGCGGAGGAAAACCTCACCACCCTGACCCAAGGCCCCCTGAGCCCCGAGTCCTACGCCGAGGTGGAGCGACTGCTCGCCGACCTGCGTCCGACCCACGCGGCCTGACCACCGGGCCACGCTGACCAAGCAGCCGAAGTTCTTCAACGCCTGGCCATTGATCGAGGAGTGCACGGCACCGCCCGCCGGCTGACGCAGGTCCGAGCGACCGGGACCCGTCCGGCGGGCGGTGCCGAACGCGGTGAGCGGGCCTCACCCTGCTACCGACGGTGGTTCGGCCCTGGGCAGAATCGGCGGTCACCGGGTGGCCGGTGTTCCGGCCTGGGCCGATGATGGGCCGATGGCGATCTTCTCCCTCCAGGCCACCCCCACCGACCCGGCGAGCTGGGTCGAGCTGGCCCGCCGGGCCGAGGCCACCGGCTTCGACGCTCTGCTCGCCGCCGACCACCCCGGCGACGTGACGTCGCCGTTCGTGGCGCTGGCCGCCGCCGCGTCAGTGACCTCGACGATCGGGCTCGGCTCGTACGTGTCGAACCTCGGCGTGCGGGAGCCGATGCTGCTCGCGACCGACGTGGCCACCCTCGACCTGGTCTCCGGCGGGCGGGCCCGGCTCGGCGTCGGTGCCGGTCACACCCCGGGCGAGTGGCACGCGGTGGGCCGGGAACGCCCCGACGTGGCCGGCCGGGTCCGTCGCTGCGTGGCCGTCGCCGAGGCGGTCCGTGCCCTGCTCGACGGCGCCCCGGTCACCGTCGACTCGGCCGACCTGACGATGCGCGAGGCGGTGCTGCGCGCGCCTCGACCGGTGCAGGACCGAATCCCGCTGACGATGGGTACGGCGAACTCGACGCTGCTGCGCTGGGCTGGCGCGCACGCCGACGTGGTCGGGCTGACCGGGTTCGGGCGTACCCTCGCCGACGGCCACCAGCATGAGGCGCGGTGGCGGGCCGACCAGATCGAGGCGCAGCTGGCCTGCGTGGCCGCCGGCGCGGCCGGCCGGACCGACCCGCCGGCGCTGGAGGCGCTGGTGCAGACGGTGGTGGTCACCGACGACGCGGAGGCTGCCGCCGCGGAGCATGCCCAGCACAACGGAATGACCCCTGCCGAGCTGCTGGCCACCCCGTTCGTGCTGATCGGCACGGTGGACGAGATCGTCACCGCGGTCGCCGAGCACGAAAAGCGGTGGGGGGTGACCCGGTTCGTGGTCCGCCGCAACGCGCTGGATCCGCTCGCGCCGGTGCTGTCCCGGCTGACCTGATCCCGCGACCCCAGGAAGCTACGGAGCCCGCACGCGATCTTGCACTTTCGGTCTACCCTTTGCACCATTTACCCCCTTCGGGAGGACATCAAGTGCAAGATCGCGGGACGGGTGGGCACGCCGACGCGACGAGTGACCGAGCCGGCTCGATGCATCCACGTTGCCGTCCGTACCCGAAGATATGAGCATGCGGATCCTCATGGCCGGCGCGTCCGGCTTCCTCGGCACCTGGCTGGCCGATCGCCTCACCGCCGACGGACACCAGGTCACCCGGCTGGTCCGGCGGCCACCGCGCACCCCCGACGAACGGCAGTGGAACCCGTCCGCCGCGCAACTCGACCCGACCGTGGTGGCCGGCGCCGACGCGGTGGTCAACCTGGCCGGCGCAGGGGTCGGCGACAAGCGTTGGAATGACGCCTACCGGCAACTGATTCGCACCAGCCGGGTGGACAGCACCACCACACTGGCGACCACCATCGCCGGGCTCCCCGCCGCCGACCGCCCCCGGGCGCTGCTCAACTCCTCGGCCGTGGGTTGGTACGGCAACACCGGCGACCAGGTGGTCGAGGAGGATGCGCCGGCCGGCGAGGGTTTCCTGGCCGACGTCTGCCGGGTGTGGGAGGCCGCGACCCAGCGGGCCGAGGACGCCGGGGTACGCGTGGTACGACTACGCACGGGGCTGCCGCTGCACCGCGACGGTGGGCTACTCAAGCCGCAACTGCTGCCATTCAAGCTGGGCATCGCCGGCCGGTTGGGCAGCGGCCGGCAGTGGCTGCCGTGGATTTCGATGGCTGACTGGCTGGACGCGACCCTCTTCCTGCTGGCCCACGATGAGATCGCCGGCCCGGTCAACGTGGTGGGCCCCAACCCGGTGACCAACGCCGAGTTCACCCGCGAGTTCGCCCGGCAGCTGCATCGGCCGGCGATCATCCCGATCCCCGCGCTGGCGCTCAAGGTGGTGCTCGGCGGCTTCGCCCACGAGGCCCTCACCAGCACCCGGGTCCTCCCCGCCACCCTGAACCGAGCCGGCTACCCGTACCACCACCCAACCCTCCCGGAAGCCCTAAAAGCAGCCCTAACCCCCTAACCCCCCACCCCCACCCCGCCCCGCCCCACCCCGCCCCGACCCCGCCCCCTCCCCCGGTGATCAAGAGGTTTGCGTCATCCGGATGCCGGAATCTGACGCAAATCTCTTGATCACCAAAGCGTGGGGTGGGGTGGGGTTAGCAGCCGATTACCCAGTGGTTGGGGGCGGTTTGCTTCAGGGCGGTGGTGTAGAAGGTGTTGTAGAGGCCCATGCGCTGGCTGGAGCCGTTCGCGTAGGCGTAGCCGCCCGACTGGTACGCCCGCCCGGCGGTGACGTGCGCGTAGTTGCTCGCGGTCACGCAGGTCGGCGGCGTGGTCGGGGTCGGAGTCGGCGTCGGGGTCGGGGTGGCCGTGGGGGTCGGGGTCGGGTTGGTGCCGCCGCCGTTCAGCCCGAAGAAGAGCGCGTCCCGGTACGTCGAGCAGATGGTGTCCAGGAAGTAGGCGCCGGCGTTGCCGCACTGCTCGGCCCCGGAGCCCGGGTCGACCGGCGTGCCGTGCCCCATCCCGGAGACCCGGTAGAGCCGCACGTCGTCGTTGCCGTACACCTCAAGGGTCGTGTTGCCGGGCAGCGACGAGGTGCTGGTCGGGGTCTGCGAGACGCCGCGCACGTTGGTCCACTGGTCGCGGGACTCGGTGCCGTTGAGCGGGGCGACCGTGGGGTCCGAGGTGCCGTGCCAGATGGCCACTCGCGGCCGCGGACCGGTGTAGCCGGAGTACGCGCCCCGCACCAGGTCACCCCAGGCCGCCGGGGTCTTGTCCGAGCCCGGATTCATGCAGCTGAACGCGTTGACCATGCTGGTGGCGCAGCGGTACGGGATGCCCGCGATGATCGATCCGGCGGCGAAGACGTCTGGATAGGTGGCGAGCATGACCGCGCTCATCGCCCCACCCGCCGAGAGTCCGCTGACGAAGACCCGGGAGCCGCTCACGCCGAAGTTCGCCTTCGCGTGGTCGACCATCTGCTTGATGGACAGTGCCTCGCCCTGCCCCCGGGTGGTGTCGCCCGACTCGAAGAAGTTGAAGCAGGAGTTGGCGTTGTTGCCGGAGGGCTGCTGGGCGACGATCAGGGCGAACTTCCACTGGTCGGCGTACTTCTGCCAGCCCGAGTTGGCGAAGTAACCGGAGGCGTTCTGGGTGCAGCCGTGCAGCAGCACCACAGCCGGGGAGTTGGCTGGCAGGTTGTCCGGCCGGTAGGCGTACATGGCGAGGTTGCCCGGGTTGGAGCCGAACCCGGTGACCTGGGTGAGGGTGGCGGCCTGGGCGGGTGCGGAGAAGGCGACCGCGCCGGCCACGGCGAGGACGAACCCGGCGCCCGCACCGATCAGGCGGGTGAGGATGGACGAGGAGCGGCGCACGGCGGCCTCCTGAGGGAGCGGACTGTGAACTGGGTCACGGTCGAATTGCCGAGACGTTACGACGATGCGACGCCGCTATGACATGGGGTGCGCTCACACATTCACGACCGCCGAGGTGTACGCCGGACCGTCGGCGCGAGTCGTCCCCAACCCCACGCGACAACAACGGTCCCCTCCTTGCACGTATGACCGGCCCGTCCAGGTCCGGTTGGTAACGTCCGCTGCGTGCCGTCCTCCCCGTCGCTGGCCACCGGGCCCGCACCCGCGTCATCACCGCGCGTCGTCCGGGACCGCCGGGCCGACCTGATCGTCGTGCTGGTGGCGCTCGCCCTCGCCGTCTGGGTAACAAGTGGGCTGTGGCGGGACCCGAACTCGCGCACCATCACCGTCAACTCCAGCGACCAGGCGCTCTTCGAATGGCTGCTGGCCTTCGGCGGTCACGCGGTCACCCATGGGGGCAACCCGCTCTTCACGTACCTGATCAACGTCCCAGACGGCGTGAACCTCGCGGTCAACACCTCGATCACGGTGTACGCGGTGGTCTTCGCCCCGCTCACGTACCTGATCGGGCCACCGGCCACGTTCCTGGTGATCCTCACCCTGAACCTGCTCGCCACCGCGCTGGCCTGGTACTGGCTGCTGTCCCGGCACCTGGTCCGCAGCCGGCTGGCCGCCGGGGTCGGTGGCCTGTTCATCGCCTACTCCCCCGGGATGGTCTCGCACGCCAACGCACACCTGAACTGGACCGCCGGCTGGCTGGTGCCGCTGCTGATCTGGCGCCTGTTCGCGCTGCGCCGCCCCGGGCACTGGCTCCGCGACGGAGTGATCCTCGGCGTGCTGGTGGCGGTGGCCTTCTCGATCGCCGCCGAAGGGCTCTTCTTCACGGCGCTGGCGCTCGGCGTGTTCGTCGCCATCTGGGCGCTGCACCCGGCCAACCGGGCTGAGGCTCGCACGGCACTGCCCACCTTCCTGCGCGGGCTCGGGGTGACCGCCGTGGTGGCCGGCGTGCTGCTGTCGTACCCGCTGTGGCTGCACTTCGCCGGGCCGCAACGGTTCCACGGGACCGGCTTCGACCCGCTGATCCACTCCGAGGACATCGCCGCGTTCGCCGCCTTCCCACGCCGCTCGCTGGCCGGGGAGGCAGGGCTGGGCACCTCGCTGGCCCCGAACCCGACCGAGGAGAACTCGTTCTTCGGCATCCCGCTGCTGGTGCTCACCGTGGTCTGCTTCGTCGCGCTATGGCGGCGGGCCGACGCCAACCGCCGGGCCACCCTGTGGGCGTTGGGCGCACTCGCGCTGATCTTCACGGTGCTCTCCTTCGGGCCGGTCGCCAAGGTCGACGGGCAACGCACCGACCTGCCCATGCCGTTCGACCTGCTCGGACAACTACCCGTGGTGAACGCCGCGCTGCCGGCCCGGCTGGCCCTGGTGGTCGCGCCGGTGATCGGGCTGTTGCTGGCGTACGCCGTCGACCAACTGCGCGCCGCACCACCCCGGCACCGCTCCACGGAGTTGGCCTGGCTGATCGGGTTCGCGGTGGCCCTGGTGCCGCTGCTGCCCACCCCGCTGCTGACCGACGAACGGGAACCCATTCCGCAGTTCATCACCTCGGGCACATGGCGGGACTACGTGTCACCGGACGGGGTGCTCACCCCTGTGCCGCTGACCGTCGACATCTACCCGGACGGCCAGCGCTGGCAGGCGTACGCGTTGTCACACCGGCAGGGCGAGTTCGCCATTCCGGGCGGCTTCTTCCTCGGCCCCGGCGGGCCGGACGGGCGCGGCCGGATCGGCCCGGTGCCGCGCACCCTGAGCGCGCTGATGGACCAGGCGGCCCGTACCGGGTTGGTGCCGATCGTCACCGACGGAACCATCCGGGAGGTCAACTCCGACCTGCGGCACTGGCGGATCGAGACGGTGGTGCTCGCCGACCAGGTGCACGGCGCGAAGTTCGAGGTCGACGAGGAGGCGGTCCGGCGTACCGCCACCGCCCTGTTCGGCGAGCCGCAGCGGGTCGACGACGTCTGGCTCTGGCGCATCCCGCCGGTCGACCAATAGGGCGGCCGGGCCCTGGTGAGGCGGCTCACCAGGGAAGATCGCCAATAACGGGACTAGGCTGGACGCCGTGACAACGACGACCTCCGGCCTGACGGCCGTCCGTGCCGGCCTGCTCGACTACCAGGCCGCCTGGGACGAGCAGCGGCGCCTGCACGAGTCGGTGGTGGCCGGTGAGCGTGGCGACACCGTGCTGCTGCTGGAGCACCCGAGCGTCTACACCGCGGGCAAGCGCACCGAGCCGTGGGACCGGCCGGCGGACGGCACGCCGGTCGTCGACGTGGACCGCGGTGGCAAGATCACCTGGCATGGGCCGGGGCAGCTCGTCGGTTACCCGATCCTGCGGCTGCCCGACCCGGTGGACGTGGTCGCGTACGTACGCCGGACCGAAGAGTTGCTGATCGACGTGTGTGCCGAGGTCGGGCTGACCGCCGGCCGGGTCGAGGGGCGCAGCGGGGTCTGGGTGCCCGAGGACGACCGGGGGCCGGCCCGCAAGGTGGCCGCGATCGGCATCCGGGTGGCCCGGGGCGTCACCCTGCACGGCTTCTCGATCAACTGCGACTGCGACCTGACGCACTTCGACCGGATCGTGCCGTGCGGCATCCGCGACGCCGGTGTCACCTCGCTCACCGCCGAGCTGGGCCGCCCGATCACCGTCGCCGACGTGCTGCCGGTGGTCGAGCGCCGACTGTCCACCCTCGTCGAGGTCTGAGCGCCACGTCGGCGGCGAGACGTCGCCGACCAGAATTTCCGCACCGAGTGTCCCGTGGGATGTCCGGCCGATCGTCCCTATGGTGGAGTCGGCGACCGGCGTCGGCTCGACACCTGAGGCCGGCGCCCACCGCCCGGCCCGGACGCGAGGAGCGGACATGCCCACCTACATCGCGCTTACCTACACCGCGGACGTCGACTGGACCAGCCCCGAGCAGGCTGAGGAGATGGCGGAATACCGGGAGTTCGGTGCGGCCGCCCGCGCGGTGATCCGGGGCGGCAACGCGCTCTACCCGACCGCGACGGCGACCACCGTACGGGTCTCCGGCGGCAAGGGCGGTGACGTGCTCACCACCGACGGCCCGTACGCCGAGACCAAGGAAGCCTTGACCGGCTTCTACCTGCTGGAATGCGCGGACCTGGACGAGGCTGTCGCCACTGTCGCGAAGATGCCCGCGGCTTGGAACGGCGCAGTCGAGGTACGCCCCGTCGTCACGCGTTGACCCCATGCTGACCGGTGACGCGGCGAGCCAGCCGGGCCGCGCCGCCGACGCGGCGAGCCAGCCGGGCCGCGCCGCCGACGCGGCGAGCCAGCAGGGCCGCGCCGCCGACGCGGCGAGCCAGCAGGGCCGCGCCGCCGACGCGGCGCAGGTGATCCGCGCCGCCGACGCGGCGGCGCAGGTGATCCGGGCCGAACGGTCCCGGATTCTCGCCACGCTGATCCGCGTCACCGGCAGCGTCGACCTGGCCGAGGACGCCACGCAGGACGCGGTCGTCCGCGCCCTGCAGACCTGGGCCCGCGAAGGCGTACCCGACAATCCGCGCGGTTGGCTGCTGGTCGTGGCGCGGCGCCGGGCGGTCGACGTGATCCGCCGAGAGGCCCGCCGCTCCGGGAAGGAGGCCGAAGCCGTGGCGCTGCTCGATCCCGCACCGGACTCGCCCGAATCCGTCCGGGACGACCTGCTCCGGCTGGTCTTCACCTGCTGCCATCCGGCGCTGTCACTGGACACGCAGGTGGCGCTGGCGCTGCGTACCCTCGGCGGGCTGGCCACCGCCGAGGTGGCCCGCGCCCTGGTGGTGCCCGAGGCGACGATGACCAAGCGGCTCACCCGAGCAAAACAGAAGATCACCCGGGCGGGCATCCCGTATCGGATACCGGGGGCCGAGGAGCTGCCTGGCCGACTGGCCGGGGTCGCCGCCACCGTCTACCTGATCTTCAACGAGGGTTACGCGGCCGGCGCCGGTGACGATCTGATCCGGGTCGGGCTGGCGGACGAGGGCCTCCGGTTGGCGCGGCTGCTGGTCGAGCTGATGCCGGACGAACCGACAGTGCTCGGCCTGCTGGCTCTGCTCCTGCTGCAGGACTCCCGGCGGCTGGCCCGGGCCGACGCCGACGGCCGCCCGCTGCTCCTGGCCGAGCAGGACCGCTCGCTCTGGGACCGGGCGGCGATCACCACCGGGGTCGCGCTGGTCGGCCAGGCGCTTCGCCGCACCCCGGACAATCCCGACCGGTACGTCGTCCAGGCTGCCATCGCGGCCTGCCACGCTCTCGCCCCGTCGTACGACCGGACGCCGTGGGACGCGGTCATCTCCTGGTACGACGTGCTGCTCACCGTCCATGACACCCCGGTGGTGCGGCTGAACCGCGCGGCGGCAGTCGCCGAGCGGGACGGCCCCGCCGCCGGGCTGGCTCTGGTGGGAGCGATCGTCGGGCTGGCCGGCTACCCGTGGTTCCACGCCACCCGTGGCGAGCTGCTGCGCCGTCTCGGCCGGGCCGACGAGGCCGCCACGGCGTACCGGGCGGCGCTCGCGCTCGACCTCAACGGCCCGCAGGCGGCCCGGCTGCGCGACCGCCTCGCCGAGTGTCGATAGGGCGGTGTCACGGGCCGGCGCCACACGACGCCGGCCCGTGCGTCCTCTTACGGGGTGAGGCGGTGCAGGTCGCGCGGGAACGCGGTGACCTCCCGGATGTTGGCCGCGCCGACCAGGCGGGCCACGAAGCGTTCCAGCCCGATGGCGAAGCCTCCGTGTGGCGGCATGCCGTGCCGGAACGCGTCCAGGTAACCGGCGTACGGCTCGACCGGCTCACCCCGCGCGGCCAACGCCGCCAGGTAGTCGGCGTGCCGGTGCAGCCGCTGCCCGCCGGTGACCAGCTCCAGACCACGGAAGAGCAGGTCAAAACCGTTCGAGTACGCCGGCCGCTCCGGGTCCGGGTGGGTGTAGAACGGTCGCTTCGCCATCGGGTAGCCGGTGACGAAGAGGAAGTCCGAGCCGTGTTCGCGGCGGGCCCACTCGCCCAGCGCCCGTTCGTGCGCGGGCGCGAGGTCCGGCTCGTCGGCGGGCGCCCCGGCGATCGTCAACGCCTCGGTGAAGTGCACCGCTGGAATCTCCGCCGGCACCTGCGGCGGTTCGATGCCCAGCGTCGCCAGGGCGGCACCGGCCCGCTCGCGCACTGTGCCCAGCATCCCGGCCAGGGTGTCGCGCAGCACACGCATCACGTCGCGGTGGTCGCCGACGAAGCCCAGTTCGGCGTCGAGCGACGTGTACTGCGCGAGGTGGCGGACGGTGTCGTGCGGCTCGGCCCGGAAGACCGGCCCCACCTCGTAGACCCGTTCGAAGACGCCGACCATCAGCTGCTTGTAGAACTGCGGCGACTGGGCCAGGTACGCGGGCCCACCGAACCAGTCGAGCGCGAACACGTTCGCCCCGCTCTCGGTGGAGGAGCTGACCACCTTCGGGGTGTGGATCTCCACGAAGTCGTGGGCGTCGAGGGCGGCCCGGAACCCGGCCACCGCCGCCGCCGAGATCCGCAGCGCGGCCGACCGGGTGGGGTGCCGCAGCGCGGTCGGTGCGTTGTCGAGTTGGGTGGGCAGGCTCGCGGTGAGCGCCGGCCGGTACAGGTCGAACGGTGGCGGCACGGCGGGCGGCCCGAGCGGACGTACCGTCGGGTCGGTCAGCTCGACCCCGGCGGGCGCCGTCTCGTTCGAGGTCACCGTCGCGGTGACCTCGACGACCGTCTCCTCGGTGAGTTTCTCCAGCTCGGCGCGGACGGTCGGGTCGGTCACGACCACCTGGGCCAGGCCGGCGGCGTCCCGCACGATCAGGAACGCCACGGACTTGAGCAGTCGGCGGCGGTGCACCCAGCCGGCGATCCGCACGGTCGCGCCGACCTGGGCGGGCAGTTGGTGAGACAGGGTTCGTTGCATGGCAGGCTGCTCCTCGGTCGATCGCCACGCCTGCGCCGCCCTGGGGAAGCGAAGCGTCGCGTCAGCCCCAGGGAGGTGTGGGCGAGCGGGAACCTCGCGGTGCCACCACACCTTCGCCCCCGCCGAAACGGGGGCCTCGTTCGTCGCCTGATGACCGGGGCCAACCGGGCGGGCTCTACTGGGCGCGGGTGACCCGCAACCGTTCTTCCCGCAGCTCAGGAGGGTCTTCGCGCACCGGCACCAGACCGCCTCTCAGCACCGGCGGCTCTCTGCACTGGCGGGTCGGCGCGCTACTCGGCTCCGTCGTCGCTGTTGGCGGTGACCGTAGCACCCGATCACCGGGCATGTGACGCCCATTTTCGACGGCCCGGTGTCAGGCGTCACAACCTTTGGGGCGTGACGCCGGTCGCCTGACCCGCATAGACACCTGCCGTCCGGCGTAGGCTCATTTTCGTGACGATCGAGCACTCCGCGCCGACGACCGGCCAGGCAGCGCGAACCGCAACGGCCGCCCCCGAGGGGCGGCGTCTGCTGCGGATCGAGGCACGCAACGCCGAGACGCCGATCGAGCGCAAACCGCCGTGGATCAAGGTCAAGGCCAAGATGGGGCCGGAGTACACCCAGCTGCGCGGTCTTGTCTCGCGTGAAGGGCTGCACACCGTCTGCCAGGAGGCCGGTTGCCCCAACATCTACGAGTGTTGGGAGGACCGGGAAGCCACCTTCCTCATCGGTGGCGACCAGTGCACCCGGCGCTGCGACTTCTGCCAGATCGACACCGGCAAGCCGGCCGAGTTCGATGCCGACGAGCCGCGCCGCGTCGCCGAGTCGGTGGTCTCGATGGGGCTGCGTTACGCCACCATCACCGGCGTCGCCCGTGACGACCTGCCCGACGGCGGCGCCTGGCTGTACGCCGAGACCGTCCGACAGATCCACGCCCTGCAGCCCGGCTGCGGCGTCGAGCTGCTGATCCCGGACTTCAACGCCGTCCCCGAGCAACTGGCCGAGGTCTTCGGCTCCCGCCCGGAGGTGCTGGCCCACAACGTGGAGACCGTGCCGCGCATCTTCAAGCGCATCCGGCCGGCGTTCCGCTACGACCGTTCCCTGGACGTGATCCGGCAGGCCCGCGCCGATGGCCTGGTCACCAAGAGCAACCTCATCCTGGGCATGGGCGAGGAACGCGCCGAGGTCTCGCAGGCGCTGCGCGATCTGCACGAGGCCGGCTGCGAGTTGATCACCATCACGCAGTACCTGCGCCCCTCCCCCCGGCACCACCCGGTGACCCGCTGGGTCAAGCCGGAGGAGTTCGTGGAGCTGCGCGAGGAGGCCGAGGAGATCGGCTTCGCCGGGGTGATGAGCGGGCCGCTGGTGCGTTCGTCGTACCGGGCCGGTCGGCTCTACAAGCAGGCCCTCGACGCCCGCGCCGGCCTCCCAGTCGGTAACGCCAGCTGACCGCAGGGCTGGCTCTCGCCAGCCCTGCCCGCTTCGGCTGCGAGCCGTAGTCGCCTGACGACGGCGGCCTAATATCGGAACTTCCGCGACATCTGCGGCACTTCGCCCGTTATGCATAGGTGCCGGTGTCAGCGCTGGGCGCGCTGTCGCCCACCCGACCGTCCCGGCTGCCCGGGATCCTCACCGCACTCGCCGTCGTCGCGGGTGTGGGCTACCGCCTCGGTCTGCTGGCGTACGCCGCGACGCCGACGAACAGCGACGAGGCCACCATGGGGTTGGCCGCACTGCACATCGCCCGGGGTGAGGGCTTCCCGGTCTGGTTCTACGGCCAGCAGTACATGGGTGCCCTGGAGGCGTACCTGGCCGCGCCGGTGTTCACCCTGGCCGGTGGGCCGTCGCTGCTCGGTCTGCGACTCCCCACGCTCGCGCTGTACGTGCTGTTCCTGCTGCTGGCCTGGCGGTTGACGCTGCGACTGACCGGGGACCGGTGGTTCGGGTTGCTGGTGGTGGCGCTGCTGGCGCTGGGCTCCGACCGGATCATCAAGAACCAGCTGATCGCCGGCGGTGGCTACCCGGAGATGAACGCGGCCGGGATGGCGTTGGCCGTACTCGCCGTGGATCTGGCCATCGGAAGGCCCGGCTGGCGGCTGGCGCGCTGGGCGGTGTGGGGGTTCCTGGCCGGCCTGATGCTCTGGGTCGACCCGCTCGTGCTGCCGTACGTCGTGGCGACCGGGGCGGTGCTCGTCGCGTTCTGCCATCGGGAGCTGCGGGGGGCGGCCGGGGCGCTGCTCGGGGCGGCGGCCGTGCTGGGGGCGGCGCCGCTGCTGCTGTACAGCCTGGTGCACGGCCGGAACCCCCTGGACGCGGTGCTCGCCGCCAGCGGTGCGAACGCCGCCGCGGGCTGGGCGGACCGGCTGCACGGCGGTCTGCTGCTCGGCCCAGCGCTGGGTATGGGCTTCTGCGCTCCCGGGCAGTGCGCCACCTGGCAGCTGTGGTGGGCGCTCGCCCTGCCGCTGCTGCTGGCCGTCGCCGCCGCCACCGCCTGGCACACCCTGTGTCGAGCGCCCGCCATCCCGACCGACCCCGCAACTCCTGCCGCTGGCGGTCCTGGGGGCGCTGCTGAGGTTCCGGCTCGGCTGGCTGCGGCGATGCGGTTGGCGCTCGTGCTGGCCGCGATCGGCACCCTCGGCGGGTACACCGTGAGCAGCTCAGCCGGGCTCACCCCGGTGGAGAGCTCCCGCTACCTGTCCTGCCTGCTCATCTCGCTGCCAGCGCTGCTGTGGCCGGTGTGGACGGTGGCCCGGCACGGTCTGCGCCAGTCGGCGGGCGACCGTCGCAGCGTCGGGCGGACGCTCGCTCGATCAGCCGCGCTGGCGTTGCTCGCCGCCACCCTGGGCACCGCCGGCCACGCCACCTGGCGGGCAGCGGAAACCGCACCGGCGACGCAGGCCGCCGAGGCCCGGCACGCCGAGTTGGTGAGCACCCTGCGGCAGCTCGGCGTACGACACGTGCGCGCCGGCTACTGGACCTGCAACCGACTCACCTTCGCCACCGCCGAGCAGGTGGTCTGCGCGGTCGTCGACGACACCTTGCGCCCCGGTTTCGACCGCTACCCCGCGTACCGGCGGGAGGTGGACAGCGCGGCGGCGCCAGCCTGGGTCGCGCCGGCCGGCTCACCGTTGGCGAACGTGCTCGACGAGCGGCTTCGCGCCGCCCCAGGCAGCCTTGACCTGGTGACGATCGACGGCTGGCAGATCTACCTGCCGCGCACCTGAAGGCGGCCGGCCGGTCGCCCCGCCCGCCCGTCAGCGGGGTGTGGCGGGCTCGGCGAGCAGGCCGAGGCGGTGGGCCACAGCGGCGGCCTCCACCCGGTTGGTCACGCCCAGTTTCGCGATGATCCGGGAGACGTGCACGCTTGCCGTCTTCGGGGAGATGAACAACCGCTCGGCGATCCGGCTGTTGCTGTGCCCCTCGGTGACCAGACGCAGCACCTCCCGCTCCCGGGCGGTCAACAGATCTGCCCCGGCCCCGCCCTGGCCCGCCCCGCGCAGGCCGACCCGCCGTGCCAGGGTTGCGGCCGTCTCGGCCAGCGGCGTCGCGCCCAGCCGCCGGGCGATCTCCGCCGCCTCGGTGACCGCCGCCGACACCTCGTCCCGCTCGCCTGCGGCGGCGGCCGACTCGGCCAGCGCCAGCAACGCCCGACCGAGCGGGTACGGCTGCCCGTCGGCGCGCCACGCGCCCACCGCCGTACGCCACGCCGGCAGGACCTGGTCGCCGACCGCGAGCAGGGCGGTGACCTGGGCGGCGTGCGCCCGGGCCGCCGGATGCCGGGCCGGCAGGGCCGCGGCGAGCGCGGTGACGGCAGCGGCCAGCTCCCGGTCACCCACCCGGGCGGCGGTACGGGCCACGGCGCTGAGCACCGGCCAGCCCTCGCGGGGCAGCTGCGGCAGACGCTCGTCGGCCACCGCCACGCGGGCCGCCCGCACCGCCTCGATCTTGTCGTCGGCGGCGAGCGCTGCCTCGACTCCCAGCTCGTGCAGGGACAGCCGCAGGTTCGGCCACAGGAAGGGCCGGCTGAGGAAGGCCAACGCCCGGTCGACCAGTTCGTCGGCGCCCGGATGCGCACGGGCCAGCCGCAGCCCGGCGCCCAACTGGAGCCAGTGCAGCCCTGTGACGCCGGACAGGTCGATCCGTGCGGCCTCCGCGCACACTGCCTCGGCGTCGTCCCACCGGCCCAACGCGATGAGCGCCTCGGCCCGGTTAGACAGCAGGTACGCCCCGGTCGAGCGGCTGATGCCCACCCGCCGCGCCTCGGCCGCCCCAGCCTCGGCCGCCTCGGCGGACTCGGCGTAGCGGCCCAGCTCGCAGAGCACGTCCGACCGGAACACCTTGGCGAGCACCAACGCTGGGGCGTCCCCGGCCGCGCGGGCGACGGCCTCGGCCTCGGCCAGCTCGGTCAGCCCGCGCTCGAGATTCCCCTCGCCGCGGCAGAGCAGGGCGATCCGCGTCGGCAGCAGGGCCAACTTCTCACCAAGGGCCACGGCGGTCGTACTCGCCTCGGCCGCCACCCGGGATGCCTGCCCAGGATCGATCTTGACCAGGTACGTGGCGATGTCGGCGAGCAACCGGACCCGCTCCACCCCGGCCGGGCCACCGGCCGCGAGCCGGTACGCCTCACCCAGCTCCTCGCTGCCGTCACTCTTACCGAGCAGGGCCAGCAGTCGACCCCGCTGGCCCAGCAGTCGGGCAGCGCGCAGCGGCGCCGCGTCAGCGTCCACCTCGGCCAGCCCGGCCCGGGTGAGGGTGATCGCCCGACTGAAATCGCCGGCGGTGATCGCGGCGCCCAGGGTCTGCTCCAGCAACGCCAGGTGGTCCATACCGAGCAGAGTGGCGGCGTCGGGCACCAGCTCCCACAGCTCCAGCGCCCGCTCCAGCAGCCGGCGCTGCTCGGCGTACGCGTACCGCTCGGCGGCGGCGCAGGCCGCGGCTCGGGCGGCGACGAGGGCACGCGGGTGGTCGTGCGCGGCGTACCAGTGGTGGGCGATCTCGGCCGGGAAGCGGCCGGCGGCGACCAGGTGTGGCTGGGCCTCGATCGCGGCGGCGAAGCGGGCGTGCAGCCGGGCGTGCTCGCCGGGCAGCAACTCGTCGTGCACGGCCTCGCGGACGAGCGCGTGCCGGAACTCGTAGTCGCCGTCCGGGTCGGCCACCACCAGTTGGGCGGCGACAGCGGCGCGCAGCGCATCCTCCAGCTCGACCTCGGGCAGCCCGGCGACCTCGGCGAGCAGGTCGTGGGCGAACCGGGTGCCGCCGGCCGCGGCGATGCGCAGCACCCGCTGCGCTGGTTCGGGTAGCCGGTCCACCCGGGCCAGCAGCAGGTCGCGCAGCGTCTCAGGCAGCGCCGCGCAGCCGATCGGGTCGCCAGCGACGGCCAGCTCCTCGATGAAGAAGGGGTTGCCCTGGGTGCGCTTGTGGACGTCGTCGACGGCGCGGGCGGGCGGCTCGGCACCGAGCAGATCGGCGAGGATCGCGCCGGTGCCGTCGCGGTCCAGCCGGCCCAGCTCGACCCGCTCCACGCCGCGGACCCGGTCCAGCTCGGCGAGGAACGGGCGCAACGGGTGGCCGCGCTGCAACTCGTCGGTGCGGTAGGTGCAGACCAGCAGCAGCCGGGCCGGCCGGGCCGCCCGGACCAGGAAGCCGATCAGGTCTCGGGTGGAGCGGTCGGCCCAGTGCAGGTCCTCGATGAGCAGCACCAGCGGCCGGGCGTCGGCGAGCCGTTGGAACAGCTCGGCGACCAGGTCGAACAGGTAGCCGCGCGGGGCGTCGCCGACAGGGGCGACACTCGGCGCGGCCAACGCCGCCCGGCCCAACTCCGGCACCAGCCGGGCGAACTCCGCCTCGTAGCCGGCGAACACCTCCGGGCCGTCGACACGCAGCACCGCGCGCAGGGCGGCGGCGAACGGGGCGAACGGCAGACCCGCCTCGCCCAACTCCAGGCATTGGCCGACCAGCACCCGCGCTTCGCCGTCGGTGGCCCAGCCAGTGAACTCCTCCAGCAGCCGGGTCTTACCCACGCCCGCCTCACCGCCGACCAGCACGGTGGTCGGCTCCCCCGCACGTGCCCGGCCCAGGGAGTCCCGCAGCGTCGACAACTCACGGTGGCGGCCGACGAGGACGGAACTGGCGGCACGTACGGTCACGGAAGCGAGCATGCCATGACGACCGCCAGCACCGGCCCCGCCCGGCGGCCGGTGGCCGAGCGGCGGGGCGGGTTCCGGTCGAGCGGCCAGCACAGCGGGTGCCGTGCGCGTCGAGGCGGGGGCGGACGCGGTCACCGGCGGTCGTCGCCGGCGCGGCGGGCCTGCTGGCGGCGGCCCAGCCAGGTGCGGCCGGTGCGGGGCGACACCGCGCGGGCGAGCCGGTCCGCGGCTACCTCGGCGCGTAGCTCAGCGGCGTGCGTACGGTGCAGGGAGAGCAGGGATTCCGAGTCGTTGCCGAACATGTCGAGCTCCTTCGTGCGTTGTCATCTTCTGCCGATGACTCTTCGCGTGAAGGCCCCAACCGGGCATGGGCACAGCGCCTCATCTTGCCGACCGCCGCCCTCCTTACCGGCCCGGTCCGGACGCGTACGGCGACGTAAGGTACTCAGCTGCCCCGGCAACCGGACGCGGATCAACGGGGCGGGCGGCGACCACTAGACTCTGCGGCATGGCAAAGCCCCAGGAGAAGGTCTCGTTCGGCCAACGGCTGAAGCAGATCGGGATGGTGTTCCAGTTCACCGCCAAGCAGGACCGGTGGTTCGCGCCGTTGGTCGCCGCCGCGGTGCTCATCCCGCTCGCCCTCACCGTGGTCGCGGTCATCCTCTGGAGCTGGATCTGGCTGCCGATCGGCATCCTGTTCATCCTGCTTGCGGTGCTGATCGTGCTCAATCTGCGGTCCAACAAGGCGATGATGAACGCCGCCGAGGGTCAGCCCGGCGCGGCGGCGCAGATCATGGAAAACATGCGCGGCGACTGGCGGGTGACCCCGGCGGTCAGCTCGACCACCCAGATGGACATGGTCCACCTGGTGATCGGCCGCCCGGGCGTGATCCTGCTGGCCGAGGGCAACCCGCAGCGGGTGCGCGGCCTCCTCGGGCAGGAGAAGCGGCGGCTGTCGAAGGTGATCGGTTCCGCTCCCCTGCACGACTACGTGATCGGGCAGGACGAGGGCGAGCTGCCGATCCGTAAGCTGCGGACCACGCTGCTACGCCTGCCCCGCGCGCTCTCCGGCAAGGACGTCAACTCGCTGGACAAGCGACTCAAGGCACTCACTGCCCGGCCGCAGATGCCCAAGGGCGCGATCCCGAAGAACATGCGGCCGCCGGGTGCCTTCCGCCAGTCGCGGGGCCGCTGACCCCTTCGCCGTACGCCGAAAAGAGCCGGACCCGCGCGGGTCCGGCTCTTTCCCGTCGGCCCTCATCTCGCCGGCCCCGCGCCCCGCGCCCCGCGCCCCGCGCCCCGCGCCCCGCGCCCCGCGCCCGCGCCCGCGCCCGCGCCCCGCGCCCCGCGCCCCGCGCCCCGCGCCCCGCGCCCCGCGCCCCGCGCCCCGCGCCCCGCGCCAAGATCCTCACAACATCCCCGAAGTTGCTGCCTCAGACGCGGCCGGAGGCAGCAACTTCCGCGAAGTTGCGCAGATCTTGACCGCTTGCCCGACACGCGGGCGCCGGAACGCCGGCCTCGGGCGTCGCCGCCGGTCATGGTCGGGGGCGGGGGCATCGGGCGGGTGCGGTCAGCCTCGGACGCCGTCGCCGTCGTCGTCGCCGGTCATGGTCGGGGGGCGGGGGCGTCGGGCGGGTGTGGGGTCAGCCTCGGGGGGCGTCGACGATGACCGAGGCGGCGACGCGGTCGTGCAGGCCTCGACGGTGCTCGTCCATGATCAGCGCGGGGACGACGAGGGCCAGCAGCAGGCCCCGGATCAGCCCTCGGAGCACACCGATGCGACCGCCGTCGTGCCAGTTCACGCAGCGGAGCTTCGTGATGTACATGCCCGGCGTCTGGGCGAACAGGCCGAGGAAGATGCCGTACACCAGCACCAGGACGAGCACCGGCGCCCAGCCGTCGCGTACCGGGTCGGCGAAGAAGTTGGACACCAGCAGGCAGAGCACCCAGTCGATGATCAGCGCCCCGAACCGCTTCCCGAGGCTCGGTGGGGTGAAAGTCGGGTCGGCGGCCGGCGCTGCCGGGGTGTGCGGATTGGTCACAGCGGTCAAGGGTATCCGCGCCGGGACGAGGGCTTGCCGGGTGCCGCCGCCACTCTGCGCCGATTCAGGCCAAAGGCATCAGATGTCATTACACTGGCACAGCCGGTACGGCGTTCGCGGCGGGCCGAAGGCGTGGACAGGAGCGTTGCTGACGCTCCGCGAGGGACGTAACACGGCAGAAACAACGGAGACATGGCCGGGCAACCGCTTGGGCCTAGCGTCGCCAGAAGCCTAGCCACCCCGTGGACGTGCCAGGAGGATGTGTGTTCGCCAATCCCGAGGAACTGCTGCGATACCTCAAGAACGAGGACGTGAAGTTCGTCGACGTTCGTTTCTGCGACCTGCCCGGCGTGATGCAGCACTTCAATCTGCCGGTCGAGTCCGTCAACGACGACCTCTTCACTGACGGCCTCGCGTTCGACGGTTCGTCGATCCGCGGTTTCCAGGCGATCCACGAGTCGGACATGCTCCTGCTCCCGGACGTCGCCACCGCGTTCATCGACCCGTTCCGCGCGCAAAAGACTCTCGCGCTCAACTTCTTCATCCACGACCCGTTCACGCGTGAGGCCTACAGCCGCGACCCGCGCAACGTGGCGAAGAAGGCCGAGGCGTACCTGGCGGCGAGCGGCATCGCCGACACCGCCTACTTCGGCGCCGAGGCGGAGTTCTACATCTTCGACTCGATCCGCCACGAGACCTCGGCGCACCAGTCGTTCTACTACATCGACTCGATCGAGGGCGCCTGGAACACCGGCCGCGAAGAGCCGGGCGGCAACCGCGGTTACAAGACCGCGTACAAGGGTGGCTACTTCCCCGTGCCGCCGGTCGACCACTACGCCGACCTGCGTGACTCGATCGTGCGCCGGCTCGTCGACACCGGCTTCAACGTGGAGCGCTCGCACCACGAGGTGGGCACCGCCGGCCAGTCCGAGATCAACTACCGGTTCTCGACCCTGCTGCACGCCGGCGACCAGCTCCAGCTCTTCAAGTACATCGTGAAGAACGAGGCCTGGGCCAACGGCAAGACCGCGACGTTCATGCCCAAGCCGCTGTTCGGCGACAATGGTTCCGGCATGCACACCCACCAGAGCCTCTGGCTCAACGGTGAGCCGCTCTTCTACGACGAGACCGGCTACGCGGGCCTGTCCGACATGGCCCGCTGGTACATCGGCGGCCTCCTGCACCACGCGCCGTCGCTGCTGGCCTTCACCAACCCGACGGTCAACTCGTACCGCCGCCTGGTGCCGGGCTTCGAGGCGCCGGTCAACCTGGTCTACTCGCAGCGCAACCGCTCCGCCTGCACCCGCATCCCGGTGACCGGCAGCAACCCGAAGGCCAAGCGCGTCGAGTTCCGCGTTCCGGACCCGTCGGCCAACGTCTACCTGGCCTTCTCGGCCATGATGATGGCCGGCCTGGACGGCATCAAGAGCAAGATCGAGCCGCCGACGCCGATCGACAAGGACCTCTACGACCTCCCGCCGGAGGAGTGGGGCGACGTCAAGCAGGTGCCTGGCTCGCTGCCTGCCGTGCTCGACTCGCTCGAGGCCGACCACGACTACCTGCTCGAGGGTGGCGTCTTCACCCCGGACCTGATCTCCACCTGGGTGGATTGGAAGCGGGCCAACGAGGTCGACCCGGTGCGCCTGCGCCCGACCCCGCACGAGTTCGCCATGTACTACGACTGCTGAGCAGTCGCTTCACCACCGGCCGGGGCGGGGCCCCGCTGGGCGGGGCGGCCCCGCGGGGGTCTATAGCCGTTGGCCATAACCGGGGGGTGGGGGAGATAGGGCGGTGGTGACACC
>NZ_JBNCKP010000021.1:174-151511 GCF_049841575.1 Micromonospora sp. DT201 | reverse complement strand
TTCGCCCGTTTCGTCCGTTCCGCGCTGACAGAGAGAAAGTTACGCGTCCAGCGGGATGATCGTCAAATCCGCCGGACGCGTCCCCGGTCACATCGTCGACAGGCGGCTATTCGCCCAGTTCAACGCCCGCGAACGAGCGTTTGCCACGGCGCAGCACCAGGTATCGCCCGTGCAGCAGATCGGCCGACGAGACCTCGGCGTCCACCTCGGTCACCCTGGTGTTGTTGACGTAGGCACCGCCCTCGGCGATCACCCGACGTGCCTCCTTGAGGCCACTCACGAGCCCGGAATCCCGCAGCAGACCCGCCACATCCGGCAATTCGCCGGAGAGGCGCACCAGCCCGGCTTCGGTCAACGCTGCCCGCAGTGTCTCCGGGGCCAGGTCGTCCAGCGATCCACGCCCGAAGAGCGCCTGACTGGCGGCGACCGCCTGCCGGGTCTCGTCGGGGCCGTGCACCAGAGTGGTCAGCTCCTCGGCGAGCGCCCGCTGCGCCAGGCGAGCCGCCGGCCGCTCGGCTGTCGCCTTCGCCAACTCCTCCAACTCGTCGCGCGTGCGGAAGCTGAAGAAGCGCAGGTAGCGGTCGACCTCCCGGTCGTCGACGTTGAGCCAGAACTGGTAGAACGCGTACGGGCTGGTCATAGTCGGGTCGAGCCAGACGGCGCCGCCCTCGGTCTTGCCGAACTTCGTACCGTCGGCCTTGGTGACCAGCGGCGTGGTGAACGCCTGCACCGGCCCCGCGCCACGTCGCCGTACGTAGTCGACGCCGGCGGTGATGTTGCCCCACTGGTCGGACCCGCCGAACTGGAGCTGGCACCCGTGGCGGCGGTGCAGCTCGAAGAAGTCGTTGGACTGCAACAGCTGGTAGCTGAACTCGGTGAAGCTGATGCCCGTCTCCAACCGCGCCCGCACCACCTCCCGCGCGAGCATCTTGTTGACGGGGAAGTGCTTGCCCACGTCGCGCAGGAACTCGACCGCCGACATCTCGCCGGTCCAGTCCAGGTTGTTGACCAGTTGCGCCGCGTTCTCACCGGTGTACGACACGAAGGGCGCGAGCTGGTCGCGGATCACCTCGACCCAGCCGGCGATCACCTCGGGCGGGTTGAGCGTCCGCTCGGCCGTCTCCTTCGGGTCGCCGATCTGCCCGGTCGCCCCGCCCACGAGCAGCAGCGGGCGGTGGCCAGCGAGTTGCAGCCGGCGGGCCATGGTGACCTGCATGAGGTGGCCGACGTGCAGGCTCGGCGCGGTGGGGTCGAAGCCCACGTAGTAGGTGGCGGCGCTCCCGCCGTCGAGCAGCTCGCGCAGCTCGTCGAGGCCGGTCGAGTCCTGAATCAGGCCACGCCAGAGCAGGTCATCGGTCAGGGAGTCCCGCCCAGGCTGCGGGAGGTTGCTGTCGGTCACGGTCACCGATTCTCCCCCATCGCCAGCACTGACCCGTACCGGGTTTCGGGCAACCCGCCCCGGTTAGGCTTGCGCCCCGTTGATCGAGGAGGGGTTTGCGCCGTGGAAATGCCGAACTTGACGGGTGGTTTCGTCGCCCTGCTCGGCCTGAAGTTCGAGGAGGCGACCCCCGAGCGGGTGGTCATCAGCTGGCAGGTCCGACCGGAGCTGCACCAGCCGTTCGGCATCCAGCACGGCGGGGTGTACTGCTCGGTCGTGGAGACCGCGGCGAGCGTGGGCGGCTCGCTCTGGCTCGCTGACCGGGGCACCGTGGTCGGGGTGTCGAACCAGACCGACTTCCTGCGCGCCGTCCGGGAGGGCGAGTTGACCGCGGTCGGCACGCCCGTACACCGGGGTCGTAGTCAGCAGCTCTGGCAGGTGGAGATCACCGATGCCGACGAGCGGCTGGTCGCCCGCGGCCAGGTCCGGCTGCAGAACCTTTCGCGCGCCTGAGCGGCGGCCTCATCGGCCGGGTCAGCTGCGGGCCTCGTCCAACACCGGCTCCGCCGCCTGGTCGGTGTCGGTGTCGGTGTCATCGGGTACGCGGCTGATTCGTACCTCGGTGATCGCCCGGTGGTCGATGCCGGCCACCACCAGCACCCAGCCGTCCAGCGTGACGTCCTCCCCGGCGACGGTGGGGATGTGCCCGAGGCGGGCCAGCACCAGCCCGGCGATGGTCGTGTAGTCACCGGCGGGGCGCGACGGCAGCTCGACGCCGATGTCGGGGAGGTCGTGCACCGGGAAGGTGCCGGGGAGCAGCAGCGCGCCGTCGGGGTCGCGGCGAACCGAGTTCACATCCCGGTCGGTCTCGTCGTAGATCTCTCCGACGATTTCCTCCAGGATGTCCTCCAGCGTCACGATGCCGTCGACGGCGCCGCGCTCGTCCACGACGAGGGCGATGTGCTGGCGCTCCGCCTTGAACTGACGCAGTGCGTCCACCACCGGCAGCGAGTCGGGCAACAGCATCGGGGGGCGGGCGATCTCGTCGACCGGGCGGTCGTCGGGCACCCCCACCAGGTCGCGCAGGTGGATCACGCCGGCCGTGTCGTCCAGGCCACCGTGACGCACCACCGGCGCCCGGGAGTGCCCGGTGGCGGCCAGCACGAGCCGCGCCGCCTCCGCGGTGGTCCCGCTGTCGAGCGTGAAGACCTGCAATCGGGGTACGAGGACAGCCCGCAACCGCCGGTCGGCGATCTCCACGGCGCCGGCGATGATGGTGCGCTGTTCTTTGGTGAAGCCGTGGTTCCCGGAGACGATGTCGCGCAGCTCGTCCGGGCCGATCTCCTCCGGCTGGTGCTTCGGGTTGAGCCCGACCAGGCGGACCACCAGGTCGCTGGTGGCACCGAGCGCCCAGACGGCCGGTCGGGTGAAGCTGGCGAGCAGGTCGAGTGGGCGGGCCACCAGCAGCGCCCACCGCTCGGCGGACTGCATGGCGATCCGCTTGGGTGCCAACTCGCCGAAGACCAGCGTGACGAAGGTGAGCGCGAGGGTCACCACCACGATCGCCACGGTCTCGGCAGCGCCGCCGAACACCCCGAGCAGCGGCACGAGGGGCTTGGCCAGCGAAACCGCCGCGGCGGCGGAGGCCAGGAAGCCGGCCAGGGTGATGCCGATCTGGATGGTGGCCAGGAAGCGGTTCGGGTCCTTGGCGAGGCGGGCCAGCACCCGCCCGGCCCGACTCGTGCGCTCCAACCGTTGGATCTGACTGTCCCGCAGTGACACCAACGCCATCTCGCTACCGGCGAAGAGCGCGTTGATCACGACCAGGATCCCGACCAGGGCCAGTTGGCTCCCGTAGCTCTGCACGCCCGGTTCGCTCCCTCTGCGGTGGTGGCACCGGCCGGTACGGCGGCGCCCGCCGGTCGGTGAACCCGCCCGGCGTAGGCGTGTCTTTGCCCCGTCCGGCGCCGGCCGAATCCTGCCCCGCGACGCCACGCCGGATCGGCGTCCCACGACGCCACGCCGCAATGGCGGCCGACGACGCTATGCCGCAACGGCGGCCGACGACGCTATGCCGCAACGGCGGCCGGCGACGCTACGCCGGATCGGCGGCCGGTGCTGTGGGCAGATCGAGGACGTACGAGTCGCCCTCCGGGCGGAAGCCGAGCCGGTGGTAGTACGGGGCGACCATCCGGGGTGGGCTGACCACCCGGTGGAAGCCCCGTTCGGTGAACAGGTGGCTGCGCCGGTAGACGAACTCGCCCGGGGTGAAGTCACGGAACTTCGGGGTCACGTAGTCCAGGTCGATCTGGGCGACTCCGCGCGCCTCGGCGTGCGACAGCACCACCCCGACCACCTCGTCGGCCGTGACCACCAGGAACGCGGAGCATCCCGCGACCTTCGGATCCCAGTGGAAGTCAGGGTTGAACCGGATGATGTCGGTGGCGTGCACCCGCAGCGTGTGCGCGAGGAACTGGTCGCCGACACCGACCTCCACCACCTGGTAGGTCTTCTCGTCGTGGCGGGTGGCGAGCATCCCGCGCAGGTACCAGACGTTGATCGCCGCGAGCACGACGTTGAGCCCGACCATGGGCCAGACCTCGATCGCGGCGTTGTAGCCGATCAGCACGACGCTGCCGACGAGGTTGAGCGCCCGCAGCCGCAGGACGCGCGACTGCAGCAGCGACCAGACCAGCACCGCGGAGCCGGCCCAGCCGACGAGATCCAACCAGTTCACTCCGCGAGACTAGTGCCCGCCCAGCTCAGGCCCATCGGCGGGCAGCTCCAGCAGCCATTCTTCGACGTCCTCGCCGCGGCCGTTGGCGTACCCCGAGTCTTCACCGATCACGACGAAGCCGCACTTGCGGAGCACCGCCAGGGAGGCGGCGTTGTCCTTGGCGGCGCGGGCGTGCACCGGCCGGGGCAGCTCGCGCAGCAGGGCGTCCAGGGCGGCGGTGGCGTGACCGCGGCCCCAACGGGCCGGGTCGATCCAGTAGCTGACCTCGGTCTGCTCGCCGACGGGGAAGGCGCTCACGTAGCCGACCACCTCGCCGTCGACCTCGATGGTGCGGACCCGGTTCGCCGGGTTGGTGAGCACCCGAGCCCAGTGCTTGGCGAACTCCCGACGGTCGGACGGGTCCTCGGCGACGAAGGCCGCCATCCGGTTGGCCTCCGGGTCCTGCTGGTGCAGGAAGAACTCCACGAGGTCGTCCTCCAGCACCGGGCGCAACCGCGGATCAGACGTCATCGGACGAGGGTACGCAACGGCGAGCCCGCGCCGCTCGCTCAGTCGCTCACGGCGGCGACCGCCAGCACGGCGGCGAGCAGGGAGCTGCCCACCGACAGCAGGCGGCGCCACGGCACCAGGGCGTCGACCACCGGCAGGGCAGACCACCGGGTCATGGCCAAAGCCGCCCCCGCCGCCGAAAGACCGGCCCCGAGCGGCCAGAGCCAGACCGGCACCACCGACCAGTCACCCATCCGGTGCGCCAACCCGAGATAGGCGAACGCCCACACCACCGCCGCCGCCAGGGTCACCCGATCCAGCTCGCGGCGGCGGGCGGTGCCGAGCAGGGACAGGCCGCCGAGGAAGGTGAACGCCACCGCGAGGCCGGCGCCGATCCAGACGGAGGTCGCCGCAGCCGCCTCCCCCGCCTCCTGCTCCGGCACACCGAGCAGTCGCAGCCCGATTGGCTCGACGCCCCTGTCGGTGTTGCCGAGCACGACCACCGCCCGGCCGGTGGCTCGCTCGAAACCGACGTAGGACCGGAAGCCGCCGGTCGCTCCGTTGTGCCAGACCACCTCGTGGTTACCGTGTCGAGTGGTGAACCAGCCGTATCCGATGCGGGTGTCCGCGTCCCTTGAGAAACGGGCGGTGGCGGCGTCGGCACCGGGCGCGGTGCCGGCGAGGGTCGCGGCGGCCAGCCGGCCCAGATCCTCCGCGGTGGACCAGGGGCCGACGCCGGCCGGGGCGTACCCCACTCCCGACCAGGTGTCGAGCGGCCGACCGGCGGCCCGGCCGCCCTCGGCGCGGCCGGTCGGCAGGTCGTCGGCGCGGGTGGCGATCACCGTGGCGTTCATGCCGAGCGGCTGGAGCAGCCGGGCCCGCAACAGATCGGCATACGCGACGCCGGCCTTCGCGGCGAGCGCGTGACCGAGCACGGACGGCCCGAGGTTGGAGTAGTGGACCTCGCCGCGCTTGTCGTCGTCGGGGGTGACCCGGTCGGCGGCGCTCCGGGTGGCGTCGGTGTCCTGCCCAGCGTACGGGTTGCCGCCGGAGAAGTTGGACCAGAGGATGCGAGCCCAGCCCAGGATGCCGCCCGGCGCGAGCCGGGGCAGGCCGGCGCGGTGGCTGGCCAACTCGGCGAGGGTGACGTCGTGCGCGGGACCAGTAACGGTGGGCCAGGTGGCAACGAGGGGATCGTCGGGGTGGACGACCCCGGCGGCGGCCTGGTCGGCGAGGAGCATTCCGGTGAGCACCTTGGTCACCGAGCCGATCTCGAACGAGGTGCCGGGCTCGACGGGCCGACCGGTCAGGTCCCGGTCGCCCAGACCGGCGGTGCGGATCCGGCCGTTCTCGACCAGTGCGACGGCTAGCCCGCGGTGCCCCGACGGATCGCGCACGGCGGCCCGTGCGGCGGCGACCAGGTCGGCGTCGCCGGTGGCGTGCGCGCTGAGGCGGGTCACCCGGGGCATCAGCGCGATCCCGGCGAGGCCGGCGGTCAGCGCGACGACGATGGTGGTCGCGGTCGTCCTGCGCATGCTGCTTCTCCCTGCTGCTCGTCGCGGGTCAACGGTCGGCGGCGGTGAGGATGGTGAGCAGCGGCACCACGCGTTCGGCGGGGACGGCCCACCGACCTCGGCCGACGCTGCGCAGCCAACCGGCGGCGGTGATCTGGCGCAGGTGATGGTGGAGCTGGCCGGTCGTGCCCAGCTCCTCGATCTCGGCCAGGTCACTGGTGCTCTGCCGACCGCCGAGGATCTCCCGGAGCAGCCGCAGCCGCACCGGGTGGGCCAACGCGGAGAGGGTGCTGGCCAGCTCGGTCCAGTCGGCGGCGAGCACGTCGTCGACGGTGCGGCCGTACTGCCAGTCGTAGTGCTGCCCGGCGACGCGGACGGCGCCGGTGTAGAGGACCGCGCCGGTGCCGTCGGGCGGCACTCGCTGCTTGAGGCCGTTGAGGGCCCAGAAGGTGTCCTCGGCGGTGGCCGGTGCCGTCGGTGCCGGTGTCAGCCGCTCGTTCAGGGCGGTGACCTGTGTTTCCAGGGCGGCCAGCCGCTCCTCCACTGTGCTCATACGTCGATACTACGCACTTACGTACTTGCGAACAAAATCTGTGCCCACCCGTCGGGCGATCCGAGCCGAGCCTGCCGCCACCAGGCAGCAAGATGGCTGAGGCAGCGGACCGGCGAAGGGAGTGCCGATGAATCGACCCGTCGTGGTGGGCGTGGACGGATCGCCGTCCAGCCTCGTCGCCGCGGAGCACGCGGCCAGCGCCGCCCTGCTCCGGTCCCGCCCGCTGCTCCTGGTGCACGGCTACCTGCATCCACTCGGCTACGGGGTGCCGCTCAACCCGTACGACATCGGGGTGCCGGTGCCCTCCGAGGAGGCGCAGAAGATGTTGGAACGCACAGCGGCCGACCTGGCCGACCGGTGGCCAGGCCTGGTTGTCGAGGTGCGCCAGGTCGCCGGCGGTCCCGGCATCACGATGGTCGAGGAGTCCCGCCGGGCGGAGTTGGTCGTGGTGGGCAGTCGAGGGCTGGGCGGGTTCGCCGGGCTGCTGCTCGGCTCGGTCAGCGCGCAGGTGGCCGCGCACGCGCACTGCCCGGTGCTGGTGGTCCGCCCGGATGAGCAGCCGACCCCGGTGCACGCGCCGGTGCTGGTCGGCGTTGACGGGTCCGAGTCGTCCCGGCTCGCCGTGGGCTACGGCGCCAACGAGGCAGCGCTACGGGATGTGCCGCTGGTGCTGGTGCACGTCAACCCGTCGGACGGGGAAGACCGGGCGGTGCCGGAGGAGGTCGAGTCACAGGCCGCGTACCAGGCCGAGGCGGTACGGCTGCTGGCCGACGCCTCCACGGCAGTTCGCGCCGCGCACCCCGGTCTGGTGGTGCGGGAGCATCCGGTCCGGGCGGCCGGCGCGGCCCAGGGGCTCATCGAGGCCAGCGGCACGGCGTCGCTGCTGGTCGTGGGCACCCGGGGCCGGGCCGGCTTCACCGGTCTGCTGCTCGGCTCGGTCAGCCAGGCGGCGATCGGGCACGCGCACTGCCCGGTGCTGGTCGCTCACCCGCACCCGGTCAGCTGACCGGGGCGTCTGACCCTCCGCCGAGCATCTGGAGGAAGTCGGTGGTGAGGGCGAACGGGTCGGCGGGGCCACTGGCCGGCGGCCGACGCTCGATCTGGTCGGCCAGCTCGCCGGCGCCGCGCAGGATCCGAGCACGCAACGCACCGTCGGCGGTGCCGTCCGCCCAGTCTTCCGGGGCGGCGAAGACCGCGGTCGGGACGACCACCGAACGCAGGTACGCGAACATCGGTCGGACCGCGTGTTCCAGGGCGAGGGAGTGTCGTGCGGTGCCGCCGGTGGCCCCGATCAGCACCGGCCGGTCGATCAACGACTCGGCATCCAACACGTCGAAGAAGGACTTGAACAGGCCGTTGTAGGAGGCGCTGAAGATCGGGGTGACGGCGATGATCCCGTCCGCCCCGGTCACCGCGTCGATGGCCTCGCGCAGCGCCGTCGGCGGAAACCCGGTGAGCATGTTGTTCACCACGTCGTGGGCGTACTCCCGCAGGTCGACGACGTGCAGCTCCACCTCGGAGCCGCGCCGGACCAGCTCGTCGCGGGTAGCCGCGGCGAGTTGGTCGGCGAGCAGCCGGGTCGACGAGGGCTGGCTCAGCCCCGCCGAGACCACAGCCAGGGTGCGGTGCGTCATCGTGTCACCTCCGGTGCCTTGCCCGTCACGTCGTCGACGGCGTGGACGGTGCTGTCCTTGGCGCCGCCGGCTGCGGCGACCATCGAGGCGTGGGTCGGCGCGTCCGGCACGTGCGCGGGACGCAGCGCGGCGAACTCCTTGCGCAGCACCGGCACGACCTCTTCGCCGAGCAGGTCGAGCTGCTCCAGCACGGTCTTCAGGGGTAGGCCCGCGTGGTCCATCAGGAACAGCTGGCGCTGGTAGTCGCCGACGTACTCGCGGAAGCCCAACGTGCGGTCGATGACCTGCTGCGGGCTGCCCACGGTCAGCGGCGTCTCCCGGGTGAACTCCTCCAGCGACGGCCCGTGCCCGTAGACCGGGGCGTTGTCGAAGTACGGCCGGAACTCCCGGACCGCGTCCTGCGAGTTGCGCCGCATGAACACCTGCCCGCCGAGGCCGACGATGGCCTGGTCGGCGGTGCCGTGGCCGTAGTGCGCGTACCGCTGGCGGTAGAGCTCGACCATCCGCTGGGTGTGCTCCTTGGGCCAGAAGATGTGGTTGGCGAAGAAGCCGTCACCGTAGTACGCGGCCTGCTCGGCGATCTCCGGGCTGCGGATCGAGCCGTGCCACACGAACGGGGGCACCCCGTCGAGGGGGCGTGGCGTCGAGGTGAACGACTGCAGCGGCGTGCGGTACTTGCCCTTCCAGTCGACCACGTCCTCGCGCCACAGCCGGTGCAGCAGGTCGTAGTTCTCGATCGCGAGGGGGATCCCGGCGCGGATGTCCTTGCCGAACCACGGGTAGACCGGGCCGGTGTTGCCGCGGCCCATCATCAGATCCACCCGGCCGTCGGAGAGGTGCTGAAGCATCGCGTAGTCCTCGGCGATCTTCACCGGGTCGTTTGTGGTGATCAGCGTGGTCGCGGTGGACAGCAGCAGCCGCTCGGTACGCGCCGCGATGTAGCCGAGCATGGTGGTCGGTGACGAGGGCACGAACGGCGGGTTGTGGTGCTCGCCGGCCGCGAAGACGTCCAGACCGACTTCTTCAGCCTTGAGCGCGATGGCGACCATCGCCTTGATCCGCTCATGCTCGGTCGGCTCCCGCCCGGTGGTCGGGTCAACCGTGACGTCGCCGACGGTGAAGACTCCGAACTGCATGACCAGCTCCTCGCTTGTCGAACCGGGTCGTGGTACCCGGACGCAGCTCACAACTTATTTGACGAGTCAACTATTCCGCCAGCGGCAGGCCTCGCAGTGGCGCCGGTCACTCCCAAAAACGGACGACTGGCCAGCAACCGACCCCATGAACTGCCGCGCATCGACCACCATCGTCGAGATCAACACCGTATCCGCGACATTGCGGTATCTGGATGCCGGGACACCGCCACATCGCCGACACAGATCACGCACGATGCCAGCCAGGACGAACGAGGGTGGTCTGCTGTCGGCTCAGCCTCCGGCCACTGAGGGGAGCACCTGCACCTCGGCACCGTCGCCGACCGGGGTGGCCAGACCGCCCGAGTGCCGGCAGTCCTCTCCGTCGACGAAGACGTTGACGTAACGGCGCAGCTCACCTCGCTCGTCACGGATCCGGCGGGCCAGCCGCGGATGCTCGGTGGCCACCTCGTCGAGGACCGCCCGCAGCGTCCCCGTGGCGGTGACGTTCAGCCGGCTCGCCCCGCCGGCCTCGCCACGCAGCGGGCCGGGCAACAACACGGTGACCACGGTCAGACCACCGCCGCGCGAACGCAGAGCACGTCGGGCAGGTGCGCGGCCACCAACGACCAGGAGTCACCCTCGTCGCGGCTGGCGTAGACCGAGCCAGAGCGGGTGCCGAAGTAGACCCCACCGGGGGTGGAGTCGTCGGCGCACATCGCGTCGCGCAGCACCGCCGGATAGAACGGCCCCTCGGGCAGCCCCACCGACAGCGGCTCCCACTTGCCGCCGGCGTCGGCGGAACGGAACACCCGGCAGCGGTGATCGGTCGGGAACCGCTCGCCGTCGGCCACCAACGGGAACGTCCACACCATGCCGCCCCGCCCCGGGTGCGCCACCACCGGGAAGCCGAAGTCGCTGGGCAGCCCGTCGGCGATCGAGGACCAGGTGCGGCCGTCGTCGTCGGAGCGATAGACGCCGTGGTGGTTCTGCGCATACAGCCGCTCGGGGTTGCCGGCGTCCCGGGCGACCTTGTGGACGCACTGGCCGAACTCCGGCCATTCGTCGGGCATGAAGTTGGCGCGGATGCCGGTGTTGCCCGGTGCCCAACTCGCCCCCGAGTCCTCCGAGCGGTAGACCCCGCCGGTGGACATCGCGACCAGCAGCCGGGCCGGGTCACGCGGGTGGGGCAGCACGGTGTGGATGGCCTGACCGCCGAAGCCGGCCTCCCACTGAGGGCGGTGCGGGTGATCCCAGAGGGAGCGGACCAGCTCGAAGCTGCGGCCGCCGTCGGTGGAGCGGAACAGCGCCGAGGGCTCGGTGCCGGCCCAGACCACGTCCGGCTCGTCGGGACCGCCCGGCATCAACTGCCAGACCCGCCCGAGGGAGACGCCGGTATCGGCCGGGAACGCGACAGGCGCCTGGTCGGGCTCGTCCCAGGAAGCGCCGAGGTCGTCGCTGGTGGCGACGCTGGGCCCGAAGTGTGAGCTGGTCATTCCGGCGAGCAGCCGCGGGGTGGCGCGACGGGTGTCGACCGCAACCGCGTAGACGCCGGTCATCGGGAAATGGGGGCCGGTGATCTCCCAGGTGCGCCGGTCATCGCCACTGGTAGCAAGGAACAATCCTTTCGCCGTGCCGATCGCGAGCAGCGTTGCCATAACGTCCTCCGAACCGTCCGTGAGCAGGTCCAGTGATTATGGACACACCCACCGACACAAGCGTGGGGTCGACCCTCGGCAGCCGCTACCTCTCCCTCTCCAACCCTCGAACTCCTAGGATCACGGGATGCGCTCGGCGACGTTCCTGATCGAGTGCCTGCTCCGGGCCGAAATGCGCGATGTCGTCACAGTGGAGCCGGCCACCGGCGGGGTCGCGGCGCTCGCGGGCATAGCCACCCGCCGGGACGCGCCGCCGGTGTTCGTCAAGGCCTTCGCCGACGCGCCGGCCGACGACGTCTTCGAGGCGGAGGCCGAAGGGCTGACCGCCCTGCGCGAGCTCGGCGGCGTGGGGACACCCGAGGTGATCCTGGCCGGCCGAGAGCTGCTCGTCCTGTCGGTGCTGTGCCCGAGGCCGCACAGCGAAACCTTCTGGGAACAGTTCGCGCACGCGCTCGCCCGCATGCACCTGACCACGACCCATCCCCGCTTCGGATGGCACCGCGACAACTGGCTGGGCCGCCGCCGCCAGATTAACGCGTTCGACGACAACGGCTTCGCCTTCTTCGCACAGCATCGGCTGCTTCGGTGGCTCGGGCAGCCCCGCGTCGACGCGGCACTCGATTCCGCGGACCGGGCGGCACTGGAGCGGCTGTGTCACCGCCTGCCCGACCTGCTGCCCGACCGGCCGGCATGCCTGACCCACGGCGACCTGTGGGCACAGAACATCCTGGCCACCCCGGACGGGCGGCCCGCGCTGATCGACCCGGCCGTGTCCTACCTGTGGGCCGAGGTCGACCTCGCCCACGTCTGGTCCACCTCGCCCCCGCCCGAAGCGCAACGGTTCTTCGAGGTCTACGCGGAGCTGACCTCGCTCGACAGCGACTGGCGGTCCCGCATGCCGATCATCCAGCTGCGACAACACCTCGCCGTGCTGGCCCAGTTCGACGACGACTGGGGCGCGGCGGACCAGATCCGTGCCACCCTCGCCCCGTTCCGGCCGCGCACCTGACCAGAGCCCCGACGGCCGACCACGGCTACCGCACAGGTGGTCTCATCCGGCAGCGGCGGTCGGCGTGTCCGGGGAGGCGCGGTGTTGGAGACAGGCTCGGACGAAATCGCCGATCACCTGGTTGTCGTCATCGGCGGGCACCCAGGCGACCCCGACCTGGCTGGGGCTGACACCCGTGACGGGCCGGTAGATGACCCCGGGACGCTGGTAGAAGCGGGCGGTGGCTTCCGGGGTGAGGCTGACGCCGTAACCGTTGGCGATGGCCGAGAGCCACTCATCCGGGTTGCGGGCGACCGCACCGATGCGGACCTCGTGACCATCTCGTTCGTCGGTGGCCAGCCAGTAGTCACGCCACCAGCCTGACTCTGGCGGTGTGGCGACGAAGGGCTCGTCCCACAACCGCTGGAACGGGATCTCGGCGAGTTCGGCGAGTGGGTGCGCGCTGGGTAGGGCGACCCAACGCGGCTCGGTGAGCACGATCTCCACCCGCAGCCGGTACTGTCCGGAAAGCGGCAGTCGCAGCAGCGCGACGTCCACCAGCCCGTCGGCCAACCCGGCGGTGGGATCGGACCAGTCGGTCTGGCGCATGTCCACTCGCCAGCCCGGACGGCGGCGTGCGAACTCTCCCACGATCGCCTGCGTGCTCTCGTTGGCGGCGCTGGCGACGAACCCGACGCGCAGCACGTGAGCGGCCCGGCTGGACGCGCTGCGTGTGTCGCGCAGCGCCACCTCCCATGCCTGCAGCACCGCCGGTGCCCGTTCGGCCAGGCTGCGCCCGGCCTCGGTAAGCGTCATGCCAGCCCGGGATCGGGTGAACAACTCGACGCCGAGTTGGGCCTCCAACTGCTTGACCTGCTTGGTCAGCGCCGGTTGGGACACGAACAGCCGCCCTGCCGCCCGGGTGAGGTGACCTTCCTCTGCGACGACGGTGAAGTAGCGCAGCAACCGCGTGTCGACGTCCATGCCATCAGGTTATGGATGCAGGTATTGGACGGTCGTGGCCGGGGGGACCAGGATTGATCTCGCAAACAACGACGTGAGAGCGGGAACCATGAGCGACAAGACCTCAAAGATCGACACCATCAACAAGTTCTTCGCGGCCTACGCGACCTACGACATCCCGGCCATGCGAGCCGTGCTGACCGATGACGTCGAGTGGACCATCCCCGGCCATCATCCGCTGTCCGGCACCAAGCGGGGCGTGGAGGAGGTCGCAGCCTTCTTCACCGAGTTGGGCAAGGCCGGATTCCAGGCCGAACCGTTGTTCCTGGAAGCCAACGAGGGGTACGTGGTCGACATCCACCGCGGCTGGACCACCGAGGGTGTCGGCAAGGTCGACACCCTGTGGGCGCTGGTGTGGCACTTCACCGCCGAAGGCAAGATCGACCGGGTGGTCAACCTCTCCGCCGACCAGCACCAGATGGACAACTACGTGTGGAACAACTACGCGTTCGCCCCACTGCCCGACCGGCTGGCGTGAGGCGGTCGGCCGTCGGCCTCGAACGACCCGTCACACCAGGAGCCCCGGCTCAGAAGGAGGACCACGATGAGGATCATCGTCGTGGGCGGCGCCGGCACCATCGGACGACGACTGGTGCCCGCACTGCGATCCCACGGTCACGACGTCGTCGGGCAGAAAATGCGGACCAATGTCGTCAGTCCCACGATGCTCCGCCGCCGAGGCTACCGGCACAGTGGTGACCAAGACCACCGACGGCAATGCCCTACAACTCCGGCGAGGTCGTCGCGAATCTGCGACCCGCCCAGCCAGGCAGGGTTGACGTCGGCGGAGTTCCTGCACCTGATCGAGTAACCAGGCTAATCCTCGGCCTTCCTCGCGGCCCGCCGTCGGGGCACGTGCCGCCGGTAACTGCTGACGGTGACATCGCCGGTGATCCAAAAACGCCACGGAACGTCCTGCGCCGCAGCCACCCCGACCCGTGGGCCGGCAGAGATGGCCGACCTCGCAAGCGGACGCGTCGGCGGTGCCAGGAAAATTGGACCGTTGCCGTCGATCATGGACGTGCCCTTGGCTTCCGCGTCGATCCCGAGCGCGACCGCCAGTCGAGCGGGCCCGCGGGCCAGGTCACGGTCGGGCACCTCCACGCCCCTGCGCTTTCGGGCGATGTCGACGCCATCGACGACCTCACCCGCTCGCAGCAGCACTGCGGCGGCTTCCCCCTCCGCCCCGGTAACCACGTTCATGCACCAGTGCATCCCGTAGGTGAAGTAGACGTAGACCTGCCCGGCGGGCCCGAACATCACCGCGTTGCGCGGAGTGCGCCCGCGATGAGCGTGCGAGGCAGGGTCACCGGCCGTGCCGGCGTACGCCTCGACCTCGGTGATCCGAACGGTGACACCGCCGGCGTGCAGTTGGCAGCCCAGCAGCCCGCGCGCGGCCGGCAGCAGCGGGCCGGCGAGCAGGTCAGCCAACGCCGCCAGGTCGGCGTCGGCGGAGCGGTCACCGGGCAACAGGTCCATGACCCGAAGGGTACCCAGCCCTCCGCCTGACCATCCCGCCACCGGATCCGGCTGGGCACCCGGAAGCCCTCCGGTGTTCATCCGCTCGTCATCCATGCGCGGAAACCCGCCGCGCGACCGGCGGGTGTAACGAGTGTCGTCGCAGGGCGCGACGGCGCATCCGGAGGGGAACCACCATGAACGTACGCAGAATCCGTCGACCTCTCGTCGCCATCGTCCTGGCTGCGGCAGGCGCCACGCTTGCTCTCGCCCCGTCGGCCAGTGCCAGCGCCCCGCTGCGGGCGGGTGCGGCGGTCGACGGTGCCCCGCTGACCGCGGTCGTGCTCGGCGGCACCGGCAAGATCGACGCCAGCGGCGCGGCGGTCTTCGTCCCGGTCAGCCTGACCTGCTCGCAGCGCACCTCGGTCGACCTGACCGTCAAGGTCGCCCAGGCGATCGGGGACACGATGCGGACCGGTACGACCACTCGGAAGGTGGTCTGCGACGCGACCACGCAGAAGGTCCGGATCGCGGTGACCGCGACGGAGCGCCCGTTCGCCCCCGGCGTGGCGTTCGGCGTGGTGACCGGCAACTCCTGCGACGCGTTGTGCAACTCCCTCACCGACGAGCACCGCTTCGAGCTGTCGCTCTGAGCCATGGCGGGGCGGCGCGGCAAGACCGCGCCGCCCCGCTTCAACATTTTGTTGACAATCGTTCGTTGACGGGTTGGGATCGGGGTATGACGACGGACGACCTGTTCACGGCGCCAGACGCGTCCCGCGCCCGCGCCCACCGCACCTACGAGGCACTGCAACGCATCAGCGAGCGGCACGCCGGCACCGACACCCAGCGCGGGCGCTGGGCCCACCCGTATGTGCTGGACCCGTGGGAGGCGGTCGCCCTGGTCACCGCGCTGGCCGCCGGCGGAGCCGAGCGGGAGCCGACGGAGGAACCGATCGACGCCGCCGACCTCACCGCCGCGCTGACCCTGCTGCCACACGTCCGCGCCGAGCTGGACGCCCTGGAGGCCGGGCTGTTGACGCTGGCCCGCGACCGTGGACTGACCTGGCAGGCCATCGCGTACGGGTTGGGCCTGGGCAGCGCGCAGGCGGCTCGCCAGCGCTACGAGCGGGTCGCCGCCCGCTCGGCCGAACGGACCGGCTGACCGCCGGCCGCGACCAGACGCGTGGATCGGCACGCCGCGTGCCTACCGGTCGCCGGGCGGGCAGACTGTGCCCACGACGAGGAGGCACCCATGGAGCGCGCGGAGATGCTGGCGTACTGCCTTGCCAAGCCGGGAGCGTGGCTGGACCGGCCGTGGGAGGGCGACGAGGTGGTGAAGGTGGGCAGCCGGATCTTCGCGTTCCTCGGCAGCGGCGAGGGCAGGCCGACGGTCGGCGTCAAGTGCGGACCGACCCGCGAAGTGGCCGACGAGTGGCTGCACCGGCACCCCGACGACGCCCAGGTGATGGCCTACATCGGCCGGTCCGGGTGGAACACGCTGCGCCTGGACGGCGGCATCGACGACGAGGAGCTGACCGAGGCGGTCGACGCGTCGTACGACATGGTGGTGGCCAAGCTCCCGAAGCGGGAGCGCCCGACGGCCTGAACCGGCCGTGGCGCCGGCGGCATGCGCCGGCGCCACGGTGCGATCAGCGCGGGACGACCTGTTCGGTGGCCCAGTCCCGCCAGCCGGCCAGCCGGTCCGCCGCGTCGGCGAGCTGGTCGGCGACCGGGCCGGGGCCGGTCGAGCCGGGGGTGATCCGAGCCGCGAGGGCCGAACGGACCGAGAGCACGTCACGAACCGACGGGTCGAGGTGCCCGCTGATCGCAGCCAGGTCGTCGTCGGAGACGTCCTCCAGCTCGCATTCCCGAGCGGCGCAGAGAGCCACCAGCCGGCCGGTGATCTCGTGCGCGTCACGGAACGGCACGTTGCGCCGGACCAGCCAGTCGGCGACCTCGGTGGCGAGGGAGAAACCCACCGGCGCGGCGGCGACGAGACGATCCACCCGGACCGTCATCGTGGAGATCATTCCCGCCAGGGCCGGGAGCAGCAGCTCCAAGGTGTCGACCGCGTCGAAGGCCGGCTCCTTGTCCTCCTGCATGTCCCGGTCGTAGGTCATCGGCAGGCCCTTGAGCATGGTGAGCACGGTCACCAGGCCGCCGATCAACCGGCCGGACTTACCACGGGCCAGCTCGGCGATGTCCGCGTTCTTCTTCTGCGGCATGATCGACGACCCGGTCGCGAACGAGTCGTCCAGCTCCACCCAGCCGAACTCGTGCGAGGTCCAGAGCACGACCTCCTCGCCGAGCCGGGAGAGGTGCACCCCGATCATGGCGGTGGTGAAGAGGAACTCGGTGACGAAGTCCCGGTCGGCGACGGCGTCCATCGAGTTGGCGAACGACGTCCGGAAGCCCAGCTCCTTGGCCACGGCCACCGGATCCAGGGGAAGCCCGGAACCAGCGAGGGCGCCCGCGCCGAGTGGGCTGATCGCCGCCCGGTGGTCCCAGTCGCGCAGCCGCTCCAGGTCCCGCAGCAGTGGCTGGACGTGGGCGAGCAACCAGTGCCCGAACGTCACCGGCTGGGCGTGCTGGAGATGCGTCATGCCGGGCGCGGCCGTGTCGACGTGCCGCTCGGCCTGCTCCACCAGCGCCTCGGCCAGCTCGACGAGGCGGCTGGCCACGCCCCGGGCGTGGTCGCGCAGGTAGAGCCGCAGGTCCGTGGCGACCTGGTCGTTGCGGGACCGGCCGGCACGCAGCTTGCCACCGAGGCTGCCGAGGCGCTCCAGCAGACCGCGCTCGAGCGCGGTGTGCACGTCCTCGTCGTCGATGGTGGGGCGGAACGCGCCGGAGGCACAGGCGGCCTCCAGGTCGTCCAGGGCGGCCAGGATTCGACCCAGTTCCTCGGGGTCGAGCAGGCCAGCACCGGCGAGGACCCGGGCATGCGCCCGGGAGCCGGCGATGTCGTACGGGGCCAGGCGCCAATCGAATTGCACGCTCACCGACAGGCGCGCGAGCGCCTCGGCGGGGCCTCCGGCGAACCGGCCACCCCACAGGCTCGTCCGGTTGGTGGCTGCGCTGTTCTCGGTCAGGCTCTTGTCGTCCACGCTACCCATTGTGGTTCCCACGATCAGGCACCGCCGACCCGGGCGTCCCGCGCGGCGGCCATCCGACTCGGAAGCCCCCACAACTGGACGAAACCCTTCGCCAAAGACTGATCGAAGGTGTCGCCGGTGTCGTAGGTCGCCATCCCGAAGTCGTAGAGGCTCGCCTCGGAGCGGCGACCGGTGACGGTGGCCCGACCACCGTGCAGAGTCATCCGCACCTCGCCGCTCACGTGCCGCTGCGCGTCGTCGATGAACGCGTCCAGCGAGTCCTTCAACGGCGAGAACCACAGGCCGTCGTAGACGAGCTCGCCCCAACGCTGATCGACGCTCTTCTTGAACCGGGCCAGGTCCCGCTCCACGGTCACCGCCTCCAACTCCTGGTGGGCGGTGATCAGCGCGATCGCGCCGGGAGCCTCGTACACCTCGCGGCTCTTGATGCCGACGAGGCGATCCTCGACCATGTCGAGCCGGCCCACGCCCTGGGCGCCGGCGCGCCGGTTCAGCTCCAGGATCGCCTGATACGGGGTGACCGTCTCACCGTCGACCGCCACCGGCACGCCGCGATCGAAGGTGATCACGATCTCGTCGGGGTCGCGTTCCTGCGCCGGGTCGATCGTGTACGAGTAGAGGTCCTCGATGGGGGCGTTCCAGATGTCCTCCAGGAAGCCGGTCTCCACCGCGCGGCCCCACAGGTTCTGGTCGATCGAGTACGGAGACTTCGCCGACACGTCGATCGGCAGTCCCTTCTCCTCGGCGAAGGCGATCGCCTTGTCCCGCGACCAGGCGAAGTCCCGCGCCGGCGCGATGATCTTCAGGTCGGGGGCGAGCGCGTTCAGACCCACCTCGAACCGAACCTGGTCGTTGCCCTTGCCGGTGCAGCCGTGCGACACGATCGTGCCGCCGTGCCTGCGCGCCGCGGCCACCAGGTGCTTCACGATCAGCGGCCGAGACAGCGCCGACACCAGCGGGTAACGGTCCATGTAGAGGGCGTTGGCCCGGATGGCCGGCAGGCAGTAGTCGGCGGCGAACTCGTCGCGCGCGTCGATGACCTCGGACTCGGCGGCGCCACAGTCCAGGGCACGCTGCCGGATCGCGTCGAGGTCCTCGCCGCCCTGCCCGACGTCGACCGCGACGGCGATCACCTCGGCGCCGGTCTGCTCGGCCAGGTACGGAATGGCGACGGAGGTGTCCAACCCTCCGGAGTACGCAAGCACGACCCGCTCGGTCATGATGTCGTGTTCCCTTCGACAATGTCTTCCCGGCGGGCCCAGCCAGCGAGCTTCTCACCGAGTGCCGCCCCGCCGACGGCCTCGCGGGCCACGACGAGGATGGTGTCGTCGCCGGCGATGGTGCCGACGATCTCGGGGAGGCCCGCCCGGTCCAACGCGCTGGCAAGGTATTGGGCTGCGCCCGGCGGTGTACGCAGCACGGCGATGTTGCCGCTGGAGTCGACCCCGTTGAGCAGTTCGCGCAGCAGCCGTACCAGCCGGGCCGGCGCGGCCTCGGCATCGCGCAGCGGGCGTTGGCCGTCCTCGGGGATCAGGTAGACGGCCGGGCCGTCGCCGCCGCGTACCTTGACCGCACCCAACTCCTCCAGGTCCCGCGAGAGGGTGGCCTGGGTGACACCGGCACCATCGGAGGCGAGCAGGTCAGCCAGCTCGGTCTGCGACCGGATCGCCCTGTCGCGGATCAGCTCCACGATCCGGGCGTGCCGGGCCGCGCGGGTCAGCGGCGCGGTCATCGGAGCTCCCCGGTCGCGGTGGTCCCTGTCGCGGTGGCTTCGGCCGCCGTGGCTTCGGCCCCGGTGTCGCCGGTGGCGGCTCCGAGCAGGAAGGTCAGCAGCGCCTTCTGAGCGTGCAGCCGGTTCTCCGCCTGGTCGAAGACCGCGCTCTGCGGGCCGTCGAGCACCTCGCCGGTGATCTCCTCGCCACGGTGTGCGGGCAGACAGTGCAGCACGATCGCGTCCGGCGCGGCCTGGCCGAGCAACTCCTTGTTGACCTGGTACGGAAGGAACGGGGTGATCCGGTCCAGCCCGTCGGCCTCCTGACCCATCGACGTCCAGGTGTCGGTGGCCAGCACGTCCGCGTCGCGTACCGCCTGGGCCGGGTCGGTCAGCACCCGTACCGACCCTCCGGTGCCGGCGGCGATCTGGGCCGCCCGCTCCACCACAGCCGGGTCGGGCGCGAACCCGGCCGGCCCGGCGACCCGCACGTGCATCCCAGCCATCGCCCCGGCCAACAGGTACGACTGCGCCATGTTGTTCGCGCCGTCCCCCACGTACGCCAGGGTGCGGCCGGCCGTGCCGCCGAACCGCTCGCGCACGGTGAGCAGGTCGGCCAGCAACTGGCACGGGTGGAAACCGTCCGTGAGCGCGTTGATCACGGGCACGGTGGCGCCGCTGGCCACCTCGGCGATCCGGTCGTCGCCGTGGGTCCGTAGCACGATGGCCGCGACGTAGCGCGACAGCACGCGCCCCGCGTCCGCGAGGGACTCACCGCGACCGAAGTGGGTGACCTGCGTGTCCACGACCAGGGGGTGCCCGCCCAGCTCGGCGATCCCGGCGTCGAACGAGATCCTGGTCCGCAGGCTCTGCTTGTCGAAGAGCACTGCCACCGAGCGGGGGCCGACCAGTGGCCGGTGGCCGAACCGGTCCGCCTTCATCCGCGCCGCCAGGTCGAGGACCGTGGACTGCTCGGCCGGCGAGAGGTCGTCGTCGCGCAGGAAGTGCCGGGTCATGCGGTCGTCCCCGTCGTGGTGGTGGTGGTCGTGGGTGACGTGAGCTGTGCACCAGCCGCAGCCGGGGAGGTCGCGTCCAGCGCAGCGGGTAGCGCGGCGACGAAGGCGTCCGCCTGGGCCGCGGTGAGAATCAGTGGCGGGGCCAGCCGCAGCGCGCCCGGCTGCACCGCGTTGACTAGGAAGCCGGCCTCCCGCAGCGCCTCGGCGAGCACCGGCGCCACCGGCGCGGTGAGCGTCACGCCGAGCAGCAGCCCGGCGCCGCGCACGCCGTCGATCAGCGGGTGACCCAGCGCCTCGATGCCCCGGCGCAACCGCTCGCCGATCCGCTTGACGTGGTCGAGCAGCCCCTCGTTGGCGATGGTCGCCACCACGGCGAGCGCAGCCGCGCAGCTGACCGGGTTGCCGCCGAAGGTGGTGCCGTGCGAGCCGGGGGTGAGCAGGTCGGCGGCCCGGCCGAAGGCCAGCGTGGCCCCGATGGGCAGCCCGCCGCCCAGCCCCTTGGCCAGGGTGACCACGTCCGGCTCCACGCCGTCGGCCTGGTGCGCGAACCAGTGCCCGGTGCGCCCGATGCCGGTCTGCACCTCGTCGAGGACCAGCAGTGCCCCGTGCCGGGCGGTGATCCGCCGCGCTGCGGCGAGGTAGCCGGCCGGCGGGACGACCACGCCGTTCTCGCCCTGGATCGGCTCCAGGATCACCATGGCGGTGGCGTCACTGACGGCCGCCTCGAGGGCGGCCACGTCACCGAAGTCGATGTGGGTCACCTCGCCCGGCAGCGGCCGGAACGGGTCGGCCTTGGCCGGCTGGCCGGTCAGCGCGAGAGCACCCATGGTGCGGCCGTGGAAGCCGCCCCTGGTGGAGACCACATGGGTGCGCCCGGTCTGCCGCGACAACTTGAACGCCGCCTCGTTCGCCTCCGCGCCCGAGTTGGACAGGAAGACCCGGCCGGGCCGGCCGGCGAGCGCCAGCAACAGCTCGGCCAGGGCGACCGGCGGCTCCGCGGCGTAGAAGTTGGAGACGTGCCCGAGGGTCGCGACCTGCTTCGACACCGCGGCCACCACGGCCGGGTGGGCGTGGCCGAGGGCGTTCACCGCGATGCCACCGAGCAGGTCGAGGTATTCGCGGCCGGCGTCGTCGACCACGACGGCACCGGAACCGGAGACCAGCGCCAACTGCGGTGTGGAGTAGTTGCCCATCATGGACTGCGTCCAGCGCTGCACCAACGTGCTCATGACACGACCGTCCCGTCTCCTGGCACCACCATCGTCCCGAACCCTTCCGAAGTGAACACCTCTAACAACGTGGAGTGCGCCACCCGACCGTCGACGACGTGCGCGGCGGGCACTCCCCCACGCACCGCCCGCAGGCAGGCCTCCATCTTTGGCACCATGCCCGACTCCAGGCCGGGCAGCAGCTTGGCCAGGTCGTCCGCGGTGATCTCGGAGACCAGGCTCGAGGTGTCCGGCCAGTCCGCGTACAGGCCGGCCACATCGGTGAGCACGACCAGCTTGCGGGCCTGCAACGCGATGGCCAGCGCGGCGGCGGCGGTGTCCGCGTTGAGGTTGTGCAGCACCCCGTCCACGTCCGGTGCCACCGTGGAGATCACCGGGATCCGACCGGCATCGATCAGGTCGGTCACCGCGGACACGTCGACCGACTCGACGTCCCCCACCTGGCCGACATCGACCGGCAGCCCATCCACGTACGCCGGGCGACGCACCGCGGTGAACAGCCCGGCGTCCTCACCGGAAAGGCCCACCGCGAACGGGCCATGCGAATTGATCAGCCCGACCAACTCGCGGCCCACCTGCCCGACCAGCACCATCCGCACCACGTCCATCGCCTCGGCGGTGGTCACCCGCAGACCACCCCGGAACTCGCTGGCGATGCCGAGCCGGCCCAGCATGGCGGAAATCTGCGGACCTCCGCCGTGCACCACCACGGGCTTGAGCCCGGCATAGCGCAGGAAGACCATGTCGGCGGCGAACGTGCGCTGCAACTCGGGATCGGTCATGGCGTTGCCGCCGTACTTGACCACGACCGTGGAGCCGGAGAAACGCGCCAGCCACGGCAGCGCCTCGATCAGCGTCTCCGCCTTGACCTGAGCGCGGGTGAGGTCCTTGCTGAGACTCACCGCACCCGCCTTCCGTTCGCGACTGCGGGACTCCGCTGCGCTGCGTTCCTCGCGCTCACGATGAGTACGCCGAGTTCTCGTGCACGTACGCGTGGGACAGGTCGTTGGTCCAGATCGTCGCCGCGGACGTGCCGGCGTGCAGGTCGATCCGGATGGTCACGTCCCGCCCGGTCAGGTCGACCTTCGAGCGGTCCTCGGCGGCGGCACCGCCCCGGCACACCCACACCCCGTTGACGGCCACGTCCACCTCGTCCGGCTCGAACGCGGCGGCCGTGGTGCCGACGGCGGCGAGGATTCGACCCCAGTTGGGGTCGTTGCCGAACAGCGCGGTCTTGACCAGGTTGTTGCGGGCCACCGTGCGGCCCACCTCGACCGCGTCGTCCTCGTCGGCGGCACCGACCACGTCGATGGCGATCTGCTTGGTGGCACCCTCGGCGTCGGCCACCAACTGCTGGGCCAGGTCGTGACAGGCCGCGGTGACGGCGGCGGCCAGCTCGGCCGGAGTCGGCTCGATGCCGCTCGCACCGCTGGCCAGCAGCAAGACGGTGTCGTTGGTGGACATGCAGCCGTCGGAGTCGACCCGATCGAAGCTGACCCGGGTGGCCGCGCGCAGCGCCTCGTCCAGCGTCGCCGGCCCCGCCACCGCGTCAGTGGTCAGCACGCAGAGCATGGTGGCCATGCCCGGCGCGAGCATCCCGGCGCCCTTGGCCATGCCACCTACCGTCCAGCCGCTGCCCCGGGCCACCGTGGTCTTCGGCCGGGTGTCCGTGGTCATGATGGCCTCGGCGGCGGCCGGGCCGCCGTCCCGGGACAACCCCTTGATCGCCGAGCGGACGCCCGGCAGCAGCTTCGGCATCGGCAGCCGCTCACCGATCAGCCCGGTGGAGCAGACCGCGACCTCACCGGCACCGAGGATCAGCCGTGGGCTGACCGCGGTCAGCGCGGCGGCGGTGTGCTCGGCGGTGGCGTGGGTGTCCTGAAAGCCCGCCGGGCCGGTGCAGGCGTTGGCGCCACCGGAGTTGAGCACCACGGCGCGGACCACACCGCCCTGCACGACCTGCTGGCTCCAGCGCACCGGTGCGGCCTTGACCCGGTTGGTGGTGAAGACACCGGCGACACCAGCGTCCGGACCGTCGTTGACCACCAGGGCGACGTCAGCGCCACCGCTGGCCTTGAGACCGGCGGCCACCCCGGCCGCCCGGAACCCCCGTGGGGTGGTGACACTCAAGGAGTAACTCCCCAGATCGAGAGGCCCGTCGTCTCCGGCAGGCCGAGCATCAGGTTGGCGTTCTGCACGGCCTGACCGGCTGCGCCCTTGCCCAGGTTGTCCAACGCGCTGAGCACGATCAGACGACCCGAGTCGACGTCGACGGTGGCCTGTAGGTGACAGGAGTTCGAGCCCAGGGTCGCCGCCGTGTGTGGCCAGCGGCCCTCCGGCAGCACGTGCACGAACGCCGCGTCCGCGTACGCCTGCGCCAGCACCTGCTGTGGGTCGACGCCGCGCGCCGGAACGGCCGTGACGGTGGCCAGGATGCCCCGCGGCATCGGTGCCAGGATCGGGGTGAACGACAGGCCGGTCGCGCCGGTGGCCTGCTTGATCTCCGGTACGTGCTGGTGGGTGCCCACTCGGTACGGCGACAGGTCCCCCAGCACCTCGCTGGCCAGCAGGTGCGGCTTCGCCGCCCGCCCAGCGCCGGAGGTGCCGGAGGCGGCGACCACCACCACGTCGGCGGGGCTGGCCGCGCCGGCGGCGATCAGCGGTGCGAGCGCCAGCGTGATCGTGGCGGCGTAGCAGCCGGTATTCGCCACCCTGGTGGAGCCGGCGATCAGCTCCCGCTGGCCGGGCAGCTCCGGCAGACCATAGGTCCACTGCCCGGCGTGCGTGCCGCCGTAGTACTGCGCCCAGGCGTACGGGTCGGCCAGCCGGTGATCGGCACCCAGGTCGACGATCCGCACCTCGCTCGGAAGCTGGGCCGCGAGGGCTGCCGACTCACCGTGCGGCAGGGCCAGAAAGACCAGGTCCGCGTCGGCCAGGGTCGTCGGGTCGGTCGCGCCGAGCACCAGGTCGAGCCCGGTGAGCTGCGGGTGCACCGCGTCGACACGGTGCCCGGCCTGGCTGTGCGCGGTGGCAGCGACCAGGTCGAACTCCGGGTGCCCGGCGACCAGTCGCAGCAGTTCACCCCCGGCGTATCCGCTCGCACCGGCGACCGCGACTCGGATTCCCATACTCACCTCCGCATGACTATGCAGCGAAGGCTAACAAGAGTGATCGTCGACTGCAAGTTCATACGGTTGACTGCATGGTGATGAGCAAACCGCTCCACAACACCGTTGCGCTAGGGCGCGGGTCGGCATGGCAACCCGTCAAGACCTCGTCTCGGCACCCGGCCAGACGCCGATCGTCGCGCGCAGTGCAGCCTTCGATGCCCGACGAGGGGGGCGCCACCCACACCTCGCCGCCTTTGCTCTGCTTCAACGGAGGCGGCACTTACGCGGCAGAAGTGTTGCCTCCGTTGAAGCAGAGCAAAGGGAAACCCGAGCACCCCTGCCACCCCGCCAGCGACGCACACACACGGGTCATCACCCGCCGCGCTAGCCGCAGGATCGCCACACCGACCCCCGCCCTCAACGCAACAGCGTTGAACCGCTCCAGCCCCCGCGATCTTGCACTTACTGTCCTCGCATAGCCGACAAAAAACGCACATCGGCAACACAAACTGCAAGATCGCGGGGGTGGGGTGGGATTACGCGCCGCGGAGGGTTGCTCCTAGACGCTCGGCCGCTACCGCGACCGCCGCGTCCCGTGCCGCGACCGCCTCCTCGACGGTGAGCGTGCGGTCCGACGCCCGGAACGTGAGCTTGTACGCCAGCGACCGACGGCCCTCGCCGAGCTGCGCCCCCGCATACACGTCGAACAGCCGCACGTCCTCCAACAGCTCACCGGCGCCAGCCTCCAGCGCCCGGCGCACCTGCTCCGCCGGCACCGAGTCGTCCACTACCAGGGCCACGTCGATCAGCGCCGGCGGGAAGCCGGAGACCGTCGGGGCAGGCGTCACCCCGGCCGCGGGCAGCGCGTCCAGATCGAGCTCCATCGCGCAGGTACGGCGCGGCAACTCCAACGCCGCGACCACCAGCGGGTGCAGCTCACCGGCATGCCCGACCACCGAACCGTCGACCCGCAGCTCGGCACAGCGGCCCGGGTGCCACGGCGCGTACTCGGCTGCCCGCACCTCGACCCGCTCCCCGGAGACACCGGCGGCGTCCAGCACGTCGCGGGCCGCCTCGATGGCGTCCGCCCAGCCTGCCGGTCGGCCCGGGCCCCACCAGCCGGCCGGGTCCAGGTCGCCGGAGAGCACCGCGGCGACGTGCACCGGCTGCGCCGGCACCACCGCGTCGGCGGCCGCGAACTCCGCGTCGGTGGGACGCCGGTCCACGCCCATCGCCGGCGGGCTGCCAGCGCCGACGCGCGGGTGGAAGACCGCCCCGATCTCGTAGAGGGCGAGATCGCGGTGACCCCGACCGAGGTTGCGCTTGAGGATGCCGAGCAGCGGGCCGAGCAGCGTGGTGCGCAGCAGCGGCTCCTCCTCGGACAACGGGTTGGCCAGCCGCACCGCCGGTCGGCGCGGGTCGTCGGCCGGCAGGCCGAGCAGGTCGGCCAACCCCGGCGACACGAACGGGTGCGCGAGCACCTCCACGTACCCCCGCTCAGCGAGGGACCCGGCGACCGCCCGGCGCCGACGCTGCCGCGGGGTCAGGCCGCGGCCCGGGGGCGCGGTCGGCAACACCGACGGCACCTTGTCGTACCCGTCGAGGCGGACCACCTCCTCGACCAGGTCGGCCGGGTCGGTCAGGTCGGGCCGCCAGGTCGGCGGGGTGACGCTCAGCGCCAGGTCGGCACCGCCGGCCACGCCGACCGAGCCCGGGTCCTCGGACAACCGGTCCGCGCCCTGCGCGACAGTGCAACCGACCCGCGCCAGCAGGGCGACCACCCGCGCCGGCGGGTACTCGACCCCGACCCGCCGGGTCGGCAGGTCCGCCGGAAGGATGATCGGGGTACGCGGCCGGACGTGGTCGATGTCCAGGATCTCCGCGCTCGGGGTGCCACCGCTGTGCTCGGTGAGCAGCCGAACGGCACGCTCCAACGCGACAAGCGCCACGGCAGGGTCGACGCCCCGCTCCCAGCGCTTCGCGGCCTCGCTGAACAGCTTGTGCCGGCGGGCGGTGCGCCCGACCATCGCCGGGTCCCAGTGCGCGGCCTCGAAGAGCACGGTGGTGGTGCCGGCGACGACCTCGCTGGTCTCGCCGCCCATCACCGCCGCAAGCGAGATCGGACCAGTGTCGTCGCAGATGACCATGTCGTCGGCGGTGAGCACCCGGTCGACCCCGTCGAGCGTGGTCAGCTTCTCCCCCGCCTCGGCGCGACGGACCACGAGCGGCCCGGCGATCCGGTCGGCGTCGAAGGCGTGCATCGGCTGGCCCAGCTCCAGCATCACGTAGTTGGTGATGTCGACGGGCAGCGAGATGCTGCGGATGCCGGCGGTGACGAGCCGCTGCTGCATCCACGACGGCGTGGGCGCGTTCGGGTCGACACCCCGGACCAGGCGGGCCGTGAACCGGTCGCAGCCGACCGTGTCGCGGACCTCGACCGGGTACGCCGGCGTCTCGGTGCCGCTCGGTGCGGGCACCAGGGCCGGGTCACGCAGCGGCACGTCGAACGCGTGCGACAACTCCCGGGCCAGGCCGCGCAAGCTCAGCGCGTACCCCCGGTCGGGGGTGATCTCCAGTTCGAGCACGACATCGTCGAGGCCGACCACCGGGCGTGCGTCGTCGCCCGGCTTGGCCGTCACCTCCGGCCCCAGCACGATGATGCCGGAGTGGTCGTCGCCCAGGCCCAACTCCTTCGCCGAGCAGATCATGCCGGCGGAGTTGTGCCCGTACGTCTTACGGGCCCCGATCGCGAAGCCGCCGGGCAGCACACCGCCGGGCAGGATCACCACCACCCGGTCGCCCACGGCGAAATTCCGGGCCCCGCAGACGATCTCCTGCGGCTCGCCGGTGCCGTTCGCGTCACCCACGTCGACCCGGCAGAACCGGATCGGCTTCTTGAAGCCGGTCAGCTCCTCGATCTCGCGCACCTCACCGACGACGAGTCGGCCGGTGACGGTCTCGGCCAGGTCCACGACGGACTCGACCTCGATACCAAGGGCGACCAGGGCCTGCTCCAGGTCACCGATGGGCAGGTCGGCGGGGAGATCGACGTACTCCCGCAGCCAACTGACAGAAACTCGCATGACTTCAGACCACCGTTCCCGTGTCTCGTACCCGCATCGCCTACGCCCCGGTCCCGAGCGCGCGGCTGAACCGCACGTCGCCCTCGAAGAGATGGCGGATGTCGCTGACCCCGTGCCGGACCATCAGGGTCCGGTCGATGCCCATCCCGAACGCGAAGCCGGAGTAGACCTCCGGGTCGACGCCGCAGGCACGCAGCACCCGCGGGTTGACCATCCCGCAACCGCCCCACTCGACCCACTGCGGGCCATCGCGGTGCTCCGGGAACCACACGTCGAACTCCGCAGACGGCTCGGTGAACGGGAAGTAGTGCGGCCGCCACCGGGTCTTCGCCTCCGGGCCGAACATCGCCCGCGCGAAATGGTCGAGCGTGCCCCGCAGGTGCGCCATCGTGATGCCCTTGTCGACCACCAAGCCCTCGGCCTGGTGGAACACCGGGCTGTGCGTGGCGTCGATCTCGTCGGTGCGGTAGACGCGACCGGGCACGATCACGTAGATCGGCGGCTTCCGACTGAGCATGGTGCGGGTCTGCACGGTGGAGGTGTGCGTTCGTAAAACAAGACCCGAACCCGCAGAGCCATCGGCGGATGCGATGTGGAAGGTGTCCATCAACCCCCGCGCCGGGTGGTCGGCGGGGATGTTCAGCGCGTCGAAGTTGACCCACTCCAGGTCGACCTCGGGCCCCTCGGCAACCTCGTAGCCCATCCCGACGAAGAGGTCACTGATCGACTCCATCAGGGTGCTCAACGGGTGCCGGGCCCCACGTGGACGCCGATCGTAGGGCAGGGTGACGTCCGCCCGCTCCTCGACCAGCACCCGCTCGGCCTGCTCGCGCTCCACCACCTCGGCGCGGTCGGCGTACGCGGTCTCGATCGCCCGGCGGGCCTCGTTGACCCGCTTGCCGGCGTCGGACTTCGCAGCCGGCGGCAACGCGCCGATCTCCCGGCGGGCCAGCGAAACCGGTGACCGGTCACCGAGGTGCACCGAGCGCAGCGCGGTCAGCGCATCCGGGTCGGTGGCCGCCGTGAACGCCTTCGTGGCGTCCGCGACAGCCTCGTCCAAGGCGGCGGGGTCGAGCAGGGCAACCTGCTTCGGGTCGTACGGATCGTTGCGGTAGCTCATGGCGTACGGGCACTCCCTCACGGCGGCGCCAGCCCTCCACGGGCGGCTAGGCGAGTCTACGGACGCGCGGCTTCGCCGCAGCCCGCCGGTAGGAGTTGTGCAGGGAGCAGGTCAGGCCCGCCGCCCGCCGACACCGGCGGGCTGGCTAAACGAACGCCGTGGCGCGTTCATGGGCGGACGCTCTCCCCTGCTGTCAGTCGCGCCGGGCTCGGTCACCCTCAGCGCTGTGCTCTCGCTGAAGCGTACAGGCAGACCGCCGCGGCGGCAGCCAGGTTGAGGCTCTCCGCGCGCCCGTACAGCGGCACCCGCACCCGGGCGTCCGCGGCGGCGGTCAACTCCTCGGGCAGGCCGTGCGCCTCGGAGCCGAACAGCCAGGCGGTGGGCCCGACGAGCCGGCCGTAGTCGGTCAGGTCGTCCAGGTCGTCGTCGCCGTACCCCGTGGTGGCGAAGATCGACAGCCCGGCTGCGCGCAGCGCGTCGACCACCGCGACCGGGTCGGGGGCGCGGACCACGTCGACGTGGAAGAGGCTGCCGGCCGAGGCCCGCACACACTTGCCGTTGTACGGGTCGACGGCCTCGCCGGCAAAGACCACCGCACCCGCACCGGCCGCATCGGCGGTGCGCAACACCGTGCCGGCATTACCGGGGTCGCGGATCTCGGCGAGCACCGCCACCAGCCGGGGCGCACCTGCGAGGGCCTGCTCCAACGACACGTCCAGGTGCCGGCAGACGGCGACCAGCCCCTGCGGGGCGACGGTCTCCGCCAGCGCCGCGACGGCGTCGTCGGTCACCTCGGAAACCGGCACGTCGGCGCGGGCCGCCGCGGCGGCCAACTCCGGGTGCCGGTCGAGGGCTGTGGGCGTACCGAAAAGCTCGGTGACCACCCCCGGCCGTGCGAGGGCCTCGCGGACCGCCTGCGGGCCCTCGGCCAGGAAACGGCCGGTGGCGTCGCGGTCGCGGCGGCGCTGCAGGCGGCGGGCGGCGACAACCCTGGGGGTACGCGGGGTGAAGGCCATGTTGTGGTTTCCTCCGGCACGATTGAGGCGCCCCCCGGACGGCGGTGCCGACACGGGAGACGCCTCGCTCTGGTGCGTGGGGATCAGGCGGCCTGAGCCGCCGCGCCGCCGGTGCCCTCGGCCGTGACCGCGGCCCGAGCCAGCTCGACGATCGCCGCGAAAGAGGCGGCGTCGTTGACAGCCATGTCGGCCAGGATCTTGCGGTCGACCTCGATGCCAGCCAGACGCAGGCCCTGGATCAGACGGTTGTAGGTCATCCCGTTGGCCCGGGCGCCTGCGTTGATCCGCTGGATCCACAGCTGCCGGAAGTCGCCCTTGCGGTCGCGACGGTCCCGGTAGGCGTACTGCATCGAGTGCAGCACCTGCTCCTTGGCCTTGCGGTACAGGCGGGAGCGCTGACCGCGGTAACCACTCGCGGTCTCCAGCAGGGTACGACGCTTCTTCTGGGCGTTTACAGCCCGCTTGACGCGTGCCATCTCAACTCCTTCTTACGTAAAGGTGGCGCGCGTCAGCGGCCGAGCAGCTTCTTGATGCGCTTGACGTCAGCCTTGGCCACCTCGACCGTGCCGGTCAACCGGCGGGTGCGGGTGGAAGACTTGCCTTCCAACAGGTGGCGCTTGCCAGCCTGCTCGGCCACGATCTTGCCACGGCCGGTCACCTTGACCCGCTTGCCCATACCCGTGTGGCTCTTCATCTTCGGCATGTGGAACGTCTTCTCCCCTGTTACTCGCCGCTGGTGTCGGCGGCGGTGCCGGTGTCACCGGCTGTTGCGTTCTCGCCGGCTGCTGCGGTCTCGCCGGCCGCCGCAGTCTCGCCGGCCGTTGCGGTCTCATCGGCTGCCGAAGCGCCCGACTCGTCCGCCGCCCGGTCCCGAGGTGCACCGCGGGACGCCGTAGCGGCGACCGCGGAGGCCTTGACGGCCCGAAGCGGAGCGAGAACCATGATCATGTTTCGGCCGTCCTGCTTCGGAGCGGCCTCGACGTAGCCCAGGTCCGTGATCTCGGATTCGAGCCGACGCAAGAGCCGGTAACCCAGCTCCGGGCGGCTCTGCTCGCGACCGCGGAACATGATCGTCACCTTGACCTTGTCGCCCGCCTTGAGGAACCGCACCACGTGACCCTTCTTGGTCTCGTAGTCGTGCGGGTCGATCTTCGGCCGAAGCTTCATTTCCTTGATGACGGTCTGCTGCTGGTTACGCCGCGCTTCGCGCGCCTTCAGTGCACTCTCATACTTGAACTTGCCGAAGTCCATGAGCTTGCACACCGGCGGGCGCGCCATCGGCGCAACCTCGACCAGGTCCAGATCGACGTCCGCGGCCAGCTGAAGGGCGCGCTCCAGCGGGACGATGCCCACCTGCTCACCCTCGGGGCCGACCAGTCGGACCTCACGTGCCCGGATCTGCTCGTTCACGCGTGGTTCGACGCTGATGGGGCCTCCTCGAGTCGTTTCTGCTCAGGTGCCGACCCCCGCGGCCCCCAGGTGGGAACCGACCTGGAAAGCAGAAGGCCCCGGCGTATGCCAGGGCCCGCTCGACCGGTCAGCACGATCACAGGATCGCGCATCCGACGCCGGGACATGCCCGGAACCGGTGACCGGACCCGGCCACCGAAGCGGCGACTCGGGTGGGAGCAGGCGCTCCGCTTTCAAAGGCCGTCTGCTCGCACGCGGAGACAGCCTGGTCGACTCGATAACACTACACCGACGCCCCGGCCGCCCCCAAACCGGGCACACCAGACCACCCGAGCCACGCTGGGTCGACTCACCCACCAACCGCCACCGCCGCTGCCACTCGACCGCGGGGCCCGCGCCGCCGGCCGTCGCTTCACCCCACTGCCTCGTGCCACTGCGGCGGCGGGCGTCCGTTCGGCGGCGGGCAGCGGGCAGCGGCGGGCAGCGGGCAGCGGGCAGCGGGCAGCGGGCAGCGGGCAGCGGCGGGCAGCGGGCGGCGGCGGGCAGCAGCGGGCGGCGGGCGGCGGGTCAAGATCCGAGCAACTTCCCCGAAGGTGCTGCCTCCGGGTGAGCTGAAGCAGCAGTTTCGGGGAAATTGCTCGGATCTTGGACCGCGACGTGCGGTGCTCGCGCCGGACCGCTCGACCGGGGCAAGGTGGGAGGATTGGGTTAGCGGCCGCTGGCGCGCTCGGCGAGGCGGGCCTGGTGCGCCTGGTGCAGTCGGCGCAGCGCGCGGACCCCCTCGACGGCCAACTCCTTGTCGGCGGCCTGCAGGGCGATCATCGGCAGCAGGTCGTCGTCGTGCAACTCCAGGCTTGCCCAGGGCGCGCTCCGGTCGAACCGGACGCCCCGCACGACCTCCCAGGGCAGCTCGTACGAGCTGATGACGTTGCGCACCCGGACGCCGCGGGCGTCAGCCTCGACCTGCGGGCGGGTGAACAGCAGGAAGCCCAGGGCACCGAATATGCCCAGGCCGATCATGGCGATCTGGTCACCGCGCTGGAAGCTGCCATAGCCGTCGCCGGTCGGTCCGCTCAACGAGGTGGCAACCAAGCCGAACACCACCACCAGCGCGATCGCCGCAGACCAGCAGACCAGCCGGATGCGGCGGGGCTTCAGGCGAATCAGCTCGGTTTCACTCACCCCACCAGTCTGCCACCCGCACCCGCCCGTCGAACGCACCACCCGCCGAGCCACTGCCAACACGGCAGGACCTGATCCACCGAGCCAGTGCGCCACGGCACCGGGACCGGGCTGCGCCGGGCGGACCGGGCCGCGCCGGGCCGGGCCGCACCCGGCCGCAATGGCACCGGGGGGCGGGGCAGTCGACCGGGCTGCGGCGCGCCCCGTTGGGCGGGCCAGACTGCGCCGGGACTGCTCCGCAAGATCGTGCTTGATCCGGGATGTAGTGGTGTCGGCCCGCGCGCGAGGCCACTACATCCATGCTCGAGCGCGATCTTGCCGTTCGAGCGCGCTTCTCGGGCGCGGCACGCCCGCGGCACGCCCGCGGCAGGCTCGGGCGCGGCAGGCCCGCGCGAGGGGTAGATCAACTCAATATCGCCGATGTGGTGGTGTCCGCCCGCAAGGACACCCCCACGTCGGCGATCTGGAGTTGATCAAGCGCGGCTGACCCACTCGAACGCGCGCGCGGACTCGCGGACGTACCGGATTAGTGGGGTTTGTTGCGGTCAGAGCCGGCAGGCGTGGATGTTGGTGACCAGGATGGCGCGGGCACCCAGCTCGTACAGCTCGTCCATGATGCGGTGGACGTCGTCGCGGAGCACCATCGCCTGCACCGCCACCCAGCCCTCGCGGTGCAGCGGCGACACGGTGGGCGACTCGATGCCCGGGGTGAGCCCGCTGGCCCGGTCCAGCAGACCGGCCGGCACGTCGTAGGCGAGCATCACGTAGCGGCGGGCCACCAGCACACCGTGCAGGCGGCGTAGCAGCTGCTCGGCCTGCGGGTGCGCGGGCGCGCCGGCACGACGGACCAGCACCGCCGACGAGCGCAGCAGCGGCTCACCGAAGACCACCAGGCCCGCCTGGCGCAGGGTGGCGCCGGTCTCCACCACGTCGGCGATCACGTCGGCGACGCCGAGGCGTACGGCGTTCTCCACCGCACCGTCGAGGCGGATCACGTCGGCCTTGACGCCGACCTCGCCGAGGTGCCGCTCGACCAGCCCCGGGTACGCGGTGGCGATGCGGTGCCCGCCCAGGTCCTGCACGGAGGCGGTGTCGTCGGGGCGGGCGGCGAAGCGGAAGGTGGCCTGGCCGAAGGCGAGGTCGAGGACCTCCTCGGCCGGCGCGGCCGAGTCGATCAGCAGGTCCCGGCCGGTGATCCCGAGGTCGAGATCGCCGGACCCGACGTAGGTGGCGATGTCCTTGGGGCGCAGGTAGAAGAATTCGACGTCGTTGGCCTCGTCGCGGCAGACGAGGTCCTTGGGGTCGGTGCGCTGGCGGTAGCCCGCCTCACGCAGCATCTGGGCGGCCGGCTCGGCCAGGGTGCCCTTGTTGGGGATGGCGACACGCAGCATGACAGGAGTGCTCCTTCGATCCGGATGGCGATCAACGGGTGGGGGCACTCACAGATGTCGGTAGACGTCCTTGAGTTCGAGACCGCTGGCGAGCATCAGCACCTGGACCTGGTAGAGCAGTTGGGAGATCTCCTCGGCGGTGCGCTCCGGCCCCTCGTACTCGGCGGCCATCCACGACTCGGCCGCCTCCTCGACGACCTTCTTGCCGATGAAGTGCACCCCCTTGTCCAGGGCGGCGACGGTGCCCGAGCCCGGGGTGCCGGCAGCGGCCTTGGCCTGCAGCTCGGCGAACAACTCCTCGAACGTCTTCACGGGAGACGATTCTTCCAGCCGGTCGACCGACACACCGAGTCCGGGTCCACCGAAATCCAGCAGGCGGACAATTCCCTATCGACATGGTGGGATGAAGCCCCAAGCAGACCGGTCGATACCTCTACGCTGTCCGCCATGGCCAGCAGCTCACGTCTTCTCGCGCTCACCCTCGCCGGTGCCGTCGTCGTAGCCACCGCCGGATGCGCGCCGCAGGTAGTGAAACCGACCCCCATCGTCACCGCGTTGCCGTCCTGCGCCAAGGACAGCCTGCCCACTCGTACGCCGGGCAAGCTCACCATCGCCACCGACCAGCCCGCGTACGAGCCGTGGTTCTCCAAGGACAAGCCGGACAGCGGCGAGGGCTTCGAGTCCGCCGTCGCGTACGCGGTTGCCGAGAAGCTCGGCTACGCCCGCGCCGACGTGACCTGGACCCGGGTCAAGTTCGACACCGCGATCGCCCCGGGGCCGAAGAACTTCGACTTCGACATCAACCAGTTCTCCATCACCGAGGAACGCAAGCAGGCGGTCGACTTCTCCGCGCCGTACTACCTGGTCCGGCAGACCGTCATCGCCTTGAAGTCCTCGAAGATCGCCGGCAGGAAGTCGTTGGCCGACTTCCGTGACGCCCGACTCGGCGCCCAGGTCGGCACGACCAGCTACCAGGCGATCACCGAGGTGCTCAAGCCGGCCGCGAAGCCGCAGGTCTACAACAGCAATGACGACGCCAAGAAGGCCCTGCAGAACGGGCAGATCGACGGTCTGGTGGTGGACCTGCCGACGGCCTTCTACATCACCGGCGCGGAGATCACCGACGCGACGATCGTCGGGCAGGTGCCGCAGGTCGGCACGCCGGAGGCGTTCGGGTTGTTGCTGGACAAGAATTCGCCGCTGACCTCCTGTGTGACCGGCGCGGTCGGTCAGCTCACTGAGGCGGGCACGCTGAAGCAGTTGGAGCAGAAGTGGCTCGCGCAGGTGGCAGGGGCGGCCGAGCTGCGGTGACGCTTCTGGAGCACGTCCCCTCCGAGGCGCAGGTGCGGCGTTCGGCGTACCGGCATCGGCAGACCGTCTACAGCGTGCTGGTCGCGGCTTCCTCGACGGCGGCTCTCGGCACGCTGTTGGTCATCGCGGTGACCGGTGCGCCCGGCTGGGACCGGGTCCGGCAGTCGTTCCTGGATCCGGGGATCGCCCGGGACGCGCTGCCGGCGGTGCTGAGTGGGCTCTGGCTGAACGTACGGCTGCTGGTCTGCTGTGCGGTCGGCGCGCTGGTGCTCGGGCTGGTGATCGCCGTACTGCGGACGCTGCGCGGCCCGATCTTCTTCCCGGTCCGGGCACTGGCCGCCGGCTACACCTACACCTTCCGCGGCCTGCCGCTGATCATCGTGCTCTACCTGCTCACCCTCGGAGTGCCGGGGCTGCGCCTGCAGGGCATGCCGCCGGTGCTGGTGCTCGGTGGGATCGCGTTGATCCTCACCTACGGCGGCTACCTCGCCGAGGTGTTCCGGGCCGGCATCGAGTCGGTGCATCCCAGCCAGCTCGCCGCGGCCCGCTCCTTGGGCCTGACCTACCGACAGACGATGCGGCACGTGGTCCTGCCACAGGCCGTCCGCCGGGTGGCACCGCCCCTGCTCAACGACGTGGTGGCGTTGCAGAAGGACGTCGGGCTGGTCTCACTCGCGGGGCCGATCGACGCGGTCCGTGCCGCCCAGATCGCCACCGCCCAGACGTTCAACTACACGCCGTACGTCGTGGCGGGGGTGCTCTTCGTGCTGCTCGCGATCCCGCTGATCGCGGTCACCGACTGGGTGACGCTGCGCGCCGCCCGCCGACAGTCGGGAGGCTGACCATGGCGCTGCTGCGCTGCGAGGGCCTGCGCAAGGAGTTCGCCGGCCACGTCGTGCTCGACCGGCTCGATCTGACCGTCGCCGAGCACCGGGTGGTGGCCCTGATCGGCGCGTCCGGGTCCGGCAAGTCGACCCTGCTGCGGTGTGTGAACCTGCTGGAGGAGCTCGACGACGGCACCATCGAGCTGGACGGGGAGGACATCTCCGATCCGCGCGTGGACCCGGACCGGGTCCGCCGTCGGATCGGCATGGTGTTCCAGGCGTACAACCTCTTCCCGCACCTGAGCGTCTTGGAGAACATCACCCTCGCGCCGCGCCGCGTACACCGGCGGGCCCGGGCGGAGGCCGAGGCGCAGGCGCGGGAACTGCTCGACCGGGTGGGTCTCGGAGCCAAGGCGGACGCCTACCCGGACCGGCTCTCCGGCGGTCAGCAGCAGCGGGTGGCGATCGTCCGGGCGCTGGCGAACTCACCTCGACTGATGCTGCTCGACGAGGTCACCTCCGCGCTGGACCCGGAACTCGTCGGTGAGGTGCTGGCAATGATCCGGGACCTCAAGGCCGACGGCATGACCATGGTGCTGGCCACCCACGAGATGGGCTTCGCCCGCGAGGTCGCCGACGAGGTCTGCTTCCTCGACGCGGGGCGGGTCATCGAGAGCGGCCCACCGGAGCAGGTGCTCGGCGAGCCGACCCAACCCCGCACCCAACAGTTCCTGCACCGCATCATCCAGGCCGGCCGCCTCTGAAGCCTGCCGCACTCCGAAGCCGACTCCACTCCGAAGCCGCCGCATTCCGAAGCCGGCCGCCTTCACGGACGGGTCAGCCGCCGAAGCCGACCCGCTGCACGTTGCCCGCCGCCACGCTCCGGACAGCCAGCGCCGCGTCGAGCGCCGCCACGGTTGCCGCCCAGCCCTTGTCCTCGGCCGAGCCGGGCAGACCGGCCCGGTCCCGGGCCTGCTCGATGTTCTCCACGGTGAGCACCCCGTGCGCCACCGGCTTGCCCTCGTCCAACGCCACCCGGGTCAGCCCGTCGGTGACGGAGCGGCAGACGTAGTCGAAGTGGGCGGTGGTGCCGCGGACCACCACGCCGAGCGCGACCACCACGTCACAGCGGCGCGCGAGGGCCTGGGCGACCACCGGCAGCTCGACCGAGCCGGCGACCCGGGCGACAACGGAACGAGCCCCGCACGCCTCGGCGGCAGCCACCGCACGTTCCAGCATGTGATCGGTCAGGTCGCCGTGCCACCGGGCGGCAACGACCCCGACGGTCAGTCCCGCGGCGTCCACCGCGTCGACTCCCGGCTCTCCGAAACCCGCCATCGTCATGCTCCGATCTCGTCATTGGCGACCGGGCGCCCCAGCGGCGCCTCGGACACCTCGTCCAACTCGTCCAGCAGGTGGCCCATCCGGTCCCGCTTGGTGCGCAGGTAGCGCAGGTTCTCCGGATGCGCGCCGGCCGGCAGTCCTTCCCGGCCGGTGATGGTCAACCCGTACCCCTCCAGCCCGGCCCGTTTGGCCGGGTTGTTGGTCAGCAGCCGCATCGAGCGCACGCCCAGGTCGTAGAGGATCTGCGCGCCGGTGCCGTAGTCACGGGCGTCGGCCGGCAGACCCAGGTCGAGGTTGGCGTCGACGGTGTCGCGGCCCAGGTCCTGCAACTGGTACGCCTGCAGCTTGTGCAGCAGCCCGATGCCGCGCCCCTCGTGGCCGCGTACGTAGAGCACGACGCCCCGGCCCTCGCGCGCGACCCGGGCCAGCGCGGCATCCAACTGCGGTCCGCAGTCGCAGCGCAGTGAGCCGAACACGTCCCCGGTCAGGCACTCCGAGTGCACCCGGACCAGCACGTCCTGGCCATCGCCGAGGTCGCCCAGCACCATCGCGATGTGTTCGGCGGGGTCGTGCTCGGCGCGGTAGCCGAGCGCCCGGAACACCCCGTGCCGCGTCGGCATCCGGGCGTCCGCGACCAGCTCGACCTGCTTTTCGGTACGCCGCCGGTGAGCGATCAGGTCGGCGATGGTGATCAGCGTGAGGCCGTGCTCGGCGCAGAACTTCTCCAGGTCCGGCACCCGCATCATGGTGCCGTCGTCGTTGATCAGCTCGCAGAGCACGCCCGCCGGACGCAGCCCGGCCAGCCGGGTCAGGTCGATCCCCGCCTCGGTGTGCCCCGGCCGGCGCAGCACCCCGCCCTCGCGAGCGCGCAGCGGCACCACGTGCCCGGGACGGGCCAGATCGGTCGGGTCGGTGCTGGCGGCGGCGAGCAGCCGGCTGGTGTGCGCGCGGTCGGCCGCCGAGATGCCGGTGCTGACCCCCTCGCGGGCGTCCACGGTCACCGTGTACGCGGTACCGCGCCGGTCCTGGTTGGTGTGGTGCATCGGCGGCAGGTCGAGCCGGTCGGCTTCGCTCTCGGTCAACGCCACGCAGACGTACCCGGAGGTGTAGCGCACCATGAACGCCATCAGCTCCGGCGTGGCCAACTCGGCCGCGAAGATCAGGTCGCCCTCGTTCTCCCGGTCCGCGTCGTCGACCACGACGACCGGCCGACCGGCCGCGATGTCCGCGATCGCCTGCTCAATGCTTCCAAAGCTGCTCATGCCGCCACTCCGCTTCGCTCCGTGGCGCCATGAGGCACCATGGCGCTGGACCCGATGATTCGCTCGCTGCGCTCGCTCATGCGACGGCCTCCGTGTAGATGGGCGTGAGGGTGGCCGGCCGGGTGGCGCGCGAGGTGCGCCACCAGGCGGCGAAGCCCCAGGCGCAGATGGCGCCGTAGATCAGGTACATGACTGCCGACGGGTAGAACCCGCCGCGCAGCAGCAACGGCACGCCGACCGCGTCCACCGCGATCCAGAGCAGCCAGAACTCCACCCAGCCGCGGGCCATGCCGTACGTGGCGAGCAGGCTGCCGGTGAGGATCCAGGCGTCGGCCAGCGGACCCCACGAGCCCAGCGCCGCGAGCACCGGGTACGCCGCGGCGGTGCCGACCACGGCGGCCAGCAGCAGCACCAGTCGCTCCCGCCCGGTGGCCCAGCGCGGGACGACCGCCGCCTGAGCGGCGTCGCCGCGACGGTGTCGTTGCCAGCGCCACCAGCCGTAGACGCTGACCGCGAAGAAGAACACCTGCCGGCCGGCCTGGCCGTAGAGGTCGTGCTCCTGCGGGGTGGCGAACACCCCGCCGAGGAACACGGTGAGGAGCAGCACGTTGCCGATCATCCCGATCGGCCACGCCCAGAGCAGCCGGCGCAGCCCGAACAGCGCGGAGATCAGCCCGAACGCGTTGCCGACGATCTCCCGGACCAACACCGGTGAGCCGGCCACCTGCACCTGGGCGTCCAGCAGCCAGCTGAGCGGACCCATCAGGCCACCTCGCCTGTGCTGGAGGCCACTGGGTGACCGTCGGTGCCGGTGAGCCGGCTGCCGAGCAGCCGCTCGACGTACTTGGCCAACACGTCGACCTCAAGGTTGACCGGGTCGCCGGCACGCTTCGCACCGAGTGTGGTCAGCTTGAGGGTGGTCGGGATCAGCCCGACGGCGAACTCGTCCGCGCCCACCTCGGCCACGGTCAGCGAGACGCCGTCGATGGTGATCGAGCCCTTCTCCACCACGTACCGGGACAGGGCGGTGGGCAGCCGGAACCGGACGGTCTCCCACTGCTCGGCCGGCTCCCGGGAGATCAGTTCACCGACCCCGTCCACGTGGCCCTGCACCAGGTGCCCGCCGAGGCGGCTGCCAAGGGCGGCGGCACGCTCCAGGTTGACGGGGTCGCCGGGGCGCAGCGCGCCCAGCGCGGAGCGGCGCAGCGTCTCCCCCATCACGTCGGCGGTGAAGATTCCGTCGGCGACCTCCACGACGGTCAGGCAGACGCCGTTGACCGCGATGGAGTCACCGTGCCGGGCGTCGGACGTGACCAACGGACCGCGTACGGCGACCAGCGCCGAATCGCCCGCCGTCGGCGTAACCCGGACGATCTCGCCCAGTTCCTCGATAATCCCGGTGAACATGTCAGCCCTCCCTTTTGCGGGGCAAAGCGGTGATCCGAAGATCCGGACCGATCTGCGTAACGTCGACGAACTCCAGATCGATGGCCTCAGCGATGGTGCTCACTCCCGCGTCGACCAGGGCGGTCGGGCCGGCACCGAGCAACCTGGGCGCGACATAACCGACGATCTTGTCGACCAGGCCGGCTTCCAGGAACGCCCCGGCCAGCCGGGGGCCGCCCTCCAACAGCACCGCGCGGACCCCGCGCAGATGCAGCGCCGCGAGCAGCGCCGACAGGTCGACCCGGCCGTCCGGGCCGGCGCCGACCTCGTCGGCGGTCGCGATCCACGTCCGCGCGGCGCCATCGCGGACCCGGGCGTCAGCCGGGGTACGCCCCGAACTGTCCACCACCACCCGTAGCGGCTGCCGGATGGCCAGGCTGCCGTCGCGCAGGTTACGGGCGGTCAGCCGGGGGTCGTCGGCGAGCACGGTGCCCACCCCGGCGATCACCGCGTCGACCGTGCCGCGTAGGGCGTGCACGTCGATCCGGGCCGCCTCCGAGGTGATCCACATGCTGGTGCCGTCGGCCGCGGCGGAGCGCCCGTCGAGCGTGGCGGCGTACTTCCAGATCACGTACGGCCAGCCCCGGCGCATCGAGGTCAGCCACGCGACGTTGCCGGCCTCGGCCTCCTCGCCGCGTACCCCCAGATCGACGCGGACCCCGGCGGTGCGCAACGTGGCGGCACCCCCGGAAGCCACCGGGTTGGGGTCGGGCACGGCAATGACCACCCGGCCCACCCCGGCCTGGACGAGCGCGGAACTGCAGGGGCCGGTGCGGCCGGTGTGGTCGCAGGGTTCCAGAGTGACGACTGCGGTGCCGCCCTTGGCGCGTTGCCCTGCCTGCGCCAGGGCGACGATCTCGGCGTGCGGCCCGCCGGCGTACGCGTGGAAGCCCTCACCCACGACCTGGCCGTCCTCGTCGAGCAGCACGCAACCGACCACCGGATTGGGGCTGGTGGTGCCGAGCCCGCGTGCCGCCAACTCGATTGCACGCCGCATCGCCTCATCGACCGAGACGCTGGCCATCGCCCTGCCCTGCCCTCCCACTCGCCGGTCCGCGCGCGGCGGTCAGGGAGGCTACGGCCATGGGGCCGCGGGCAGGCGGTGGCGGAATCCGGGAACGGCGGAGCCGCCCCGGGGGGTCGGCACGGCACGCTGAAGCCAGCGGCCGGCTCGGACCCGTCCGTCCCGCGCGCTGTCTCCCATCCGGACTGTCTGGGCGCGGACGAACCGCTCCCAACCGTCGGCCCCGGATTTTCACCAGGTCCACCGGACGGCAGAGCCGTCCGGGTCGCGGGCTGACCACGGTCGGACCGTGGATCACCGCCGGTTCGGAATTTCACCGAGTCCCGCCAGCGCGTGGTGGGTATACCGAAAGTCTTACACCCCGATCCGGGTGTGCCGCTACCTAGGCGAGCTACTTCACAGTCAGATCATGCTTAGGTGACGCCGCGGCGCCGATCCACCGCCACGTACGAACCCGGTTGGCTCTTGGCCACCGTTTTCATCTCCGAGGCCACCGCGATCGCCTCGAGAGGGTCGGTGAACCGCTTGCCGGCGTCGGACAGGGACACCCCGATGGAGAGCGTGACCAGGGCGGCGCGACGGATGGTGCCACGCCGATCCTTCAGCTCGACGAAGCCGCGCTCACGGTCGGTCGCGTCGTAGAGCGTGTCGGCGGACTTCTCGAAGTCGATCACCGCGCGGGACGTCAGCGGGCGCACCTGGTCCGGGGCGCAGACGATGACGAAGTCGTCGCCGCCGACGTGGCCGAGGAAGGCCGGTGGCAGCCCCACCGCCACCACCGCCCGGTGCAGGCTGCGGGCGAGCGCGGAGATGAAGTCGTCGCCGCGGACGAAGCCGTACCGGTCATTGACACTCTTGAACCGGTCGATGTCGATGTAGCCGACCGCGTAGTCCACGCCCTGTCGGACCCGATCGCTGATCTCCCGACGGATCCGGCTGTTGCCGGGCAGCCCGGTCAGCGGGGAAACCTCCCGGAACTCCTTGTTCCGACGCAGGGTGGACGACACCCGGGCCACCAACTCGGCGGTGTCGAACGGCTTGACCAGGTAGTCGTCGGCGCCAGCGCTGAGCCCGTGCACCTTGTCGACGGTCATCCCCTTGGCCGTCAGCATGATCACTGGCAGGGCGGAGGTCATCGGGTCCGCGCGCAGCCGCCGGGTCAACTCCAGCCCGTCGATCCGGGGCATCATGAGGTCGACCACCGCCAGGTCGGGCCGCTGACGCTCGATGACCTCGAGGGCCTCCTGGCCGTCACTGGCGTGGATCACCTCGAAGCCGTGCAGCCGCAGGTTGAACTCGACGAAACGAGCGATGTCCTCGTCGTCATCGACGACGAGAATGATGTCCTTACGGTCGCCGTCGGGGTCCACCTCAGGCCTCGGGAGCCGCGCGTTCCGCCAGAGACCGCAGGTGCCGTACCGCTTCCGCCGGGTCGGCGGCGCCGTACACGGCGGTGCCGGCCACGAACGCGTCGGCGCCGGCGGCGGCCGCCTGCTCGATGGTGTCGGCGGCGATCCCGCCGTCCACCTCGATGCGCAGCTCCAGGTGCCCGGCCGAGGCGTGCCGGCGGGCGGCACGCACCTTGTCCAGCAGGTGCGGGAGGAACCGCTGCCCGCCGAAGCCGGCCTTGATCGTCATGATCAGCAGGGTGTCGAAGCTGGGCAGCAGGTCCAGGTACGGCTCGATCGGCGTGTCCCGGTCGATGGCCAGGCCGGCCTTCGCGCCGGCCGAGCGCAGGTCCTTGGCCAGCGCCACCGGGTCGTCGGACGCCTCCGCGTGGAAGGTGACGTTGTACGCCCCGGCGTCGGCGTAACCGGGGGCCCACCGGCGCGGGTCCTCGATCATCAGGTGCACGTCGAACGGCATCGCGGTGACAGCCCGCAGGCTCTGCACCACGGGCAGCCCAATGGTCAGGTTCGGCACGAAGTGGTTGTCCATCACGTCGACGTGCAACCAGTCCGCGGCGTCCTCGACGGCACGGACCTCTTCGGCGAGGCGGGCGAAATCGGCGGCCAGGATGCTCGGCGCGACGATCGGCGGCGGTACGGTCACGGGGCCAGTGTACGAACGTGGTCACCGACAACCCGCATCGCGGCATCAAAGCGGACGCGCTGTGATCCGACAGTGACCAGTGGTGCAGAATTAGTCGCTCCGGACCGCCGAATCCGGACGATCAGGCATGATTGGCTGGCCGATCGACGGAAACACGACGACACTCCAAGCGGGACGGTGCCGTAGGCTGCACGCCCGCCGGGGTCTCGCCGCGGGGCGCGGTGACCGGCCGCCAGCTCCCGGAAGGGCGGACGATGCGACGGTGGCTTCCAGCGCTGGTGCTGGCCGGAGTCACGACGATACTGCTGGCCGGCTGCGGGCCGGCGCGCGGCGCGGACGGTGATCTGACCGACGACTGGCCGGCGCTGCGTGACCCGAAGCCGTTCGCCCCCGCCACCGACACCTGCCTGCCCCGGATCACCTCGATCGTGCAGGCCAGCACCTACGAGACGGTGGACTGCGCGCGTAACCACCTGGCCGAGGCCATCCACGTCGGCACCTTCGTCGGGCCCGACGCGCTGGCCGAGACCCGCCCCGAACCCGGATCGTCGGCGCTGCGCACGGCCCGCGCCGAGTGCGACCAGCGGTCCCGGGAGGTGCTCGGCGGCGACTGGCACGCGGCCCGACTCTCACTGTCCCTCGCCCTGCCCTCGGCACCCGCCTGGGCCGGTGGGGCGCGGTGGTTCCGGTGCGACCTCAGCGAGACCGGCAGCATCGACAACACCCGCCCGGTGAACCGCACCGGCAGCCTGCGCGGCGCGTTGATCGGCGACGCCCCTCTCACTCACCGTTGCTTCGATCCCAAGCTGATCGGCGACAACCTCAACTACATGGAGCCGGTGCTCTGCGCCGAGCCACACCGCGCCGAGTTCGTGGGCGTCTACGAGGAACGGGACGTGAGCTGGGCAGAGTTCAGCCGCTCCGCCGAGCAGGCGCACAAACGCTGCATGGCGTTGATCGCCGAGTACGCCGCCGTACCGAACGACAGCGACCTGCCGTACCGGGCCGGGTCCATCTACTACCCACCGTCACAACGGGAGTGGGAGGACGGTGACCGTGGAGTGCGTTGTTTCCTGTGGAGCGACGACCGCAAACTCACCCGCTCGATGCGCAGCGCCGGCCCCAAGGGATTGCCCGCGATCTGAGCATCGGTGCCGTATGCTGCTGCGCCGTGGCGCTACCGACCGGCGGGGTCCGGCTGGAGGCCACCGCGGCGGGAGGTCGGGGATGCGACGGTGGTTGGCGGCGTTCGCCGGGGGTGCGGCCCTGGCCCTGGCGCTGGCCGGATGCAGCACGCCGGCCGGAGTCGACCGTGACCTCATCGACGACTGGCCGGCGCCCGTCGCGGCGCAGCAGTTCGTTCCCGCCGCCGACGTCTGCCACCAAACTCCTCAGCAGGTCGGCTTCCTGACCGGTTACAACCCGACGGCGTGCACCGAGTCGCACCTCGTGGAGACCATGCATGTCGGCACGTTCACCGGCTCGAGCGCCGTGCCTGGCACGCCCCCGCAGCCCGGCTCGGCAGGCCTGCGGGCCGCGCAGGCCGCATGCGACACGGAGGTCAACAAGGCGGTGGGCGCCGACTGGCGTTCCGGGCGGCTCGGCTTGACCGTGGTGCTGCCGTCGCCGCAGGCCTGGGCCGGTGGGGCCCGCTGGTACCGCTGCGACGTCACCGCGATCGCCAGCATCGACGACACCACGGTCGACCCGCGCACCGGCAGCCTCCGGGGTGCGCTGTCCGGTGCGGCGCCGCTGGCGTACCGCTGCTTCAACCCGAAGCTCGTCAAGGACGACATCGACGAGATGGTGCCGGCCTCCTGCACCACCAAGCACCACGCCGAGTTCGTCGGGGTCTGGCAGGCCCCGGAGACCAGTTACGCCGCGTTCTCCGGCGCCGTCAAGCGGACGCACCAGGCCTGCCAGACGATGATCGCCAAGTACGCCAAGGTGCCAGACAACTCCCAGCTCGACTTCCGCGCCGGCACGATCTACTACCAGCCGTACGAGGAAGAGTGGAACAACGGCAACCGTGGCGTGCAGTGCTTCCTCTGGATCTCCGACCGGGACCTGACCCGCTCGATGAAGAACGCCGGCACCAAGGGGCTCCCGGTCACCTGACCGAGCTGAACAAAGAGCCGCGCCATCGGCTGACCGGGCGGGGCTGACGCCTGACGGATGACGGATGGGAACACCATGTCTCGACGTCCTTTGCTCTGCTTCCACCCAGGCAACACTCATGAGGTAAATGTGTTGCCTGGGTGGAAGCAGAGCAAAGGCGGAAACGAGCACCTCTGCCACCGGTCAACGACACCCGCTGGCTGAGCAATGTCGGCGCGTCCCGCCAGGCATAACGCCTGGCAGTCCTGGCCGTAAACACCGTTAGATCCACGAAGCTACGATCACGCTCATGAGAGCGTGGCGACTGGTGGTTGTTGCTTGCCTGGCTCCGCCGGTCTTATCAGGCTGTGGCCCCGAGCCGTCCATCACCACGACAAACACCCCGATGACGTACACGTGTTGCGATAGCTTGGACGTCGACACGGTTTACCGGCCCGGCCAGCAACTGACGGTTCACTGGACGGTCAAGCCGGGGACCGACCCCGCCGCGAAGCCCTTGCAGGTCGAACTGGCTGCGCGTCTGACCGGCCCGTATGCGGGTGTCGACGACTTGAAGGATGCCGCGACGAGTGCGGCTCAGCCCGCTGCAGGAGTGGTGACGTTCGAGGCTCCCCTGGTGCGGCCCTCCGGCGCGTCTGACGAACGCCCCGTCAGTCTCATCTCAATCGCCGAGGACGCGTCGCCTGGCTACTACAACCTGATCACTTCCGTACAGCAAGGCGAGGAAAGCGTTCTGGGAGCGAGCGTTGTCCGGGTGGCGCCCAGAACCCGCGCTTGAAGAACGGAAGGGTCCCGTGTCAACGCCAACGTCGACACGGGACCCTCCCCAACTCAGCCTCGACGCAGAACGGCGAGGAACATCGCGTCGGTGCCGTGGCGGTGCGGCCAGAGCTGCACGGTCGGCCCGTCGCCGAGACCGGGCATGCCGGCGGGCAGCAGCGGCCGGGCGTCCACGAAGTCCACAGCGACTCCACTACGACGGGCCGCCTCGGTCACCGTCACGTGCGTCTCGACCGTGTGCGGCGAACAGGTGACATAGGCGACCAGGCCACCCGGACGGACCGCCCGCAGCGCCGCACCGAGCAGCTCCCGTTGCAGCCGGGTGAGCGGCGGCAGGTCGGACGGTTGGCGGCGCCAACGCGACTCCGGCCGGCGACGCAGCGAGCCCAGCCCCGTGCACGGGGCATCCACCAGCACCCGGTCGAAGTGCTGCTCCGGGAGTTTCGGGTCAGCGCCGACATCCCGGCCGTCCATGGTCAGCACGGCCACCGGCAGACCCCGGGTTGCCTGCGAGACCAGCCGGGCCCGGTGCTCGGCCACCTCCACCGCGGTCACCCGCGCACCACGCTGGGCGGCCAACGCCCCCAGCAGACCGGCCTTGCCGCCCGGCCCGGCGCACAGGTCCAGCCAACGCCCGTCCGGGCCGTCCAACGGCGCGTCCGCGAGTGCGGCGGCCACCAGCTGGGAACCCTCGTCCTGGACGTGGGCACGGCCGTCGACCACTGCCGGCACGTCGCCCGGCGCGCCGCCGGGCAGATAGACGGCGTACGGCGAGAAGGCGCCGGGCGCCCCGCCGACCTGATCGGCCAGCTCGACCGGGTCGATCAGCCCGGGTCGTGCGCACAGGTGCACCGGCGGGCGCTCGTTGTCTTCGATCAGGAGGCGGGCCGTCTCACCGAGATCGCCGCCGAGCGCCTCAGAGAAGGCCCGCACGATCCACTGCGGATGGCTGTACGCCAACGACAGGTGTCCGACCGGGTCGGTCTCCATCGGTGGGGCGAGCTTCGCCACCCAGGCGTCCGCGTCGCGGGTGGACACCTCGCGCAGCACCGCGTTGGCGAAGCCGGTGGCGCCCGGTGCGACCGAACGGACCAGGTCCACCGTCGACGAGACCGCGGCGTGCGCCGGCACCCGGGTGTGCAGCAGCTGGTACGCCCCGAGCCGCAGCGCGTCGCGTACCGGCGGGTCGATCCGGGCCACGTCCCGGCCGGCGGCGTCGGTCAGGATCGCGTCCAACGTGCCCAGGTGGCGCAAGGTGCCGTAGGTCAGCTCGGTCGCGAAGGCCGCGTCCCGGCCGAACAGCCCCTCCTCGCGCAGGATGATGGGCAGCACCAGGTTGGCGAACGCGTCGTCGCGGTGCACCGCGGCGACCGCCTCGTACGCCGCCCGGCGCGGCCGGTCCATGGGCGGCCGGACCGGCCGGCGGTCCCCGCCACGACCGGCCGACGGGCCGGAGCGCATCGGGCGCGTTCCCTCCGGGGCCGTCACGCGAAGTCCTCTCCGGTGGCGACCCGGACGCCGCGCGCCCAGTCGGTCGCGCCCATGGCCCGCTTGCCCGCAGCGCGGACCTCGCCGAGGCGCACCGGCACGGTCGCCGTGCCGGCCAGCACCCGAGACTTTTCCACTAGCAACTCCCCCGGTTTCAACTCGGGGCCGTCGGGCACCGGCACGACCGGGCCGAGCTTCACCCGCTCGCCCCTGAAAGTGGTCCAGCCGCCCGGGGCTGGGGTGCAGGCCCGCAGCCGGCGGTCCACGGCGAAGGCCGGGTCACTCCAGCGCACCCGGGCGTCGTCCACGGTCAACTTCGGTGCCAGCGACACCCCGTCGGCGGGCTGTGGCTCAGCCCTGGCGGTGCCGTCGGCGATCGCGTCGAGCACCGCCACCAGCAGCCCGGCACCGGATTCGGCGAGCCGCTCCAGCAGGTCGCCGGAGGTGTCAGCGGCGCGGATCTCGTCGGTGAGGGTGCCGTAGACCGGGCCGGTGTCCAGGCCCGCCTCCAGTTGGAAGACGCTGGCCCCGGTCAGCTCGTCACCGTGCAGCACGGCGTGCTGCACGGGCGCGGCGCCACGCCACGCGGGCAGCAGCGAGAAGTGCAGGTTGATCCAGCCGTGCCGGGGGATCTCCAGGGCGGCCGGCGGCACCAACGCGCCGTAGGCGACCACCGGCACGCAGTCCGGTGCGAGCTCGCGCAGCCGGTCGAGGAACTCCGGGTCGCGGGGGCGGGCCGGCGTCAGCACCTCGACGCCCTGCTCGTCGGCCCACTCGCCGACCGGGGAGCGGGACAGGCCACGCCCGCGCCCGGCGGGCGCGTCGGGTCGGGTGACCACGGCGACCAGGTCGTGCCCGGAGGCGGCGACGGCGGCCAGGGCGGGAACGGCGACGGCCGGCGTACCGGCGAAGATCACGCGCATCGGGGTCACCGCCCCAGACCGAAGGGGTCGCTGATGTGCGGGCTCAGCTTGACCGTCGGCGGGGCCGCCGCGTCGTACCACTCGGCCTGGCGGATCGCCTTCATGGCTTCCTTGCGCCCCTGGGAATCCAGCCGGTCGAGGAAGAGCACCCCGTCGAGGTGGTCGGTCTCGTGCTGGACGCAACGCGCCATCAGGCCGGTGCCGACGATCTGCATCGGGTCGCCGAACGCGCTGAAGCCCTTGGCGATGACATTCTGCCGACGCTTGGTGTCGAAGTAGAGCCCGGGAATCGACAGGCAGCCCTCCGGGCCGTCCTGCTCCTCCTCATCGGGAAATTCGAGCACCGGGTTGATCAGGTGCCCGAGCACGTCGTCGACATCGAAGGTGAACACCCGCAGGCTCACGCCGAGCTGCGGCGCGGCCAGGCCGGCGCCGTTCTGCTCACGCATCGTGTCGGTGAGGTCGGCGACGAGCCGACGCAGCTCGGCGTCGAAGTCGACCACCGGATCGGCCGGCGTGCGCAGCACCGGATCCCCAAACAGACGGATGGGCTGAACGGTCACGCGGAGGGGCTCCTTCGACAGGTGGACGGGCAGTGCCGTACCAGTCTACGGAGTGCCCGGATGCGCGCCGGCCGGCGTACCTCGATCGGCCACCGCCGGTGTGCCCAGCGTCACGGGCAGACTCTCGGTTGGCAGCGCCGAACAGCAGCAGCGTCGTGCTGCCGGCCGGCAGGTCCCGGCAGCCCCGTGTGCGGGCCGGGCCCTGCGCCAGGTTCGCGCCGGGCCCGGGGAACGACCCGTCAGGCGTTGGCGCCCGGGTCGCCGGCGAGCACCGCGTCGCCGCGGAGCAGCGCGGGCTCGGGCAGCGGCAGGTGGATCTTGTGGGCCGCCTCCCAGTCGTAGACCAGGCCGGGGCGCACCTGCGCGGCGAAGTAGTCGATCGCGGTCATCCCGCCCACGACCGGCTCGTCGACCTCGGCGACCAGTTGGGCGGGCACCAGGGAGAAGCCGTTCTGCAGGGCGGCGCTGAGCCGGCGGTGACCGTCGACGACGAAGAAGTACTCACCGGTGAAGCCGATCTTCAGCGGTTCGAGGGCCTCGTCGCCAGCCTCGGCCACGTCACCGACGAAGTCGGTGTCCCACAGACCCCGCAGGGTGGCGATGTCCTCGGTCGGGTAGACGCGGGCCGGGTCCAGCAGCAGCAGCGGCGGCCCGTCGCGCAGCACCTCGGCACCGAGCGTGCCCTCGTACGCGGCGATGATGTGCTCGATCACCTCGGCCGCGGAGGCCCGGGTGGTGTCACAGACCAGGTCATAGTTGCGCAGCCGGGCCTTGTCCACCCCGTAACGGATGATGAAGCGGCTGCGCTCACTCGCGCTGCGCTCACGGAGCTTGGCCTTGGCCTCCTCCAGGGTGGCGTAGCTCTCCGCCGGCCCGGAAGGTCGGGCGAGCACCCGACGGGCCGCCTCGCCCGGCTCGGTGATCATGTGGACCTTGAGCGCATCGGTGAAGAAGTGCCAGGCCAGCCGGGAGTCCATGATCAGAGGCTCACCGGAGGCGGCGATGTCCCGCTGGAGCTGGTCGACGTAGCCGTCGACGGCCTGGTCGAGCTCGGCGTGCAGGTTGAGCTGCAGTGCGGTCATCTGCCGCTGCTGCGCCATCTCCCGGTAGAGGTCACCCACGCTGACCCGGCGCATCCCGAGCCGCTTGGCGATCTCGACCGACACGGTGCTCTTGCCGCTGCCGAGGTCGCCGTTGAAGACGATCGATTGTCCAACGGTCACGACTGGTCCACCCCTGATCACCGGCTCATCATCGACATCGCGTCCGAGCGACGCGTTCCCGCTATCGTCGCGCCATCCTGCGGCGGCTCCAGCTCAGCGCAGCTGACGCTCCGTCGCAACCTGGAGCCGTCGTACGCCTCGGCATGACGGGCGATGCTACCACTTTGGCGCCACCGCTTTGCCGGACGAGGTGTGCGAGAGCCACCCCTGCGGGCCGGGCCCGTCGGCGCCGACACCAGCCGAAACAGGGGTCCGCCGTCGTCGACACCGGCCGAGACTCCTCAGAACAGGCTCAGCGGATCGACCTGGAGACGAACCGGGTCGGCGGCCTTGCGGGCGGCGCGAGCGCCAGCGGCCGAGTGCAGCGCCTCAGCGAGCGCGGCGGCCCTGGCCCGGGGCACCCGGACCAACATCCGCTCCCGACCCTCCTCGGCCGGCACCGGTCCGAGCACCTCGGCGTCGTCGGGCAGCCGCGCCGCCGCGAGCAGGTCCGCGACCGCCTCAGCCGGGCCTGTGACGCTCGCCATGCGGACGGCCGGAGGGAAGCCCAACTCCCGGCGCTCGGCCAACTCCCGGCCGGCGAACCAGGCGGCGTCCCAGCGCAGCAGCGCCTGCACCGGGGCGAGCGCGCCGTCGGCGACCACCACCACCCGGCCGGCCGGTGCCGGACGGGCCAGGGCAGCCGCCCCCAGCCAGCGCCGCAGCGCCTCCTCGCCGGCACGCAGGTCGGCCCGGGTCAGCAGAGCCCACGAGTCGAGCAGCAGCACCGCGCCATAGCCGCCCTCGGCGACCGGCTCCGCACCGGGCGTACTCACCACCAGAGCCGCGCCGCCGGGCACCTCGGTCAGCACCTCCTCGCGCCCCGAGGTGCGTACCGGCACACCGGGGAACGCCCGGCCCAGCTCCTCGGCGGTCCGCCGAGCACCGGTCACCGCGGCCCGCAGCCGCCGTCCACCACACTCCGGGCAGGCGTACGCGGCGTCCACCCGAGCGCACCACCGGCAGGCCGGGGTGCCGCCGGCCGAGGGCAGCGCGAGCGGGCCGGCGCAGTGCGCGCAGCGGGCCGGGGTGCGGCACTCGGCGCAGGAGATCGACGGCAGGTAACCACGTCGGGGCACCTGCACCAGCACCGGCAGGTCCCCTCGGATGGCATCGCGGGCGGCCGTCCAGGCCAGGCTGGGCAGCCGCGCGGTGGCGGCCCCGGGGTCGCGGGCCAGTTGCGGGTCGTCGCCGGTCGGCGCGATGGCCGGGATACGGGCCCGCACGGTCGCCCGTTCGGCGACGACCTCCCGCGCCCAGCCGGTCTCCAGCAGCAGCTGCGCCTCGGCGGTGCGGGCGTACCCGCCGACCAGCGCGCCGGCCTCGGCGAGCTGGACGCGCGTGAGCAGCACGTCACGGGCGTGCGGGTAGGGAGCCCGCGGCTCGGAGTGCAGGTCGTCACCGTCGTCCCAGATGGCGAGGAGGCCGAGCCGCTCCACCGGGGCGAACATCGCCGCCCGGGTGCCGATCACCACCGGCACCTGCCCGCGACGGGCGGCGAGGAACGCCCGGTAGCGTCGGGCCGGCCCGAGCGCGGCGGAGAGGCTGACGTGCCGCCCCGGGCCGAGCACGCTGGTGAGCGCGGCATCCAGCCGGTCGAGGTCACGGGCGTCGGGCACCACGACCACCGCGCCGCGCCCGCCGGCGACGGTGGCGGCCACCGCGTCGGCGTAGCGGGCCGCCCAGTCCTCACCGGGCAGCGCCGACCAGACCGCGCGGGGCGCCCGGCCGTCGGTGAGCGCGCGCAGCAACGCCGGGCCCGTCGGGTAGTCCCGCCAACCGCGCGGGTCGACCGCGCCGACCTCGGCGGCGACCACCGGGGTGGGCGGCTCGTCGTGGGGTTCCTTCTCCACCCGAGCGTGCCGGGGCGGCACGGCGAGCCGGAGCACGTCGACGAGGCTGCCCGCGTACCGGTCGGCGACCGCGCGGGCCAGCCGGGCGACCTCGGGTGCCAGCACGGGTTCCGGGGAGACCACCTTTTCCAGGTACGCGAGGCGGCCGGTGTGCCCGGAGTCGTCGGCGCGGGACAGCAGCCATCCGTCGACGAGTTGCCCGGCGAAACGCACCTTCACCCGGGTGCCGGGCACTGCCGCGTCGTCCAGTTCCGCCGGCACCAGGTAGTCGAACGGCCGGTCCAGATGCGCCAGCGGGACATCTACGCAGACGCGCGCGACCGGCGACCCGTCCGCGGGTCGCCGGTCGCTACGCCTGGTGGCGGTCAGGCTCCCGCGGCCGACTTGAGGTCGGCGGCCCGGTCGGTGCTCTCCCAGGTCAGGTCCGGCAGTTCCCGGCCGAAGTGGCCGTACGCGGCGGTCTGCTGGTAGATCGGGCGGAGCAGGTTGAGGTCCCGGATGATCGCGGCCGGCCGCAGGTCGAACACCTCGGCAACGGCCTTCTCGATCGAGGTGACCGGCACGGTCTCGGTGCCGAACGTCTCGATGAACAGGCTCACCGGGTGCGCCTTGCCGATGGCGTAGGCGACCTGCGCCTCGCAGCGCTCGGCCAGACCTGCGGCGACCACGTTCTTGGCCACCCAGCGCATCGCGTACGCGGCCGAGCGGTCCACCTTGGACGGGTCCTTGCCGGAGAACGCGCCGCCGCCGTGGCGGGCGTAGCCGCCGTACGTGTCAACGATGATCTTGCGGCCGGTCAGCCCGGCGTCACCCATCGGGCCGCCGATCTCGAACCGGCCGGTCGGGTTGACGAGCAGCCGGTAGCCGTCGGTGTCCAGACCGAGGCTCTCCAGCTCCGGCGCGATCACGTGGTCACGCACGTCCGGGGTGAGCAGCGAGTCGAGGGAGATGTCCGCGGCGTGCTGGCTGGACACGACCACCGTGTTCAGCCGGACCGGGCGCAGCCCTTCGTACTCGATGGTCACCTGGGTCTTGCCGTCCGGCCGCAGGTAGGGGATCGTGCCGTCCTTGCGGACCGCGGCGAGGCGGCGGGCCAACCGGTGGGCGAGGGCGATCGGCAGCGGCATCAGCTCGGGGGTCTCCGAGCAGGCGAAGCCGAACATCATGCCCTGGTCGCCGGCGCCCTGCGCGTCCAGCGCGCTCTCCGACGCCCCGGTACGCAGCTCGAAGGCGTTGTCCACACCTTGCGCGATGTCCTCGGATTGCGCACCGATGGAGACGCTGACCCCGCAGGAGGCGCCGTCGAAGCCCTTCTTCGACGAGTCGTAGCCGATGTCGAGGATGGTCCGGCGGACGATCGTCGGGATGTCGGCGTACGCCTTGGTGGTCACCTCACCGGCGATGTGCACCTGGCCGGTGGTGATCATGGTTTCCACCGCCACGCGGCTGTGCGGATCCTCAGCCAACAACGCGTCGAGGATGCCATCGCTGATCTGGTCGGCGATCTTGTCCGGGTGGCCTTCCGTGACCGATTCGGACGTGAAGAGGCGGCGTGTCACGGCACTCCTAAGCGTGTGAGGTCGTTCCGCGGCAGTCTAGTCACCACTGCGGCCGGTGTAGGGACCGGTCGCGCTCTGTTCCACCCGTCAGGAGCGGACGGGCAACCGCGCCACGACGAGATCCCAGACGGTATCGGCTACGGCTTCCTTGGCCTGCTCGGGCAGTCGGCTGACCGAGCCGTCCGCGCCGATGACCGTCACGGTGTTGGTGTCGGCGCCGAAGACCAGGTCGGGACCGACCTCGTTGATGACGATCAGGTCGGCCCGCTTCCGGGCGAGTTTCGCTCGGCCGTTGGCCTCGGCGTCACCGGTCTCGGCGGCGAACACCACGAGCAGTTGCTCCGGTCGTTTGCGCTGGCCGAGCTCCGCCGCGATGTCCGGGTTCGTGACGAGCTCGATGGTGGGCGCGACGCCATCGTCCGACTTCTTGATTTTGCCAGGCGCGTACGTCGCCGGGCGGAAATCGGCCGGAGCCGCCGCCATCACCACCGCGTCGGCCTCGACGGCGGCCTTCAGCGTCGCCTCCCGCAGCTCGGCGGTGGTGCCCACCCGGATCAGGTCGACACCAGCCGGGTCGGCGAGGGAGACGTTGGCCGCGATCAGGGTGACCCGGGCGCCCCGGGCGACCGCCGCGCGGGCAAACGCGTAACCCTGCTTGCCCGAGGAGCGGTTGCCCAGGAAGCGGACCGGGTCCAGTGGTTCGCGGGTGCCGCCGGCGGTGACGACCACCCGGCGGCCGGCCAGGTCGGCAGGGGCGGAGTCGCCCCGGGCCAGGACCCGACGGGCGATGGCGAAGATCTCGGCCGGGTCCGGCAGCCGACCCTTGCCGGTGTCGACGCCGGTGAGCCGGCCGACGGCCGGCTCGATGACCCGGACCCCGCGGGAGCGCAGCGTGGCGACGTTGGCCACGGTGGCCGGGTGCTCCCACATCTCCGTGTGCATGGCCGGGGCCAACAGCACCGGGCAGCGGGCGGTCAGCAGGGTGTTGGTCAGCAGGTCGTCGGCGAGCCCGTGGGCGGCCTTGGCGAGCAGGTCGGTGGTGGTCGGCGCGACCACCACCAGGTCTGCCTGCTTACCGAGCCGGACGTGCGGCACCTCGTGGACATCGGTCCAGACGTCGTCGGCGACGGGCTGGCCGGAGAGCGCCGCCCAGGTCGGCGCCCCGACGAACCGGAGCGCCGACGCGGTCGGCACGACCCGAACCTGGTGACCCGATTCGGTGAACAGTCGCAGCAGCTCGCACGCCTTGTAGGCGGCGATGCCGCCACCGACCCCGAGGACGATCGAGGCGGACATCGGCTGGCGGGGGCTTACGGCTGGTCGGTCGGCTCGGCGGTGAGCAGGCCCGCGTTGATCTCGCGCATGGCGATGGAGAGGGGCTTCTCCTGCGGGGTGGTCTCGACGAGCGGGCCGACGTACTCCAGCAGACCCTCACCGAGCTGGCTGTAGTAGGCGTTGACCTGGCGCGCGCGCTTGGCGGCGAAGATGACCAGCGCGTACTTCGACGTCGTCTTCTCGAGGAGCTCGTCGATCGGCGGGTTGGTGATGCCTTCGGGGTTGGCGATGGATCCCACGAATTAACCTCTGCGTCTTTCGAACCGCGCGGACGCGGTGCTGAGTCTCAACGGCGGCCGGCCGTCAGCCGCGAACGCGCGACCAGGCCGGATCCGGATAAGAAGAACCGAGCAAGCCTACCAGCTCGTTGACCACCCGCTCGGTGCGGTCGTGGGTCAGCGTGTGCTCGACGGCGGCCGCCAGGGTGGCGTCGGGAACGTATCCGGGTGGGCTCAGCAGCACCAGCCGAGAATCGGGCAGGCACGCCCGGACCAGCGGAGCACCGGGTAGGTCGAGCGGGAGGAGCACCGGCTGCCCGGCGTCGAGCCGGGCGCGCAGCGGTGGGTACGGGGTGCCCCGGTGGTACCTGCCGATCCGGGACCACTCGAGCAGCTCGCCGACAGCGAGCCGGCGATCGAACTCGGCGGGGGCGAGGAAGACGCGGTCCTCCCCGTCGATCTCCGACTCCCGGCGCGGCCGGGTCGTTGCCGGCACCGGGATCCACACGGACGGAGAACGCGCCCGGACTAGCTCGACGACACTCTCCCTGCCGGAACCCGAAGGTCCAGCCAGGACAGTGAGCCGAGCCGCCGGGCGCGTCTCGTCATCCGTGCTCACTGCTTGTTTCTACACGCTGCCAGGTTCAGTTGGCGGCGAACTCTCCAAGCAATGCCTTGCGCTGCTGCTCGCCGAGGCCACGCAGGCGACGACTGTCGGCGATCTTGAGCTTCTCCATGATCTGGGTAGCCCGGATCTTGCCGATACCCGGCATGGCCTGCAGGACGGCCAAAACCTTGAGCTTGCCAACGACGTCGTCGCTCTCGGCGCGCTCGAGGACGGCGCCGAGGGTGGTCTTGCCCTGCTTGAGCTGCTCCTTCAGCTGAGCACGGGCCTTGCGGATCTCCGCGGCCTTCTCGAGCGCGGCAGCGCGTTGTTCGGGGGTCAGTGACGGGAGCGGCACCAGTTCTCCTCAGGTCCCTATCGCGGCGGGCGGGGCGCACCGCCGCATCTGTGAAACGTGGTGTCGCTGTGAACCAAGGGGTCCATGGTTCCCAGCGCGGGGAAAACTAGCGGCCAACGGAGCTTTCGGCAACGTGGGGGCCGCATGATCACCGTAGAGTGACCGACCCGTCAGTCAGTCACCGGGCAGGCAGGACGGCCCGACAGTCGACCAACACGCGGTCCGCGGCGGCCCGCAGGGCGGCCACATCGGGGCCGACCGAGAGCACTTCCCGGGAGTACGACGGGAGCACCGAGGCGAGGCTCGAACCGAAGACGGTACGCAGATCGGCGGCACCAGCACCCTGTGCGCCGAGCCCCGGAGCGAGCAGTGGGCCCCCCACGCCGGAGAGGTCGTGACCGGTGTCGCCGATGGTCGCGCCGACCACCAGACCGAAGCTCCCGAGCGGAGTCGCACCCCTGTTGAGCTGGGAAATCTCGTCGATCACGGTTTGCGCCACGGTGCGGCCGTCGGCCGTGCGGGCCCGCTGCACGGCCGCGCCCTCGGGGTTGGAGGTGAGGGCCAGCACGAAGACCCCACCGCCGTGCTCGGCGGCCAGCTCAAACATCGGTGCCAGCGAACCGACCCCGAGGTAGGGGCTCGCGGTGACCGCGTCGACATACAGCGGGCTGGATGGATCAAGGTATGCGGAGGCGTACGCGCTCACCGTCGAGCCGATGTCGCCGCGTTTGACGTCGAGGAGAACGAGCGAGCCGGCATCCCGCAACTGTCGGATAGTTGACTCAAGAACGGCCACACCTCGGGATCCGAATCGCTCGAAAAAGGCCGACTGAGGCTTCACCACCGCAACCCGGTCACCGAGGGCTTCCACGACGGTCCGGCTGAACCGCTCGAGCCCCTGGACGTCGTCCGTGAGGCCCCAGCGGGCCAGCAGACCGGGATGCGGGTCGATGCCCACACAGAGCGGCCCGCGCTCGGTGATCGCCCGGTGCAGCCGGGTACCGAAGCTGTCCATCGGAGTGTTCCCCTCTCGTCGTCCGGGCGGCAGCCCCGCCCGGGTAACCGTCGACCCGGCGACCGGGACGACTCAGCCGGCCGCCACCGCCGCCGCCACCCCGGCCGCGATCCGGGCCAGGTCGGTGTCGTCGGTGACGTACGGCGGCATCGTGTAGATCAGGTCGCGGAACGGGCGCAGCCACACCCCCTGGTCGACCGCGGCCACGGTGGCCGCCCCGAGGTCGACCTCGTGATCGAGCTGGACCACCCCGATCGCGCCGAGCACCCGCACGTCGGCCACCCCCGGCGTACCGCGCAGGGGCTCCAGGCCGGCGCGCAGGCCCGCGCCGACCCTGGCCACCTGGGCCGACCAGTCCCCGGCCCGCAGCAGCCCGATGGAGGCGTTGGCCACCGCGCAGGCCAACGGGTTGCCCATGAAGGTGGGCCCGTGCGCCAGCACACCAGCAGCGGAGATGCCCCGGGCGACCTCCGGGGTGCAGAGCGTCGCCGCGAGCGTCAGGTAGCCCCCGGTGAGCGCCTTGCCCACACACAGCACGTCCGGCGTCACCTCGGCGTGCTCGGCGGCGAACATCGCACCGGTACGGCCGAACCCGGTGGCGATCTCGTCGAAGATCAACAACACCCCGTGCGCGCGGGTCACCTCGCGCAGCACCCGCAGGTAACCCGGATTGTGGAAACGCATCCCGCCGGCGCCCTGGACGACGGGCTCGACGATCACCGCGGCCAGTTCGTCGGCGTACCGCTCGACCGTGTCCACCAACGCCGCGACGTACGCGTCGTCGGGCGGGTCGGTGAAGCCACCCGGCGGGACCGGGGCGAACACCTGCCGGGGCAGCACGTCGCCCCAGAGGTGGTGCATCCCACCCTCCGGGTCGCAGACGCTCATCGGGTGGAACGTGTCGCCGTGGTAGCCGCCCCGCCAGGTCGCCAACCGGCGCCGCTGCGGCCGACCGATGGCCCGCTGGTACTGCAGGCACATCTTCACCGCCACCTCGACGCTGACCGAGCCGGAGTCGGCCAGGAACACGTGCTCCAGCCCGTCCGGGGTCAGCTCGACCAGGGTCTGGGCAAGCTGCACGGCGGGCTCGTGGGTGAGTCCACCGAACATCACGTGGCTCATCCGGCCGAGCTGATCGGTCACCGCCGCGTCCAGCACCGGGTGGCGGTACCCGTGGATCGCCGCCCACCAGGACGACATCCCGTCCACCAGCTCACGCCCGTCGGCCAGCCGCAGCCGCACCCCCTCGGCGCTCTGCACCACGTACGGCGGGTTCGTCGGCGGCAGCGCGGCGTACGGGTGCCAGACGTGGGCCCGGTCGGCAGCCAGGATCTCCTCGGGTGTCATGTGCGCTCCCTCCAGGTGCGAACGGGCCGGATCGTGCCCCCGGCCCACCGGGTGGACGCGCCTCGGCCAGCGGACACGGCGCAACCAGCCGGCGAGGCGCGACCGACACGTGGTGCGCCGCCGGGCCGGTCCCTGCTCGGCGCCCTTTGCTCTGCTTCACCGGAGGCAACACCTGGTGTCCGGATACCGGACGCCGACTGTTGCCTGGGTTGAAGCAGAGCAAAGGCAGCAGGGGATACCTCGGCACGCCACCGGACAGGCACGGCACACAATGTGGTGCCGCCCTCGGACTCGGCAACCGACCCGGACAGCCGGCCGGTCACCGGCCGGCGACCGGATCCGGTGTCACCGCTGTGACCGTCGCGCGGGCAGCGGCGCGCACCAGGGCCGGGCCCCGGTAGATGAAGCCGGTGTAGAGCTGCACCAGAGAAGCGCCAGCGTCGAACATCCGCGCCGCGTCGTCCGGGTCGAGCACCCCGCCGACGCCGATGATCGGTAGTCGGCCGCCGGTCTCCCGGTGTACGAAGTCGACCACCTCCCGAGCCCGCCCGGTCAGCGGCCGACCGGAGAGACCACCGGTCTGGGCGCCGCGCTCGGCGTCCACCGTGGCCACCCCGGTACGGGCCAATGTGGTGTTGGTGGCGATCACCCCGGCGGCCCCCCGAGCCAGGCAGACCTCCAGCAACTCGGCGATCGCCGCCTCGGTCAGATCTGGTGCGATCTTGACCAGTACCGGCTTCTCCCCCACCAACGCGGCGAGCAGCGCGTCCAGATGGGAGCGGTCCTGCAACGAGCGCAGCCCTGGAGTGTTCGGTGAGGACACGTTCACCGCGAAGTAGTCACCGTGCCCGCGAAGCGCCTGGTACGAGGCGAGGTAGTCCTCGACGGCCTCGTCGAGCGGGGTCACCTTGGACTTGCCCAGCGAGATGCCCAGCGGCACCCCGAGCGGGCGCGGCAACGCCGCCAGCCGGGCGGCCAGCGCGGCGGCCCCGGCGTTGTTGAAGCCCATCCGGTTGACCACGGCCTCACTGGCCGGCAGACGGAACAGCCTCGGCCGTGGATTGCCCGGCTGGGCGTGCGCGGTGACCGTGCCGACCTCGACGAAACCGAAGCCGAGCGCCGGCCACGCCGGCAGCGCCGCACCGTCCTTGTCCATCCCCGCGGCCAGCCCGACCGGGTTGGGGAACCGCACACCGAACACCGTGCGCGGCGCGCTGACCGCGTACCGGGCCCGCAGTGCCGCCAGCGCGACCGGCTGCCCCGACAGAGCGGTCAACCGCCGCAGTGTCCACTCGTGCGCTGCCTCGGCGTCCCCACCCCCGAGCCGGAACAACCAAGGCCGCACGGCCCGCTCGAACAGGGTCACTGGGCCGCCCGGAGGGTCGCGTGCAGGTCCTGCAGTGGGCGTACCTGCATGTCGCCGCGGATCCGCGCCTCGATGCCCATCACGGCCGCGGCCGCACCGGGGACGGTGGTGATGCACGGGATGTCCGCGGTGACTGCTGCGCTGCGGATCTCGTAGCCATCGGAGCGGGCACTCGCACCCGAACCCTGCGGCGTGTTGATCACCAGCGCCACGTGGCCGCCACCGATCAGCGACACCGCGTCGTCCCCCTCACCCGCCTGATAGTGCTTGCGGATCTGCTCACAGGCGATGCCGTGCCGGCGCAGCACCTCGGCCGTGCCGGTGGTCGCCACGATCTCGAAGCCCAGATCGGCCAGCCGCTTGATCGGGAAGATCATGCCGCGCTTGTCGCGGTTGGCCACCGAGACGAAGATCTTGCCGGCGGTCGGCAGCGAGCCGTACGCGGCCGACTGGCTCTTGGCGAAGGCATGCCCGAAGTTGGTGTCGATCCCCATCACCTCACCGGTCGACTTCATCTCCGGCCCGAGCAGCGAGTCGATCCCCTTGCCGGCGCGGGTACGGAAGCGCTTGAACGGCAGCACCGCCTCCTTGACCGCCACCGGCGCGTCGGCGGGCATCGTGCCCCCGTCCCCCGTCGCCGGCAACAGGCCCTCGACGCGCAGCTCGGCGATGCGCGCGCCGAGCGCGATCCGGGCCGCCGCCTTGGCCAGCGGCACCGCCGTCGCCTTGGAGACGAACGGCACGGTCCGCGACGCCCGCGGGTTGGCCTCCAGGACGTAGAGCACGTCGTCCTTGAGCGCGTACTGCACGTTGAGCAGGCCGCGGACCCCGACGCCCCGGGCGATGGCCTCGGTGTAGCGGCGAACCTCGGCCAGGTGCGAGCCCGCGAGGGTGATCGGCGGCAACGCGCAGGACGAGTCGCCGGAGTGGATGCCAGCTTCCTCGATGTGCTCCATCACCCCGCCGATGTAGACCTCGCCGTCGGCGTCGCAGAGGGCGTCCACGTCGATCTCGATGGCGTCGTCGAGGAACCGGTCCACCAGCACGGGGTGATCCGGGGAGATGTCGGTGGCCCGACCGATGTAGTCGCGCAGCGTCGGGTCGTCGTAGACGATCTCCATGCCCCGCCCGCCCAGCACGTACGACGGCCGGACCAGCACCGGGTAGCCGATCTCGTCGGCGATCGTCTTGGCCTCGTCGTACGAGGTGGCCATGCCGTGCGCCGGCGCGCGCAGCCCGGCCCGGGCCAGGACCGCGCCGAACGCGCCCCGCTCCTCGGCCAGGTGGATCGACTCCGGGGAGGTGCCGACCACCGGCACACCCGCGTTCTTGAGCCGCTGCGCCAACCCCAGCGGGGTCTGCCCACCGAGCTGCACGACCACCCCGACCACACCCGGCCCGCCGGCCGCCCGGCCGGACGAGTCCTCGGCGTGCCAGACCTCCAGGACGTCCTCGAAGGTCAACGGCTCGAAGTAGAGCCGATCGGCGGTGTCGTAGTCGGTGGAGACCGTCTCCGGGTTGCAGTTGACCATGACCGTCTCGTAACCGGCCGCCCGCAACGCCTGCACCGCGTGTACGCAGGAATAGTCGAACTCGATGCCCTGCCCGATGCGGTTCGGGCCGGAGCCCAGGATCAGCACCTTCGGCCGGTCCGACGGCACGACCTCGGTCTCCAGGTCGTACGTCGAGTAGTGGTAAGGCGTCGTCGCCTCGAACTCGGCCGCGCAGGTGTCCACGGTCTTGTAGACCGGGCGCACGCCGAGGCGGTGCCGAAGGGTCCGTACGCCGTCCTCGGCTGCCAGCTCCGGGCGCAGCGCGGCGAGCTGCCGGTCGGACAGGCCCGCCCGCTTGGCGTGGCGCAGCAGTTCGGCGTCGAGCACCGGCGCGTCCACGATCTCCGCGCGCAGCTCGATCAGCGCGGCGATCTGGTCGAGGAACCACGGGTCGATCCCGCCGGAGGCCTCGGCGACCTCGGCGATCGACGCGCCGAGGCGCAGCGCCCGCTCGACGGTGTACAGCCGGCCGTCGTGCGGGATCCGCAACGCGGCGAGAGTGTCCGCCAGGCTGACGCCGACCGGGTCCGGCACACTCCAGAAGCCGGCCGACTTCGTTTCCATCGAGCGCATCGCCTTGTTCAACGCCTCGGTGAAGTTGCGCCCGAGGCTCATCGCCTCGCCCACCGACTTCATCGTGGTGGTCAGCTCCGGGTCCGCGCCGGGGAACTTCTCGAACGCGAACCGGGGAATCTTCACCACCACGTAGTCCAGACTCGGCTCGAACGCCGCCGGGGTCTTCAACGTGATGTCGTTGGGGATCTCGTCGAGGGTGTAACCGATGGCCAGCTTCGCGGCGATCTTCGCGATCGGGAAACCGGTCGCCTTGGACGCCAGCGCCGAGGAACGGGACACCCGGGGGTTCATCTCGATCACGACGATCCGACCGTCGGCCGGGTTGACCGCGAACTGGATGTTGCAACCACCGGTGTCCACCCCGACCTCGCGCAACACGGCGATGCCCAGGTCACGCAGGCGCTGGTACTCCCGGTCGGTCAGCGTCATGGCCGGGGCCACGGTGACGCTGTCGCCGGTGTGCACGCCCATCGGGTCGATGTTCTCGATCGAGCAGACCACCACCACGTTGTCGTGCCGGTCGCGCATCAGCTCAAGCTCGTACTCCTTCCAACCGAGCACGCTCTCCTCGATGAGCACCTCGTGCACCGGGCTGGCGGCCAGGCCGTCGCCGGCGATGCGGGCCAGGTCCTCCGGGGTGTGCGCCATGCCGGAGCCCAGGCCACCCATGGTGAACGACGGCCGGATCACCACCGGCAGGCCCAGCTCGGCGACCGTCGCCTCGACCTCGTCCATCGAGTGGCAGACCCGGGAGCGCGGCACCAGGCCGGTCGGGTCGTCGACGCCCAGGCGGACGCCGGCCTTCGCCACGATCTCCTTGAACAGTTGGCGGTCCTCGCCCCGGTTGATCGCCTCGATGTTCGCGCCGATCAACTCCACGCCGTACTTCTCCAGGACGCCGGCGGAGTGCAGGGCGACGGCCGTGTTCAGCGCGGTCTGCCCGCCGAGGGTCGCCAGGATCGCGTCCGGGCGCTCCTTGGCGATGACCAGCTCGACGAACTCCGGGGTGATCGGCTCGACGTAGGTCGCGTCGGCGAACTCCGGGTCCGTCATGATCGTCGCCGGGTTGGAGTTGACCAGGCTGACCCGGATCCCCTCACTGCGCAGCACCCGGCAGGCCTGGGTGCCGGAGTAGTCGAACTCGCAGGCCTGCCCGATAACGATCGGCCCGGAGCCGATCACCAGGATGTGCTTGAGATCGGTCCGCTTAGGCATTGCTGCGCCCCTTGCTGTGGGTCCGGCCCTCACTGGGCCGCCGGTCGAGGGCACGGCCCTCGATCAGCTCGGCGAATCGGTCGAAGAGGTAGTCGGCATCGTGCGGGCCGGCCGCCGCCTCCGGGTGGTACTGCACGGTGAACGCGGGCACGTCGACGGCCCGCAGCCCCTCGACCACGTTGTCATTGAGGCAGACGTGCGACACCCGCACGCCGCCGAAGTCGGTGTCGATCACCTGGTCGGGAACCACCGCGCCAGCACCCGCGCTCGGCACCTGCACGGCGCCGAGCCGCTGTTCGCGGCCCGACACGTCGACCGCGAAGCCGTGGTTGTGGCTGGTCACCTCGACCTTGCCGGTGGCCCGGTCGAGCACCGGCTGGTTGATCCCCCGGTGGCCGTAGCCCAGCTTGTAGGTGCCGAAGCCGAGCGCCCGACCGAGGATCTGGCTGCCGAAGCAGATGCCGAACAGCGGCACCTCCCGCCGCAGCGCCTCCCGGGCCAGCGCCACCGGAGCGTCGGCGGTGCCCGGGTCACCCGGGCCGGGCGACAGGAAGATCGCGTCGGCGCCGGTGGCGAGCAACTGCTCGATGGTCGACGAGGCCGGCAGCACGTGGGTGGTCACCCCGCGCGTGGCGAGCCGGCGCGGAACGTTGCGCTTGATGCCCAGGTCCAGTGCGGCCACGGTGAAGCGGTGCTCGCCGAGAGCCTCGACGACGTACGGCTCGGCGGTGGTCACCTCGGCGGACAGGTCCGCCCCCACCATCTGCGGAGCGCTGCGAACCCGGGTCAACAGGCTCTGCGGGTCGTTGTCGATGCTGGAGATACCCACCCGCATGGCGCCCCGCTCGCGCAGGTGCCGGGTCAGCGCCCGGGTGTCCACCCCGCTGATGCCCACCACACCCTCGGTGGCGAGACGGTCCTCAAGACCCCCGGTGGCCCGCCAGTTCGAGCCGATCCGGGCCGGGTCGCGCACGACATAGCCGGCCACCCAGATCCGGCTGGACTCGTCGTCCTCGCCGTTGACGCCGGTGTTGCCGATGTGCGGCGCGGTCTGCACCACCACCTGCCGGTGGTAGGACGGGTCGGTCAGGGTCTCCTGGTAGCCGGTCATACCGGTGTTGAAGACCGCCTCGCCGAAGGTCTCCCCGACACTGCCGTACGCCTCACCGGGGAACGTGCGCCCGTCCTCGAGCACGAGGATTGCGGCTCTGCGCTTGACCATTACCGTGCCCGCCCTTCGTTCGCGACTGCGGGACTCCGCTGCGCTGCATTCCTCGCGCTCACTTGACAGCCTTTCCGTCCAGGACCGTCGGCTCGCCACGCAGGAAGGTCGCCACGATGCGACCCGGCAGCGTCATGCGGGCGTACGGGGTGTTGCGACTGCGACTGGCCAGCTCCGCCGGCTCGATGGTGCGGCGGGCGGCCGGGTCGACAAGGGTCAGGTTGGCCGGCACACCAGGCGCCGGGTCGACGCCGTGCCCGGTGAGCCCGGCGATCCGGGCCGGGGTCCGCGACATCCGCTCGGCGATCAGATCCCACTCCGGGCCGAGCACGTCCAGCGCGATGGAGAGGGCCGTCTCCAGGCCGAGCATCCCCGGCCGGGCGTACGCCCACTCGCACTCCTTGTCCTCCACGGCGTGCGGGGCGTGGTCGGTGGCGATGACGTCGACCACACCGTCGGCGAGCGCGGCACGCAGCGCGGCGACGTCGGCGGCCGTTCGCAGCGGCGGGTTGACCTTGAAGACCGGGTCGTAGGCTCCCGCTGGGCTCCAGCTGTTCGCGAGTGCGGGGCTCGCAAGCTCACTCCTCCCGCTCACGACCTCGTCGGTGAGCAGCAGGTGGTGCGGGGTGACCTCGGCGGTGACCCGTACGCCGCGCGCCTTCGCCTGACGCAGCACCTCGACGCTGCCGGCGGTGGAGACGTGGCAGACATGCAGGCGGCTGCCCACGTGCTCGGCGAGCAGCACGTCCCGGGCGATGATCGCCTCCTCGGCGACCGCTGGCCAGCCGATCAGCCCGAGCCGGGTGGAGACCTCACCCTCGTGCATCTGGGCGCCCTCGGTGAGCCGGGGCTCCTCGGCGTGCTGGGCGATGATCCCGTCGAACGCCTTCACGTACTCCAGAGCCCGGCGCATCAGCTTGGGGTCGGCGACGCAGTGCCCGTCGTCGGAGAAGATCCGCACCCGGGCCGCGGAGTCGGCCATCGCGCCCAGTTCGGCCAGACGCTCTCCGGCCAGGCCGACGGTGACCGCGCCGATCGGTTGCACGTCGACCATGCCGGCCTCGCGGCCGAGCCGCCAGACCTGCTCGACCACGCCGGCGGTGTCCGCGACCGGGGAGGTGTTGGCCATCGCGCAGACCGCCGTGTAGCCACCGAGCGCCGCCGCACGGGAACCCGACTCGACGGTCTCGGCGTCCTCCCGGCCGGGCTCGCGCAGGTGGGTGTGCAGGTCGACGAGGCCGGGCAGGGCGACCAGCCCCGTGCCGTCGACGACTGTGGCGTCCGGCGCGGACAGGCCGACGCCGACCTCGGCGACCACGCCGTCGCGGATCAGCAGGTCGGTCGGCGGGCCGCCGACGACACTCACGCTGGTGATCAGGTACGCGGTCACCGGTTGTTCCCTCCGAGCAGCAGGTACAGGACGGCCATCCGCACGGAGACCCCGTTGGTGACCTGTTCGACGATGGTGGAGCGGGGTGAGTCGGCGACCTCGGGGGTGATCTCCATCCCCCGGTTCATCGGGCCGGGGTGCATGACGATCGCGTGCTCGGGCAGCCGGCGCATGCGCGGGCCGTCCAGCCCGTAGCGGCGGGCGTACTCGCGCGCGGAGGGGAAGTAGGAGTCGTTCATCCGCTCCCGCTGCACCCGCAGCATCATCACCACGTCGACGTTGGGCAGCACGGAGTCGAGGTCGTAGGAGACATCGGTGCCCGGGGCGAGGGCCCCGGCGATGTCGACCGGGATGAGAGTTGGCGGGCCGACGAGGGTGACCTTGGCGCCGAGGGTGGAGAGCAGCAGCACGTTGGAGCGAGCCACCCGGGAGTGCAGCACGTCCCCGACCACCGCGACCGACAGGCCGGCGAGCCGGCCCAGCCGGGCCCGCATGGTGTACGCGTCCAGCAGCGCCTGGGTGGGGTGCTCGTGGGTGCCGTCGCCGGCGTTGACGACCGAACCGTCGACCCAGTTGGCAAGCCGGTGCGGCGCGCCCGAGGCGGGGTGCCGCACGACGACGGCGTCGGCGCCCATGGCCTGCAGGGTCAACGCGGTGTCCTTCAGGCTCTCGCCCTTGGTGACGCTGGACCCCTTCGCGGAAAAGTTGATCACGTCGGCGCTGAGCCGCTTCGCCGCCGCCTCGAAGGAGATCCGGGTGCGGGTGGAGTCCTCGTAGAAGAGGTTCACCACGGTCCGGCCGCGCAGCGCGGGCAGCTTCTTGATTTCCCGGCCGGCGACGGTGGCCATCTCGGCGGCGGTGTCCAGGATCTCGGTGGCGGTGTCGGCGTCGAGGTCCGCACCGGAGAGCAGATGCTTGATCATGAAGGGCTACCCCCGTACAGCCTGACCTCGTCAACGCCGTCGGTCTCGGCGAGCGTCACCTTCACGCTCTCGGCGAGCGAGGTCGGGATGTTCTTGCCGACGTAGTCGGCGCGAATCGGCAATTCCCGGTGGCCGCGGTCGACCAGGACGGCGAGTTGCACGGACGCCGGGCGCCCCACGTCGTTGAGCGCGTCGAGCGCGGCCCGGACGGTGCGGCCGGAGAAGAGCACGTCGTCGACGAGGATGACCCGCTTACCGTCGATCCCGCCGGACGGCAGCTCGGTCGGGCCCACCGCGCGGGTGGCGTGCCGGCGCAGGTCGTCACGGTAGAGAGTGATGTCGAGCACACCAACCGGAACGGCGACGTCCTCGAAGGTGCTGATCCGGGCGGCGAGCCGTCGGGCGAGGGGTGTTCCCCGGGTGGGAATCCCAAGAAGCACCGTGTCGGCGGCACCCTGGGTCTTCTCCAGGATCTGGTGAGCGATGCGATCGACCACGCGTTGCACGTCGGCGCTGGCGAGGATCACCTTCACCGAGGGTTGTCGCGGTGGTGACGAGCGGGCAGCCGGTGGGTATGCCACGGCGGACCTCCTTCCCCGCCTCACGGGACGGGTCGTTAAAGGATGTCGGGCACCTCCGGCCGGACCGCGCTGCGGACCTGGCCGGGGCTTCACGCCACGTTACCAGTGGTCACCGGGCCGATGGACGGCGGCCGCTGACCACCGGATCAGGCCAGCGAATCGGAGAAAACTTCCCGGACGCTCCTCAACGGTAGTGTCACGACCACTTGACCAGGTGTCGCATTCCCCGTACCGTCACGCTCCGTAGCGATCGACGGGAGAACCCCGAGCAGCACTGGGAGTGTCCGAATGCCCTCTGAATACGCCAAGTCTCTGGGCGCCCGCCTGCGCTCCATCCGCCAGCAGCAGGGTCTTTCCCTGCAGGGCGTGGAGGAGAAGTCGAATGGGCGGTGGAAGGCCGTGGTGGTCGGCTCGTACGAGCGCGGCGACCGGGCCGTGACGGTGTCCCGTCTGGCCGAGCTGGCCGAGTTCTACCGTGTCCCCGTCTCGGAGTTGCTGCCTGACGGCAGTGGCGTCCGTCACGAGCCCACCAGCAAGATCGTCCTGGACCTGGAGCGGCTCTACGACGAGGCCTCCGAGGACCTGGCCTACGTCGCCCGCTACGCCCGCGCCATCCAGCAGCAGCGCGGCGACTACAACGGCCGGGTGCTCTCCATCCGCGCCGACGACCTGCGGGCGCTCGCCATCGTCTACGACGCCTCGCCGTCGGGTCTGATCGAGCGGCTCACCGAGCACGGTGTGCTGGTGGCCGACCCCCGGGCGTTCTTCGCCTCCTGAGCTGTCGCTTGACGAAAGGGCCCGTGCCATCGGCACGGGCCCTTTCCGTTCGTGGTGCTGGATGCTGGTGCTGACTTCGGCTCAGCGGGAGGCGTACTCGGCGATCCGACCGAGCACCCCGTTGAGGAACCGAGGCGAATCGTCGGTCGACATGTGTCGGGCCAGCTCCACGGCCTCGCTGATCGCCACCGCGTCGTCGATCTCGTCGACGTAGAGCAACTCGTAGACGGCGATCCGGGCCAGATTCCGGTCGACGACCGGCATCCGCTCCAGCGTCCAACCCTCGGCGTAGCTGGCGATCAGCTCGTCGATCCGGTTGAGGTGCTCGGCGACACCCTCGACCAGGCCCACCGCGTAGCCCAGGTGCTCCGGTCGGGGCTGCTCGATCCGCTGCACGTAGCCGGCCAGCACCTCCACCGGAGGCTTGTCCCGTAGGTCGGCCTCGTAGAGGACATCCAGCGCCCGCTTGCGCGCCTTGCGGCGCGCCGGCATCTGCTGCTTGGAACCCTCAGCCATCAGGCGCGGCCGAGGTAACGGCCGTCGCGGGTGTCGACCTTGATCTTCTCACCGGTGGTGATGAACAGCGGCACCGGCACGGTGGCGCCGGTCTCCACGGTCGCCGGCTTGGTGCCGCCGGTCGAGCGGTCGCCCTGCAGGCCCGGCTCGGTGTAGGTGACCTCCAACACGACGCTGGTGGGCAGCTCGATGTAGAGCGGCACACCCTCGTGCTGGGCGACGGTCGCCTCCGCCTCGGGCAGCAGGTAGTTGGCTGCCTCGCCGACAGTGCCGCCGGGCACGTTGATCTGGTCGAAAGTCTCCAGATCCATGAAGACGAAGTCTTCGCCGTCGGCGTACAGGTACTGCATCGTGCGCTTGTCCACGGTCGCGGTTTCGACCTTGGTGCCCGCGTTGAAGGTCTTGTCGACCACCTTCCCGGACAGCACGTTCTTCAGCGTGGTGCGCACGAAGGCACCACCCTTACCGGGCTTGACGTGCTGGAACTCGACGACGGCCCAGAGCTCGCCGTCAAGGTTGAGTACCAGGCCGTTTTTGAGGTCGTTGGTGGAGGCCATTTCCTGCCTTGATCATCAATTGGCGGACAGACCCTGCGAGTCTACTAGCTGCGTCGAATTACCCGACCCCCCGCTCGGGGCGGCCCCTCAGCGGGCGGCCAGGTGGTGCAGAGCGAGGCGATAGCCGTCAATGCCGAGACCACAGATCACCCCGGTCGCCACCGCGGAGACCACCGAATGGTGCCGGAACTCCTCGCGGGCGTGGATGTTGGAAAGGTGCACCTCCACCAGCGGCCCCCGCAGCATGGCGCAAGCGTCGCGCACGGCGTACGAGTAGTGCGACCAGGCGGCCGGATTGAGCACCACCGCAGCGCCCTCGTCAGCGGCGGTGTGCAGCCAGCCGAGCAGTTCGTGCTCGGCGTCGGTCTGCCGGACCGTCACGTCCAACCCCAACTGCTCACCCGTCGATTCGCAGAGCGCCACCAGGTCGGCGTAGGTGGTCGCGCCGTACACCTCAGGCTCACGGGTGCCCAGCCGGCCCAGGTTCGGCCCGTTGAGGACGTACACCCTCATGCGGGGCCGCTCTTCGTTCGCGACTGCGGGGCTCGCAAACCCGGCTCACTCCTCGCGCTCACGGGGTGACCACCTCCTGGTACGCCGCCTCCAGCACCGCGTCATCCGGGCCTTCCAGCATCGCCGGGCGGGCCAGGCCGTCGAGCACCACGAAGCGCAGCCGGCTGCCCCGGGCCTTCTTGTCCACCCGCATCGCGGCCAGCAGCTGCGGCCAGGCGTCGGCCGGGTAACTCACCGGCAGGCCGAGCGCGGTCAGGGTGACCCGGTGCCGGTCGGCGGTCGGGGCGTCCAGTCGGCCGGCGAGCCGGGCCAGCGCGGCCGCATACACCAGGCCGACGGCGACGGCGTGGCCATGCCGCCAGCGGTAGCCCTCATTCTGCTCGATCGCATGGGCGAGGGTGTGACCGTAGTTGAGCACCTCCCGCACGCCCGACTCGCGCAGGTCACCCGCGACCACGTCGGCCTTGACCCGGATCGCCCGCTCGATCAGCTCCCGTGTCGCCGGCCCACGCGCGTCGGTGGCCGCGACCGGGTCGCTCTCGATGAGGTCCAGGATCGCCGGGTCGGCGATGAAACCGCACTTGACCACCTCTGCGAGCCCCGCCGTCAGGTCGGCTGCCGGCAGGCTGTCCAGGGTCGCCAGGTCGGCCAGCACACCGACCGGCGGGTGGAACGCGCCCACCAGGTTCTTGCCGGCGGCCGTGTTGATGCCCGTCTTGCCGCCCACGGCGGCGTCCACCATGCCCAGCAACGAGGTTGCCACCGGCACCCAGCGCACCCCACGCAGCCAACAGGCCGCGACGAAGCCGGCCAGGTCGGTCACCGCGCCGCCGCCCACCCCGACCACCGCATCGGTGCGGGTGAAGCCGGCCGCTCCGAGCCGGTCCCAACAGGCGGCCGCCACGTCGATCTGTTTGCCCGACTCGGCGTCGGGCACCTCGATCGGCAGCGGCTCGACGCCGGCGGCGCGTAGTCGCTCGCCCAGCGCGTCCGCGAGAGCCTTGAGCGGGGGCGCGTGCAGCACCGCCGCCCTGGTCGCGCCGGGCAGCAGGCCGGGCAACGCGCCCAGCAGGTCGCGTCCAACCAACACGTCGTACGGCCGCTCGCCGCCGACCGGAATCCGGGTCACGTCGTCCATCGCCGGCAGCCTAGTCGAGCGGGCGGCGTGGTGACGGCGTCTGCCCACCTGCTGGCCGGGCAGCCCATTCCGCCAGCAGGCGCGCGTGCTCGGCCACAGCCGCACGCAGCGCGTCCGGTTGCCGCACCGTGAACGCGCAGCCCAGCCCGGCGAGCAGCGCGGCCATACCGGGCAGGCTCTCCGCCCGGGCCCGCAGCAGCACTCCGGCGCTGGTGGCGGTCAACTCGGCCACGCTGGGCGGGACGCGGCGCTGGACGGCGACCAGATCCGTCTCCAGCAGCACCTCGACCTCGTGCGTGTAGGGCACGCCGACCAGCGACCGGGTCACCCGGGCCACCGGGTCGAAGCCGTCCGGCACGGTGAACGTCGCCTTTACGGGCGTCACGGTGCCGATCCGGTCGAGCCGGAAGGTGCGGACCTCGCCGCGCCGGTGGTCGTGGCCGATGACATACCACCGGCCGGCGTGAAAGACCAGCCCGTACGGATCGAGCTCACGCTGCGACTGCTCACCTCGCCAGGAGCGGTAGTCCAACGCCACCCGCTGTCGGTGTCGGGCGGCCGCGGCCAGGGTGAGGAGGGTGCCGGACGCCGGTCCCCGCTCCGGCTCCGCGCGCCGCAGGGTGAAGCCGAGGTGCTCCTGTACGGCGGTCAGCCGGTCGGCGAGTGTCACCGGGAGCACCCGGCGGATCTTGGCCAACGCGGTGGCGGTGGCCGGCAGCTCGGTGGCCAGCCCGACCCGTTCGGCGACGACCAGGCCGAGCAGCACGGCCACCGCCTCGTCGTCGGTGAGCATCAGCGGCGGCAGCTTGTACCCGGGGTGCAGCCGGTATCCGCCGTAGCGGCCCCGGTCGGCGATGACGGGGATGCCCAGCTCGACCAGGGTGGCCGCGTACCGGCGCACGGTCCGCTCGTCCACGCCGAGCCGGCCGGCGAGGTCGACGGCCGTTGACCGGTGCCGGGTTTGCAGAAGTTCGAGCAGGGCCAGCACGCGGCCTGCGGGATGAGACACGCGCCACTCCTCGAAACCGGGCGGAATCTGACCGGTTTCGATCGTACGGTCATGCGGTAACCGAGAGAAAGGAGCGACAGATGGCGACGTTCGTGCTGGTCCCGGGCTTCTGGTTGGGTGCCTGGGCGTGGCGGGAGGTGACCTCGACGCTGCGTGCGCAGGGGCACGAGGTATACCCGATGACACTGACCGGGGTGGCCGAGCGCGACCACCTCGCCGGGCCAGAGGTTGGCCTGGACACCCACACCACGGACATCGTCCGGCTGATCGAGACCGAGGCCCTGCACGACGTGCTGCTGGTTGGTCACTCCGGCGGTGGAATGCCGGTCGCCCAGGCGGCGGACCGCATCCCGGACCGGATCTCCCGGGTGGTCTATGTGGAGAGCGGGCCGTTACCCGACGGCGTCGCGCAGTTCGACACGGTGCCGCCGGAGGAGCAGGAGCGGCTTCGCGCGGCGATCGGCACCGGGCACCTGCTGCCGCCGCCAGCCTGGGATCCGGCCGCCGACCCGACCAACCTGGCCGGCCTGGACGAGCCGACGCTGGCCCTGCTGCGCGCCCGGGCCACGCCGCATCCGCTGGGGGCGGCCACCGACCCGGTGCAACGCACCGGCGGCCGGCCGGTGCCGACCGCACTGGTCGCCAGCACCTTTCCGCTGACCGTGGTGCGGCAGATGATCGGCGAAGGGCACCCGTTCTTCACCGGGTTGGCCGGTGGCCAGCTGTTCGAGCTGCCCACCGGGCACTGGCCGATGCTCAGCGAGCCGAAGGCCCTGGCCGACGTCCTCGACTCCGCCGCCCGAGGCTGAGGACCACCCCGCTGCGCCGATCTTGCAGTTCCGGTTGCCGAGATGCGGGGAATGCCCCCCTACGCCGGGACAGCAAGTGCAAGATCGGCGCGGCAGGTTGGGTCAGCGGGGTAGCAGGGCGGCCAGCTCGGCGACGACCGCCGCCGGGGTCCGACCGTCGGTGGTCACCGTCATGGTGGCGACCTCGGTGTACAGCGGCCGGCGCTGGTCCATCAGATGCTTCAGCGTGGCCCGCGGATTGATCGCCAGCAGCGGCCGGCCGGCGCCGAGCCCGACGCGCTTCACCGCGTCGGGCAGCTCGACCGAGAGGTGCACCACCCGGTGCCCGATCAGGGCGGCCCGGGTCTCCTCGGCCAGCACCGCGCCGCCACCGAGGGCGAGCACGCCCGTGCCGGAAGCCAGCGCCGCGGCCACCGCAGCCCGCTCCAAGGTACGGAAGTGCTCCTCACCCTCGTCGATGAAGATCTCCGGGATCGGCTTGCCGGCCATCTGCTCGATGTCGGTGTCGGTGTCGCGGAACTCCACCCCGAGGGTGGAGGCGAGCGCCCGCCCGATAGTGGTCTTGCCGCAGCCGGGCACGCCAACCAGCACGACGACCGGTGCCATCAGCGGATGACCAGCGCGTCGAGGTAGCCGGCAAGGTTGCGGCGGATCTCGGCAATCGAGTCTCCGCCGAACTTCTCGGTGGCCGCCTCGGCGAGCACCAGCGCCACCATCGCCTCGGCGACCACCGCGGCGGCGGGCACCGCGCAGACGTCGGAACGCTGGTTGATCGCGGTGGCCGGCTCGCCGGTTGCGACGTCGACGGTGGCCAGCGCCCGGTTCAGTGAGGAGATCGGCTTCATCGCCGCACGGACCCGCAGCGGCTCACCCGTGGTGATGCCACCCTCCAGGCCGCCAGCCCGGTCGGTGACCCGGCGGACACCGGTGGCCGACGCGATGATCTCGTCGTGCGCCTCGGAACCGCGGGACCGGGCCTGCTGCCAGCCGTCGCCGATCTCCACGCCCTTGATCGCCTGGATGGACATCAGCGCGGTGGCCAGTCGGGCGTCGAGTTTGCGGTCCCACTGCACGTGGCTGCCCAACCCTGGCGGCACCCCGTACGCCAGCACCTCGACCACGCCGCCGAGGGTGTCGGCGGCCTTCTTCGCGGCATCGACCTCGGCGACCATCAGGGCGCTGGCCTCCGGGTCGAGGCAGCGCAGCGGGTCGGCGTCGATCCGGGCGGAATCGGAAGGGGTGGGGCGCAGCCCGGCCTTCGCGGCCACCGGACCCAGCTCGACGACGTGCGAGACGATCTCGATGCCGAGCGCCTGACGGATCAGCGCCTTGGCGACCGTGCCGACGGCGACCCGGGCAGCGGTCTCCCGTGCGCTGGCGCGTTCCAGGATCGGCCGGGCGTCGGTGTGGCCGTACTTCTGCATGCCGGCCAGGTCGGCGTGGCCCGGCCGGGGACGGGTCAGCGGGGCGTTACGGGCCTGCCGGGCCAGCTCGTCGGGGTCGACCGGGTCGGCGGCCATCACCGTCTGCCACTTCGGCCACTCGGAGTTGCCGACCCGGATCGCCACCGGGCTACCCAGGGTGACCCCGTGCCGGAGGCCGCCGAGCACCTCGACCTCGTCCCGTTCGAACGACATCCGGGCACCCCGGCCGTAGCCCAGCCGTCGGCGGGCCAGCTCGTCGGCGATCTCGGTGGTGGTCACCTCGATACCGGCCGGCACCCCCTCCAGCATCGCGACGAGGGCGGGGCCGTGCGATTCACCTGCAGTCAACCAGCGCAACACAGCGGTCAGTCTGTCACGGCGTGCCACCAACCCGGCACGCTGCCCGCCGCGTCCCGCCCTGCGGACGCCTCCGGCGCGACGGAAAAGCCTGAAATCAGCTCGGCGCGCCGGGAAATCTGGTCGGCAACGACTACATCGACCCAGCTCGAGAGGTGTCCCCGCTCTCACACCTCCGTCAGCACGCCTGCCAGCTCCCGGTACTCACGGCCCGTACGCGGACAGACGAACCGGCCGTCCCCCTTGTCGGCCAGCGGCTCGCCCGCGTGGCCCACCCAGCCCACCCTGCGGGCCGGGACACCAACCACGAGCGCGAAGTCGGGCACGTCCTTGGCGACGACGGCACCCGCGGCGACCAACGCCCAACGCCCAACGGTCACAGGTGCCACGCAGACGGCACGAGCTCCGATCGACGCGCCCTCTCCGACGACCACCCCCACCGCGGTCCAGTCGTCACCGCCCTTGAGCCGGCCCTCCGGCGTCACCGCCCGCGGGTACTCATCGTTGGTGAGCACTGCCGCAGGCCCCACGAAGACGCCGTCGCCCAGCACGGCAGGCTCGTAGACGAGACCGTAGTTCTGGACCTTCACGTTGTCGCCGAGGCGTACTCCCGGCCCGACATAGGCGCCCCGGCCGATCACACAGTCGGACCCGAGGCGGGCATCCTCCCGCACCTGGGCGAGATGCCAGATCTTCGTGCCGGGCTGAATCGTCGCGCGTACGTCGACATCGGCGCCGGGCGCGACGAACACGTCGTTCCGGTGCGGCTGCGCAGAGTCGGTCATTCCGCTCCTCGTCGCGAGTTCGGTGCCCATCACTGTAGGGACGAGCGCCGGCGGCCGGCTGCCGTTGAGGCGGCCGGTGTCACGCACCCATCGGCTCGAATTGACGCGCCGACAGCCGGTACGCCTGGGCCGAAGGTATGGGTTCCCCAGCAGTGGCCCGCCGAAATCCGACACAGCGCTGTCCCCGCCGATCGGCGGCCGGTAGCTTCCCGGGGCGGGCCAGGTCAACGGGTGCCAATCCTTGTCCGACACTGCGCTGTGTCGGACGTCAGCTCTTGGTCGCCCACCACGAACGCCGTAGACGAAACGGATCGCCGTGACTTCTTCACCTGCCGTCTCCGCCAAACCCATCGGGATCGCCGTGATCGGCGCCGGCTACTGGGGCCCCAATCTGGTGCGCAACTTCCAGGGATCGACGGCGTTCCGCCTTCGCTGGCTGTGCGACCTCGACGTCGAACGGGCCCGCCGCGTGCTCGGGGACTACTCGACCGTGCAGGTCACCGACGACCTCGACACGGTGCTGGCCGACGACGCGGTACAGGCCGTCGCGATCGCCACCCCGGCCGGCACCCACCTGCCGGTGGCGTTGGCCGCGCTGCGCGCCGGCAAGCACGTGCTGGTGGAGAAGCCGCTCGCCGCCACCTACGACGAGGGCCGCCAACTCGTCGAGGAAGCCGACCGGCGCGGGCTCACGCTCATGTGCGACCACACCTACTGCTACACCCCGGCGGTCCTTCGCATCCGCGAGCTGCTGCACGCGGGCGAGCTGGGCGAGCTGCACTACCTCGACTCGGTGCGCATCAATCTCGGTCTGGTGCAGCGCGACATCGACGTGATCTGGGACCTGGCGCCGCATGATCTGTCCATCCTGGACTTCGTGCTGCCGCCCGGCATCGTGCCGGTGGCCGTCGCCGCTCACGGTGTCGACGGCATCGGTGCCGGCCGCAGTTGCGTCGCGTACCTCACCCTCCAGCTCAACACGGGCGCGATCGCACACATCCACGTCAACTGGCTCTCCCCCGTCAAGATCCGCACGGCCATCATCGGTGGCTCCAAGCGCACCCTGGTCTGGGACGACCTCAACCCCAGCCAGCGACTGGCGATCTTCGATCGGGGCGTCGACGTGGCGACGCCCGACGAGCTCGGCGCCGAAGAACGCCACGACATGCTCGTGTCCTACCGCTCGGGGGACATGGTGGCGCCGGCACTGACCGAGCGCGAGGCGCTGCGAACCATGGTCGAGGAGTACGCGCGCGCCATCCGCACCGGGTCGCCCGCGCTCACCGACGGCCGATCCGGCCTACGGGTCCTGCAGATCCTGCAGGCAGCCTCGCACAGTCTCACCAAAGGCGGCGTGATGGTCGATCTGGAAGGGGTGTCCGAACGATGAGTGCTGCGGTTTCGGTCAAGAATGCGCGTGCCCTGGTGACGGGCGGAGCCGGCACCATCGGCTCGCACGTGGTCGACCTGCTCGTGCGTGGCGGCGCCAGCGAGGTTGTCGTTCTCGACAACTTCGTACGCGGCCGACGCGAAAACCTGAAGTGGGCGCTGCAAGACGATCGGGTGCGCGTGGTGGAGGGAGACATCCGCGATGTCGACCTCGTCCGCGACGTCACCCGGGGCAAGGACCTCGTCTTCCACCTTGCCGCCATCCGGATCACGCAGTGCGCCGAGGAGCCCCGGCTGGCCAACGAGGTGCTCGTCGACGGCACGTTCAACGTGCTGGAGGCGGCCGCCGCCGAGGGCGTCCGCAAGGTGATCGCCTCGTCGTCGGCGTCGGTCTACGGCCTGGCCGAGGAGTTCCCCACCAGCGAACGGCACCATCCATACAACAACGACACGTTCTACGGGGCTGCCAAGGCGTTCAACGAGGGCATGCTGCGCAGCTTCCACGGGATGTACGGGCTGGACTATGTGGCCCTGCGGTACTTCAACGTGTTCGGCCAGCGGATGGACGTCCACGGGCTGTACACCGAGGTGCTGATCCGCTGGATGGAGCGCATCGACGCGGGCATCGCCCCGCTGATCCTCGGCGACGGCACCCAGACGATGGACTTCGTCGACGTCCTCGACATCGCCCGAGCCAACATCCTGGCCGCCGAGTCACCGCACACCGACGAGGTGTTCAACATCGCCAGCGGGGTCGAGACCAGCCTCAACGAGCTCGCCCGCACGCTCCTCTCGGTGATGAAGAGCGACAGGTCCCCGGAGTACGGCCCGGCCCGGAAGGTCAATGGGGTAACCCGGCGGCTCGCTGACACCTCCACCGCGGCGGAGGCACTCGGCTTCCGGGCGCAGATCGGTCTTCGGGAGGGCCTTCAGGGGCTGGTCGAGTGGTGGCGCGCAGAGCAGCCCGCCCGCGGCGAGTCCCAGGAGTCGCGGTGACCATCGAGGCGGCACGCCGCATCCCGGTGATGCTCCCCGCGCTCGGCGAGGAGGAGGCACTGGCCGCGGCGGACGCTGTCCGCTCGGGGTGGGTCGCCCAGGGCCCTCGGGTCGCGGCGTTCGAGGCCGCGTTCGCCGCCAGTGTCGGTGCGGCCCACGGCGTCGCCGTCAGCTCCTGCACCACGGCGCTACACCTCGCGCTCGTCGCGGTCGGGGTGGAGCCCGGAGACGAGGTGATCGTCCCGTCGCTGTCGTTCATCGCCACCGCCAACGCGGTCCGCTACGTCGGAGCGCGGCCCGTCTTCGCCGACGTGGACGTCGCCACCGGCAACGTCACGGTGGCGACCCTCGACGCGGCGCGCACGGCGCGCACCAGAGCCGTCATCGCCGTACACCAGGGCGGCGTGCCGGCCGAGGTGTCCGCGCTGCGGACCGCCGCCGACCGCTGGGGCATTTCGCTCATCGAAGACGCGGCCTGCGCGGCAGGGTCCATGGTGGATGGTGGTCCGGTCGGTGCCGGTGCGTTGCTCGCGGCGTGGTCGTTTCACCCGCGAAAGCTCCTCACCACCGGCGAAGGCGGGATGATCACCACCGACGACGCCGAGTGGGCGGTGCGGCTTCGGCGGCTGCGCGAACACGGGATGAACGTATCGGCGGCAGACCGGCACGCGAGCGCCCAACCGATCCTCGAGGCGTACCTGGAGACGGGCTACAACTACCGGATGACCGACATCCAGGCCGCCATCGGCCTGGTCCAACTGGGCAAGCTCGGACAGATCGTGGCGCAGCGCCGCAGCCTCGCCGCGCGCTACCACGATCTGCTGGCCGACGTGCCGGGCGTGGTCGCGGTCCGCGACCCGGCGCACGGCCGCACCAACTTCCAGACCTTCTGGGTGCTGCTGACCGACGAGTTCGGCGTCGGGCGGGACGAGACCCTCGCCGCGCTCGCCGCCGCCGGGGTGTCCGCCCGGCGCGGCATCATGGCGTCGCACCTGGAGCCGGCGTACGCGGACGTCAACCCGGCCCCGCTGCCGGTGACCGAACGGATCACGCGTGACTCGCTGGTCCTGCCCCTGCACCATGCGCTCACCGAAGACGACCAGGACCACATCGTCGGAACACTTCGTGGACTGGTCGGCCGATGACAGGCGATCTCGTGATCGTCGGCGCCGGAGGAATAGCCCGGGAGACGGCGGCCACCGTTGCGGCGATCAACGCGGCAGCGCCGACCTGGCGGCTACGCGGCTTCCTCGACGACGACCCGGCCTTGCACGGCGTGACCCGTGCCGGGCTGCCGGTGCTGGGCCCGCTGGACGCGATCGCCGACCTGCCCGATGCCGCCGTGGTGGTCTGCATCGCCAACGCCCGCAACCCCGGCGTCCGCGAGCAGGTGGTGCAGCGGCTGGGCCTGCCGCCGGCACGGTACGCGAGGGTCGTCCACCCGTCGGCCGAGGTGCCCGCCGGCTGCACGGTCGGGCCGGGCTCTGTGCTGCTGGCTCAGGTCGTGCTGACCGCCGACGTCACCCTCGGCGCACACGTGGCCATCATGCCGCAGACCGTGCTCACCCACGACGACGTCGTCGCCGACCACGTCACGATCGCCTCGGGGGTGCGGATCTCCGGATCCGTGCGGATCGGACGGGGCGCCTACCTCGGGGCAGGTGCGCTGATCCGCGAATCGCTCACGGTCGGCGCGACGTCGCTCATCGGCATGGGTTCGGTCGTGCTCGACGACGTACCCCCCGGTGAGGTGTGGGCCGGCAACCCGGCCCGATTCCTTCGTCCTGTCCGTCAGCCAACTCTTCAGGGAGTGCTCCCACGATGAACGCGATTCCGTTGGTGGACCTGCAGGCCGCACATGCCGAAGTGGCCGAGGAGGTCGCGGTCGGCTTCAAGCGGGTCCTGGCGGACACCGCCTTCATCGGCGGCCCCGAGGTGGCCGCCTTCGAACGCGAGTACGCGGCGTTCGCCGGAGTGGACCACTGCGTCGGGGTCGCCAACGGCACCGACGCGCTCGAACTGGCGCTGCGCGCCGTCGGCGTCGGACCCGGTGCCGAGGTGATCCTGCCCACGAACACCTTCATCGCCACCGCCGAGGCGGTCGCCCGCGCCGGCGCGCGACTGGTGCTGGTCGACTGCGACCCCGACACGTACCTGCTCGACGTCGACGCTGCGCTGGCCGCGATCACGCCGGCCACCAGGGCGATCATCCCGGTGCACCTCTACGGCCAACTGGCACCGGTGGAGCGACTACGGGCCGGCCTGGCCGGGCGCGACATCGCCATCGTCGAGGACGCCGCGCAGTGCCAGGGCGCCACCCGGCACGGTCGCGGCGCCGGTGCCGACGGCGTCGCCGCGACGAGCTTCTACCCCGGCAAGAACCTGGGAGCGTACGGCGACGCGGGCGCCGTGGTCACCGTCGACGCCGACGTCGCCACGATGGTCCGCACCCTCGGCAGTCACGGCGGCCTAAAGAAGTACGTGCACGACGTGATCGGTGTGAACAGCCGACTGGACGGCCTCCAGGCGGTCGTGCTCCGTGCCAAGCTGGCCCGGCTGGCCAACTGGAACGCGCTGCGCCGGGCCGCGGCAGCCCGATACGACGCGCTGCTGGCGTCGGTCGACGTGATCCGCCCGGTGACCCTGCCGGGTAACGAGCACGTCTGGCACATCTACTGCCTCCGGGTCCCCGGCGACGGCACCCCGGCCCGCCGGGACCAGGTGCTGGCGCGGCTCAACGCCTCCGGTGTCGGGGCGGGGATCCACTACCCCGTGCCGGTGCACCGGACGAGAGCCTTCGCCGGCCTCGGCTACCCGCAGGGGGCGTTCCCGCACGCGGAGCGGATCGCGCCGGAGCTGCTCTCGCTGCCGATCTACCCACAGATCACCGCCGACCAGCAGGAGTCAGTCGTCGCCGCGCTGACCGCGGCCCTGGCCGGCTGACCGGAGATGCCGTGTACGTGACGCTGCGGGACCGGCCGGACGATGCCGGTCCGAGCCGGACCCGCATCGCCGTGCACCGCGTATCCGGGACGGTCGTGCTGCTCGGCACGGTCAGCCTTCTCACCGACGTGTCGTCGGAGATGGTGGCGTCGATCCTGCCGCTCTACCTGACCGCCGTCGTCGGCCTGAGCCCCATCGCGTACGGCTTCCTGGACGGCATGTACCAGGGCGTCAGCGCGCTGGTACGGATCGCCGGGGGCTATGTGGGCGACCGCGGGCAGCGACCGAAGTGGGTGGCGGTGACCGGGTACGCCGCATCGGCGCTGAGCCGCCTGGCGCTGCTGCCGGCGGCTGGCTTCGCGGCGATAACCGCGGTGGTCACGGCGGACCGGTTGGGCAAGGGCCTGCGCACCGCGCCCAGGGACGCCCTGATCGCCGCCGCGTCGCAACCGGACGTGCTGGGGCGGGCCTTCGGCGTACACCGGGCGTTGGACACCCTTGGTGCGGCCATCGGTCCGCTGGTCGCCTTCGCCCTCATCGCGACCGTCCCCGGCAGCTACGACTCGATCTTCGTCGTCTCGTTCGCGTTCGCGATCGCCGGGTTGGCGGTGCTGGTGCTGCTCGTGCCGGACCTGCCGACCGCGGCCGGCGCGGCCCGGGCCACCCTGCGCGAGGTGATGTCGGAGGTCGCCGGACGAGGTCTACGGCGACCGCTGCTGGCCGCGGCACTGCTGGGCCTGCTGACCATCGGTGACGGCTTCCTCTACCTGCTCCTGCAGGACCGGGACGACTTCACTGCCCGCTACTTCCCCCTGCTCTACGTGGGAACCAACGTCGCCTACCTGGCGCTGGCCGTACCCCTGGGGCTGCTGGCCGATCGGGTCGGTCGCGGTCGGGTGCTGGTCGCCGGCCACCTGGCACTGCTGGGCGGCTACCTGCTCGCGGCGCTGCCCAGCAGTGGCGTCGGCGGGACCCTCGCGGTCCTGCTCCTGCTCGGCACCTTCTATGCCGCCACCGACGGCGTGCTGGCGGCGCTGGTGAGCCGCCTCGTGGCCCCCAGCGCACGGGGAAGCGGAATCGCCGCCGCCCAGACCACTGTGGCGCTGGCCCGGTTCGCCGCGTCGGTGCTCTTCGGTCTGCTCTGGAGCGTCCAGGGCCCCCGTCAGGCGCTGCTGCTCTTCGCCGCCCTGTTGGCGGTCGCGGTGCCGGTCGCCGCCTGGCTGCTGCGCGGCATCGATCATTCGACCCCAGCGACGCTCCCCGCAGCTCGATCCAGCGGAGCGCCGGCATGAGCGAACGGGTTGGTGGGCTCGGGCCGCGGGCACGGCTGACGGCGCTGACAGTGGTGTTGCTTGTGGCTTTCGTCAGCGCGGGCGGCTTCGTCTGGCGGGCCCGGCAGGACCTGACCGCCGCGCAGGCGAAGGCGAGCGGAGCGCCGACACGCAACGACCTCGCCGTGGTGCGCGACGTGCCACACCTGGTCTTCCGGAACACCGCTCTCGGCGCCGACTACGGCCGGGTGGCGATGGTTCCGCTCTCGGCGCCGGCCGGGCCACGCGCGCTCACCGACGCCGCCTGCGAGCGGGTCTACGCGACCAGGGACGAGGCGATCTGCCTCTCGGCTGACCGGGGCCTGCTGACCACGTACCGGGCGCAGTTGCTCGGCGCGGACTGGTCGGTGCGGCGCGACCTGCCGCTGGTCGGCACACCGAGCAGGGCCCGGTTGTCGCGGAACGGGTCGCTGGTGGCGACGACCACGTTCGTCTTCGGTGACTCGTACGCGAATCCGGGTCAGTTCTCCACCCGTACGGTGGTCAGCCGGACCGACGGTGAGCTGATCGGGGACCTTGAGCGGTTCCAACTCGTCGTCGACGGCGCGGTGGTCACCGCGGTGGACAAGAATCTGTGGGGGGTGACCTTCGCCGATGACGACCGGTTCTACGCCACCGCCGCATCCGGGGCAAAGACCTGGCTGGTCGAGGGGAGCCTCGCAGCCCGCCGGGTGACAGCGATCCGGGAGGACGCCGAGTGCCCGTCGCTCTCGCCGGACGGGACCCGGATCGCCTTCAAGAAGCACGGCGACCTGCCACCCGGCCGCTGGCGCCTCGCCGTCCACGACCTCGCGACCGGTTCCGAGACGCTGCTCGCCGAGACCCGCAGCGTCGACGACCAGGTCGAGTGGCTGGATGACACGAGAATCATCTACGCGCTGCCGCGCAGCGGCACCGGGACGGCGACCAGCGACATCTGGTCAAGCCCGGCGGACGGCACGGGCGCCCCCGAGCTACTGGTATCCGACGCCTGGTCGCCGGCGGTGGTCCGGTGAACACCGAACAGCCGGGCCCGCAGCCGGCCGACAAGAGGACTCCTGGCATGTCACGACTGGCCATCATCACCCCCAGCTTCGCGCCGGACTTCGACCGCTGCGCGGACCTGCACCGCTCGGTGCTGGCGCACTCGCCGGACTCGATACAGCACCACATCATCGTGCCGCGAGCCGACCTGGCGCTCTTCAGCCAGTTGAGCGGGGCACGCGCGGTGATCCATGACGAGGCGGATTTCCTGCCCCGCTCCTTCCGGTCCCTGCCGGGCGCGAACCTCGCGGTCAACCTCCGCCGCCCGTTCCCGCCGTTGCGGGGCTGGATCCTGCAACAGATCATCAAGCTCGCGGCCGCGGCGCGATCCGATGCCGACGTCGTCGTGCTTGTCGACTCCGACATCCAATTCGTTCGGCCGTTCTCCGCCGACACTTTCCGTCGTGACGAGGTGGTCCGCTTCTATCGCAAGCCCGACGAGGTCGACGAGCGGCTGCCCCGGCACGTGATCTGGCATCAGGTCGCCCGGTCCCTGCTCGGTGTGCCGGCGGCCGCGCCACCCTACGCCGACTACGTCTCGTCGCTGTTGGCGTGGGATCCGGCGGTCGTGCGACGGCTGTTGGCCCACGTGGAGTCAGTGACCGGACGCCGATGGACGGACGTGATCGGGGCAAAGCTGCATTTTTCCGAATGGACGCTGTACGGCGTCTATGTCGATGAGGTTTCCGGTGCTGGAATGAACGTCGGCTCCTTCCGCGCCGCGGACACCCTCTGCCATTCCTATTGGGAGGAGACCCCATTGGACGAGCGCACGATGCGGGAGTTTCTCGGCGCGATCCAGGATCGCGACATCGCGGTGATGATTTCCGCCAAGTCCCGTACGCCCACGCCGCTGCGTCGGCAGGCGCTGGCCAACCTCTCCCTAGCCTGACCACGGACAACAGTGCGGTTTACGAGTGAGATTCGGATACATCGACGGCCCGACGCGGTGGTTGAACCCGGCCGTCCGGCGGGCTGAGCTCTGAAACAGGACGATTCCGCGGCCCACGCCAGAGCGGTACGCTCGGGCCAGCCCTCCACTGAAGGATCCCGATTCAAGGGTAGGAACGAGAGCTTGGTGCGGCGATTCAACGGATCGACGACAACCATGACCGGCGACGCCAGACGTGTGAACAGCGACCGGGCCTCCGGTGCGGGGCCAGCCGAGACTCTCCGGGTCGTACGCCCGCAGGGGTCCCGCCAGGCCGCATTCATGCTGCAGCTCTTCATCCTCAGCGCCTTCATCTTTCCGTCGGACACGGTGATCCGGATCGTCGGCGCGCAGGGTTACCTGGCGAGCCTCGTATCCCTTGTCCTCTTCCTGGCCTGGGCGGTGACAGCGCTCCTCGGCCTGCACGACCCGGTCCACACCCGCTATCCCGTTCGCGGTGCGCTGGCGCTGCTGTGGATCAGCGCGCTGCTCTCCTACGCCGCCATGCCACTGTTCACGCCGGACGAGACGCAGAGGCTCGGCGCCGACCGCTGGATGCTCCTGCTCGTCGGCATGTCCGGGGTGATCCTGGTGACCGCCGAGCACCTGCGCAGCCCGGCCGACCTCCTGCGAGTCATCCGGACTCTGGTGTGGGGCGGCGCGTTCTCCGGTGTCGTGGCGACCCTCCAGTTCTGGTTCCTGTGGGACCTCAAGCCGTTGCTGCGTCTGGCGCTGCCGGGATTCGAGTCCGGCTCGGAGTACGGCTCGTTTCAGGGCCGCGACGCGCTCGTCCGGGTCACCGGGACGACGATCCATCCGATCGAACTGGGCGTGGTCGCCGGCATGCTCCTGCCGGTGGCGATCTGGCTGGGCATCCACGACCGGGAACGCTCACCCGTGCGACGGTGGCTGCCGGTGGGGCTGATCGGGATGTGCATACCGATGTCCGTCTCCCGGTCGGCGATCCTGGCTGTCGGCATCGCGGTGGCGACGTTCATCATCTGCCTGCCCGCCAAGCAACGGGTCTGGCTGTTTGCCTTCGCACCGGGCGCCGTCGTCGCCATCTTCGCCACCACACCGGGTTATCTGCGGACGATCATCGGCTCGATCACCGCAGGGTCAGAGGATGCCTCGATCACCAATCGGCTGGACAACTATCCCCGGGTTGTCGCGCTCGTGCAGCAGGCCCCGTGGCTGGGCCGGGGCGGTGGCACGTTCCTGCCGGAGGACGCCACACGGATTCTGGACAACCAGTACCTGAAGACCGCCATCGAGATGGGCATCCTCGGCCTGGCCGCGCTCGTGCTGTACTTCCTGGTGCCCGCACTCACGGCGCTGCAGGCACGGGGCCGGACGACCAACCCCGAGTTGCGCTCGCTGTGCGGTGCGCTTGCCGGTGCCTGCCTCGCCGCAGCGGTCGGGGCGTACACGTTCGACGCGTTCTCTTTCGCGCAGTTCGCCGCGGTCCACGCCGTTGTCCTCGGGCTCTGCGCCACTTGCTGGCTGGCCGTCCAGCGGTGGCCCGCGCAGACCCGGATCTTTCCCGTATCGGTGCCGGCGGCGGCCCTGCGGCCAGCAGAGCCGGCTGCCCTCGTCGACGCCCCGTCTCCTCCAGCGAGAATTGAGCCCTGATGGATCTCCTGGCCATGTTCACGACCGTGCGACGCCACAAGCTGATCGTGCTGGCAGTGCTGGCAGTGCTGATCGCCGGGAACGCCTTCGTCGCCTTCGGGATACCGCCGGTGTATGAGTCTCAGGCGCAGTATGTGCTGATCGCCCCGCCACCCCAGCCGAGCGATGCCGCGATCGAACGGGATCCAACGCTACTCAAGATCAACGCCAACAACCCGTACCTGCGACTACCCAACCCGTCCGTGGTGGTCGACGTCCTGGCCCAGCGGGTGTCGGGCGGCCTGGTCCGCCAGGGGTTGATCAGCCAAGGAGCCGACGAGGATTACACGATCAGCTCGACCAACGCGATCGGCTCGGGCCTGGTCATCAACATCGTCGGCACGGGCAGCTCGCCCGAGTCGGCCGCGAAGACGCTCGACCTGGTGTCCAAGAGCATGGAAAAAGAGCTGTACGACATGCAGAAGGTCGACGGCGCGGACGACAAGTACCTGTTCCAGGCTCTACCGATCAACCCACCAACGGATCCGACGCGCAAGGTCACCGGGACCATCCGGTCGATGATCGCGGTGTCCGCTGCTTGCCTGGTGCTGCTCTTCGGCATGATCTCCGTCGCCGAGGCGGTCGGGCCGCGCCGGACGAAGCAGGTGATGCCGTTCGACGATCCGGATGTTCCGCGGGACGTGACCGAGCCGAGCAGGGCAACTGTCGTATCACCGCGCACCAACGCCTCCGATCTCACCATCGTCCTACCGCGCGTGACCGGGGCGGAGCAGCAGGGTCCGGCGAGCCAGAGGCATGCGCGCGACTAGGTGGAGCCACCCCACGGCTGGCGCGCCTCGTCGATCAAGGAACTGTGCTGGGTGACAAAACGCCCGCCACGCTCCCCAACGGGCACCACAACTCCATGACCGCCGGAGTTGGCGCCCCGGCTACGCGATCTTGCACTTATGTCCCGACGTAAGGGGCATAGCACGCGAAACGACGACCGAAACTGCAAGATCGACGGGCCAGGCGAGGGCCGAGGCCCGAGGGGCGAGGCCGCTCGGGATGGCAGGGTCCGGCGAGTCGGAGGCATGCGCGGGACCAGGTTGGCCTGCTCATCGGCCTCGGCTGTCAGCCATCCGACCGAGCGTGCCTGATCGGGTGGCCGTTGGCGACCGCCCGGTGTTACAGCCAGTGTGGACGGCCGTTGGCAAGAGATGAGGGGTTCTCTACTTTTCAATATTGAGCCGCCCGGCAGGCGCCGTGACGTCTCGTAGCGAGAGGTTGGTGCCCGATGGCGATGAACCCTGGCACGACTGGGATATCCGGCACAGCCTGCGGGCGCGGGGAGACCCAACCACTGATCCGGACGGCGCTGCCGCAAGCACCGCCGCCGGCCAGCGGTCGGCCCAGCGGTCGGGCCGCAACAGGCGGTACGCCCCGTCGGATGCGACCCGGTGTCGCGTTCCTTGCCGTCGTCGGAGTCGTCCTCGCCGGAGCGGTCGCCGGCCCGACGCGGGCCGCTGCCGCCGTCTGCAATCCGAATCCGGTGGTCTGCGAGAACGCTCAGGCGGGTCAACCGGCCTCGGAGTGGGACATCGACGGTTTCGGCGACTGGACGATCCAGGGTTTCGCCACCGACATCAGCGTGAACCGTGGCCAGCGAATCGACTTCAAGATCGACACGGTGGCGACCGCGTACACCATCGAGATCTATCGCCTCGGTTGGTACGGCGGCGCCGGCGCCCGGCGGATCACGCCGGTGACACCGTCCGCGACACTGCCGCAGCACCAGCCGGAAGAATGCATCACCAACAACGACACCCAGATGTTCGACTGTGGGAACTGGCGGGTATCCGCGTCGTGGCAGGTCCCCTCGACCGCCGTCTCCGGCGTGTACATCGCACGGTTGAAGCGCACCGACGTCGACACCGGCAGCGCGAGCCACATCACCTTCGTGGTGCGGGACGACAGCAGCACCTCAGGCCTCTTCTTCAAGACCTCCGATGCCACCTGGCACGCCTACAACACGTACGGCGGTGGGGACTTCTACGAGGCACTGCAGAACGGACGGGCATTCGAGGTCAGCTACAACCGGCCGTTCTCCACCCGGGGCAGCAGCAACGGTCGTGACTTCCTGTTCAGCAACGAGTACCCCATGATCCGCTTTCTGGAGCGCAACGGGTACGACGTGAGCTACACGACCGACATCGACACCGACCGACGTGGCAGCCTCATCCGCAATCACGACGTGTTCCTGTCCGTGGGGCACGACGAGTACTGGTCCGGCCCGGAGCGCACCAACGTCGAGGCGGCCCGCGACGCCGGCGTGAACCTGGCCTTCTTCAGCGGCAACGAGGTCTACTGGCGGACGCGGCTCGCGCCCAGCGTGGACGGGACCAACACCCCGCACCGCACGCTGGTCTGCTACAAGGAGACCTGGGCCAACGCCGACATCGACCCGACCAACGAATGGACCGGCACGTGGCGAGATCCGCGGTTCATACAGCCCGGCAACGGCGCGGGGCAGCCGGAGAACGCACTGACCGGCACCGCCTACATGAGCAACAACACCGATCTCGCGCTGCAGGTGCCCGAATACCAGGGCAAGTTCCGGCTGTGGCGGTACACGGGCCTCGCCAGTACCGCGCCGGGCCAGACGGTGACGCTCGCCCCGCACACGGTCGGCTACGAGTCCGACGAGGACGTGGACAACGGATTCCGGCCGGCCGGCCTCATCCGGCTCTCCAGCACGACCGGATCGACACCTGAATACCTGCGCGACTTCGGCAACACGGTCACCCCGGGCACCACCACTCACCACCTCACGATGTACCGCGCGGCCAGCGGCGCTCTGGTTTTCGGCGCCGGGACTGTCCAGTGGGCGTGGGGTCTGGACTCGGTCCACGACGGCATCACCTCGTCGGCCGACACCCGAATGCAGCAGGCCACCGTCAACCTCTTCGCCGACATGGGGGTTCAGCCGGCGACGCTGATGCCGGGCCTCCAGCCGACGTCGGCGTCCACCGACACCCAGGCTCCGACAACCACCATCACCGCACCGGCGAACGGTTCGACGGTCACCAACGGCTCCCTGGTGACCGTGCGGGGCACCGCCGCCGACCTCGGCGGCGGCCGGGTCGCGGGCGTCGAGGTGTCGACCGACGGCGGCGCCACCTGGCACGCCGCCGACGGCACCACGTCCTGGTCGTACAGCTTCCACTCCAGCGGCGCCGGCACTCAGGTGGTCCGGGTCCGGGCGATCGACGACAGCGTCAACATGCCGGCGACGCCGTCCACGGTCAGCCTGAAACTGGCCGGGCCCAGCACCCTCTTCGGATCCCTGGTGCCGGACAACCCGGCGGTCAACGACAGTTCGCCCGTCGAGCTGGGCGTGCGGTTCACCTCGCAGGACGACGGCTACGTCACCGGCGTCCGCTTCTACAAGGGCGCGGCCAACACGGGTACGCACACCGGAAGCCTCTGGACGCGCACAGGGACCCGCCTGGCCACCGGAACATTCGTCGGGGAGACCAGCGCCGGCTGGCAGACGCTGGCCTTCGCCAGCCCCGTGCCCATCACCCACGGCACGGAGTACGTGGCGTCCTACACCGCCCCCAACGGCGGCTACGCCGCCGACCCACTGGTCTTCAGCGGCCGGGACGTGAACTCCGCGCCGCTGATCGCACCCCGATCCACCCCGTCGCGCGGCAACGGCGTCTTCGCCTACGGCAGTGGCTTCCCGACGTTGACCTACAACGACGTCAACTACTGGGTGGACATCACGTTCATCGACAGCGCGGCCGGCCCGCCGAGCCCGGTGGCGACCACACCGCCGGCGAACGCCACCACAGTGCCGATCACGGTACGTCCGTCCGTGATCTTCTCGAAGCCGTTGAACCCGACGTCCATCCAGTTCACCCTCAAGAACCAGGCGGGCGTGTCCGTCGCCGGTACGGTCGGCTACGACGACGCGACCAAGACGGTGACCTTCACCCCGTCGACCTCCCTGGCCACCGCGACCACCTACACCGCCAGGGTGACCGTGGCCGACAACCAGGGCAACCCGGGTGACGAGCCCACCGTCTGGTCCTTCACCACCGACGCGTACGCCGCCATCTACACGATGTTCGCGCCGAACGCGACGCCCCAGTCAGCGGCGGACAGCGACCCCAGCGCCGTGGAACTGGGCGTGAGGTTCGTCCCGTCGACCGACGGACGGATCGTCGGGGTGCGCTTCTACCAGGGCCCCGGCAACAGCGGTACGCACACCGGCAGCCTGTGGACGGCCTCCGGCACACTGCTGGCCCGGGCCACGTTCTCCGGTGAGACCGGCTCAGGCTGGCAGAGCGTGCGCTTCGACAGCCCGATCCCGGTGACCGCCGGTACGACGTACGTCGCTTCGTACTTCGCGCCCAACGGCCGCTACGCCTCGACGTCCAACTTCTTCTCGACGCTCTGGACCAACGGGCCGCTCAGCGCGCCTCCGACAACGGCCAACGGCGTCTACAACTACGGCAGGCATGCGTTCCCGCAGAACTCGTACCAGTCCAGCAACTACTGGGTCGACACGCTCTTCGTGCCGGACTCGACACAAGATCCAGGCCCGACGCCCTCACCGACACCGACGCTCAGCCCCAGCCCGACTCCCCCGCTGGGTACGCCGGTCAGCCTGTTCAGCGACACGGACACACCGCAGCATTCAAACTGGAACGACTCGAACTCGATCGAGGTCGGCGCGCGGTTCACCGCCGACGTCAGCGGTGCGGTGACCGCAGTGCGATTCTTCAAGGGGCCGGACAACAACGGGCTCCACACCGGCTCGTTGTGGAGTTCGAACGGCGACCTACTCGCGACGGCGTCGTTCACGAACGAGACCGGATCCGGGTGGCAGACCGCCACATTCTCGCAACCCGTGAGCATTACGGCGGGCACCACGTACGTCGTCTCCTACTGGACCTCGGTCGGACAATACGCAGTCACCCTGAACGCGTTCGCGGGCCAGGGAACTGATCGGGGACCACTGCACATACCGGCAGGTGGCGCCAGCTTCCGGTACGGCGGCGGCTTCCCCGATTCCGCCGTCTCGCACAACTTCTGGGTGGACGTCATATTCCGACCGAACGCCTGACGCAGTCAACTACCGGACACCATCTCGAAGCAGTCGGAGGTTGTGCGTCAGCGCGGACGTACGGCACCTTGAGGGACGGCGCGGCCATGCTTGCGCGGATTCTGTCCACAGGCAATTTGAGGGAGTCCTGGTGAGCCTGGCCGATGTGGGCGTCGCCGCATGGTGACCCGGGAACGGCCGCGCCCGTTGCGGCGGCGGCCGACAGTTTCCGTCGTCGTGCCCTGTTACAACTACGGCCGTTATCTTCCGGCCTGTGTGCAAAGCATCCTTTCGCAGGAAGGGGTGGACGTCGATGTCCTCATCGTCGACGATGCATCCCCCGACGGCAGCGTCGAGGTGGCCCGCACGATTGCCGTGGATCCACGGGTCCAGGTAATCGAACATGTGGTCAATCAGGGTCATCTGGCCACGTACAACGAGGGCTTGGCGAAGGCGACCGGCGACTATCTCGTCCTGCTCTCCGCGGACGATCTCCTGACGCCCGGTTCGCTGGCACGGGCCACCGCGCTGCTGGAGGCACACCCCGAGGTCGGTTTCGTCTACGGCTTCTCCGCGGCGTTCAACGACCGCACTCCCACGCCACGGACCCGGGCAACCTCCTGGACGATCTGGACCGGCGCAGAGTGGCTGCGGGAGAACTGCGCTCGGGCCACCAACCCGGTGTCGACGCCCGAGGTGGTGATGCGGGCGAGCGTCATGCACGACCTCAAGGGATACGACGCACGGGTGCCGCACGCCGCGGATTTCCTGCTCTGGCTACGGGCTGCCGCCCGCGCCCACGTCGGCCGGGTCAACGGCGTCGACCAGGCCTTCTACCGCGTACATGGCGCCAACATGCATGTCCAGGAGTTCGGCGGCATGATCCGCGACATCACCGAGCGGCACAGCGTCTTCGAGATCCTCTTCAGCGAGGAGGGCGACCGGGTGGAGCCGGTGCGCCACCTGCACGAGGCGGCCAAGGCGGCGCTCGCCCGGACGGCGCTGTCCCTCGCGAGCCGGGCCTACGAGCTGAACGACGGCGGAGACGAGTTGCCCGAGCGGTTGGCAGATCTGGCCGAGGGCATCGACGCCGAGGCCCGGGGATCACGGCTCTGGCGGCGTTACGAACGCAACGTACGCCGCGGACGACGGCCCGAGCGCCCGCCCCGGCTGCGGCGGCTGGCAGACCGAGTGGATCGCCGGGTGCGGTGGGGCTGGTGGCGTTGGCGAGGCATCCGGGTCTGAGCGGCGCGGCCAACAAGCAGAGGCACGAGGGTGAGGGGGCGGTTGACGGCATGTCGGCGATTTCGGAGAGAGCGGTTGACGTCGGCGTAGCCGATCTCCCGCCGGCTGGGCGATCGGGACCACCTACCCCAGCGGACGGCCTCGGGCAGGCGCAACAGGTCGGCGCGCGGTCACCCGCCGATGCCGAGGAGGTCCTTGTCCTGTCCGGCCTGACGAAGGTGTACGAGCCGACACCGAGGTGGATGCGGGTGCTGGCCCGCACGCACATCAAGTCGGACGTCATCGCGCTCGACGGCATCGACCTGACCGTTCGCGCCGGCGAGATCTGCGCGATCGTCGGCCCGAACGGCGCCGGTAAGACCACCCTGTTCCGGATAATCGTCGGCCTGACCACGGCGACGAGCGGCGAGGGCACCCTCCTCGGGCTCGATGTCGAACGGGACTCGGAGCAGATCCGCCAGGTCGTCGGCTGGATGCCGTCGGACGACCGGAGCCTGCTCATGCGGGCCACCGCCCGGGAGAACCTGCACATGCACGGCCGGCTGCAGGGCATGTCGCCGCGGTTGATGGCGACCCGGATCCCCGAGGTCCTGGCGACGGTGGATCTGGAATCGCGGATCGACACGGTCGTCGCCGGCCTGTCGGCCGGTATGAAGGCCCGGCTGCGGCTGGCGCGGGCGCTGCTGTCCGGCCCCCGGGTGCTCATCCTCGACGAGCCGACCGGTGCGGTGGATCCGATCGCCGCGCACGGGCTGCTCGACCTGATCACCGATCTCGTCCAGCGGGAGCGACTCGCGGTGCTGATCTCGTCGCACCGTCTCGAAGAGATCGAGGCGTTGCGTTCCCAGGCCCTGCTGCTCGACAAGGGCCGGGTCAAGTACTTCGGCGACCTCGACAGCCTGCGGGAGCAGTGGGAGCGACCACAACTCGAACTGGTCTTCGCCTCGACCGACGCCGCCGACCAGGCGGCCGCGAATCTGACGTCGCTGGGCCTGGAGCTCACCGTCGACGGGGCCACCGTCCGGTGCTGGCTCAAGGTCCGCGACGGCGCGGGTGACGTGCTGGCCGCACTCGGTGCCGGCGCCCGGCAGGTCCGGCACGTCCGCGAGATCCCGATGCCGCTGCGGGACCTGATCGCCCGCGCCTACCGTCACGACCAGACCGCAGAGGGCGGACCGACATGAGCCTCGCCTACACCGCCCCGATCGGCCGTCGTGGCCTCTGGCGCAAGTCGCTCGACACCTGTGCGGCCTACGTCCGCATCGACCTGGTGGAAGAGCGGATGTTCCCGGCCACCACCATCCTGCGGTACGCCGCAGTGGTCTTCCCCGTGCTGCTCTACTTCTTCCAGGGCTCGTTCCTCAATGCCACCGACGCGTTCGCCTTCATGCTCATCGGCGCGAGTGTCACCGCGGGCTTCCAGGACGCGCTTACCGCGTTGACCAACCGGCTCCAGTTCGCGCAGGAACGCGGCACACTCGAGACCTACCTGGTGGAGCCCGTGCCGTGGGCGCTGATTCCGATCGCGATGAACATCTGGCGGAGCGTCACCGGCACCGTGATGGCGGCCTTCATGATCGCGTTCGGCAGCCTGTTGGGTGCCCAGATCGAATGGCGGTCCATCCCCCTCGCGCTGCTGGTGTTCCTGGTCGGGATAGCCGCCTGCAACGCCATCGGCACCCTCGCCGCCAGCTTCATCATTCTGTTCAAGCGCGGCGAGCCGGTCATCATGCTCTACAGCCTGGCCGCAGGGGTGCTCGGCGGCACCCTCTTCCCGATCAGCGTGCTCCCGGAATGGATCCGCTGGGTCAGCTACCTCGTGCCGCACTCCTACGTCATCGCCGCCGAGCGGCAGTTGCTGATGAGTGACCCGCCGGCCGAGGGGTTGTCCCCGCTGATGTCGCTGGCGATCCTGACCGGGTTCAGTGTGATCATGTTCGCGATCGGCCTGACCGTCTTCGACCGCTCTCTCCGGCTCGCCCGCAAGCTCGGCATCCTGAGCATCTGACGGCGAGGCGACGATGGGCCTTGAGGAGCAGGCACGGCGGGCGTACCGGGTCTATCAGCGGTACCGGCAGCATGGTCCGCCCAAGATCCGGTTACGAGGGACGTCCTCCGGGGCGCCGACCATCTACTACCTGGCCCGTGACTACAACGAGCCCTCGGGCGGCATCCGCACCCTCTACCGACACGTCGACGTGCTCAACGAGGCCGGGGTCGCCGCCGCGGTGCTGCACGAGCGTCGCGGCTTCCGGTGCAGTTGGTTTCCTCATCGCACCCGGGTCACCGACGTGCAGTCGAGCCCACTCGGACCCGACGATCTCCTCGTGGTGCCAGAGACCGACGCCCGGCTGCTGCCCCGGCTGCCGGCGAGCGTGCGGCACGTCGTGTTCAACCAGAGTGGGCACCTCACCTGGAACGTCGACGCGGAGCTGGTCACGCGGCACTATCTCGACAGCCCCGGTCTGCTCGGCGTCATGGTGGTCTCGGAGCACAGCCAGGACCTCCTCGAATACGCGTTCCGCAGGCCGATCCACCGGGTCCGGTTGAGCGTCGACGCGGCGCTGTTCAATCCCCCCGACCGGCCCAACGGACGTGTGCTCAGCTACATGCCGCGGCGTGGCCGGGCGGACGCCGAGAACGTCCTGCACATGCTGCGGGCTCGCGGCGCGCTGGCCGGGTGGACCATCGATGCGGTGGACGGCGTCTCGCAGGAGGAGGTCGCCCGCAGGCTGCGCGCCTCGACGATCTTCCTGAGCTCCTGCTACCAGGAGGGTTTCGGGCTGCCGGCGGCCGAGGCGATGGCGTCCGGGAACTACGTCATCGGTTTCCACGGATTCGGCGGCCGGGAGTTCTTCGATCCCGCGTTCAGCCAGCCGACCCCCACCGGCGACCTGCTGGCGATGAGTCGCGCGCTGCAGGAATGCCTGACCCGGGAAGCCGAGCAGCCCGGCTGGTGCTGGTCGCGGGGCGTAGAGGCGGCGCGGCACGTGCGGGCTGAGTATTCGGCCGAACGGGAGAGCGCCAGCATCCTGGCGTTCTTCAAGGAGATCGGCCACCGCCACTGACCTTGCCAGTGGCGGTGGCCAGACACCCCGGGCCGCTCAACGTCAGAGCGTCACGGTGTGATCTTGTAGATGTGGTACGCGGACTCCCGGGCGAACGTGTCCTGCAATGCGCCCCCGCTGATCGGCACCGTTCGGTTCTCGAACAGCACCTCGGCCTGCGCCCCCTTCATTCCGGGCGGAAGAGTCAGCGTCTGGGTGCCGGTGCCACCGGTCCGGCCCGGCATCGCGAAGACGTAGTACGAGTTTCCGTACGCCTTGAGCATCGTGTCGAGGCTCTGGTTGAACCGCCACTCGTACGACTGGGTGTTCAGCACGGGTGCCAGGGACGTCACCCGCCGGTTCAGTTCGGTCACCACCGGTCGGACCGCAGCGCCACACCGATCGCGCAGCACGTGCTGCGAGAGGCAGGATCCGCCGAAGTTGTGGTTGAAGTACTGGATGCCCCGTGCCTCGTGGATCAGCGAGTTCATCACCGCGCCGGCGATCTGGTCGCCCGTGATGGTCGGTGCGTCGCTCTCGGTGAACGGGTGCCCCACCTCTACGAAGGCGAAGATCGGCTGGCGCTTGCCGTCGGCACCGTCGAGGTGACGCATCCGGTCCAAGGTCCGGCCATAGTTCGCGGCGCGTCGGCAGTTTTCCGGCCGGACGCCAATGCCGGGCCCCTCGGACGGGGACTCGCAGACGCCGGGGTCGGTGTACCAGTAGATGTCGTTGGACACCACGTTGGTGTAGCTGTTGACGAAGCGACCCGCCTCGGCGTCGGTCTCCCAGAACATGACGCCCTTGCCATAGTTGGAATACCGCATTCGCCCGTCGGCCGGGAGCCGCCTAAGCATCGTCTCCTGGATCGTGTATCCACAGCGGCCGTTGGCAGGCTGGCAGACCGCTCCCTGGCCGGGATAGTTGCCGGTCCAGGCGGAGCTGCCCGGGCCGCCCCACATGTCAACCTCGTCGGACAGTGACCAGGCGACTGTCGATGGCCCGACCTGCTGACTGTTGCCCCCGATCACGCTCATCCCGGCGCTCTGGATGAGCCGCAGGTTGCTGTTGTCGGTCGGCGCCACGTACGTGTTGATGCCCGCGCTCTTGTCCAGGGCCGTGTCCCTCGTCTCGATCACGCTCTCCTGCCACACCCCGATCGGGAAGAAGGCCGGGTTGGTCCAGCCCGCTCCCTGGGCGACCGGGTACGCCCCGTAGTAGGCGGGGCCGCCCTCCCAGGCAATGCGGGGCAGGGCCAGCGGGTTGGCCGCCGTCGGTGTCGGGCTGGGCGTCGGGGTCCGCGTCGGCGACGGGGACGTCGACGGGGTACGGGTCGGCGAAGTGCTCGGACTGGCGGAGACGGTTGGGGTGGACGTGCCACCCGCGGCAGGAGCGAAGACGACGTCGACCCAGTAGTTGCTGGCCTCGTAGGTCGACGTGGGGAAGCCGCCGGTGCCGTACGCGAAGACACCCGCGACGCCCGAGGTGCTCAGTGGGCCGGATGTCACCGTCCGATTGAAGAAGTTCTGCGTCGCCCGGTACCGGGAGGTGTGGTACGAGACGACGTACACCTGGCCGGCCTCGATCCGAACCGGCGTCGGGAGCGTCACCTCCTGCCAGCCCGAGGACGACTCGTTGGTCGAGGTCGCGGCGGCGAGCTTCTGGCCGCTCGCGGACCAGACGTTGACCGGATGCGAGCTTGTGGAACCGTTCGCCTTGAGAAACCGGACGGCGGACAGCGTCCCGTTGCTGCTCGACGTGAAGCGCAGACCAAGCTCGACCGGCTGGGTATCGGGATCGGTCGGCACGCCGGAGACGTCCGCCCCGGTGAAGAAGGAGTTGGTCGCGGCTCGGGTGGTCGTGGCCCCGGCGGCGATGACCGTTGCAGAGGCCACGATGGCCAGGGCCGCACCGACGGTGAAGATCAAGCGCCCGCGACGCGGGCGCAACCCAGGTGGCTGCGAGGCGGCCCCGGCATGCGAGCGGGGGGCCGGAGGAACGGAGGGATGCTGGCTTTCCACGAGACTTGGCACCTTTCGGGTTGGATCTCTTATCGCCGCCACCCCGTTTGTTCGAGATGGACACGCCTCCCCAGTGCGATTGTCTGACGCGGACAGCTACCGCTGTTCCGGCCAGTCGCCGTTGCCCGGGCTAACGAGGAGCAGGAGCCGATCGGGTACGGCCCTCCGCGAGACTTAATGGTTACTTGAGAATAGGCACACCAATCGCCCGGAATGCCCTTCCGATGCTCGTACCGGCAAAAACGACATCAACCGCCGACGCCTACCGCCTGAGCTGGGGAAACTCCCGCCGTCCCCAACCGGAGCGCACGCTCCACCCAGGAGAGCGCCGCTTCGCCTCGGCCAGCAGGATGATCGCGACGTAGCAGGCCGCCGCCGGCAGCAGCCGAGGGGACCGGAGCAGCACGTCCCGAAGCCAGGACCAGGAACTCGGACCGGGCACCGGGTCGACCGGAAGGCCGTATGCCGGTGGCGCGGACCGGACGAAGCGCCAGAACTGCGCGTTGCCCTCCCGTGCACGGGCCACCCGGCGGATGAGATCCCCCGTGCGCTGCGGCGCGCGTACCCGTACCACCGCCTCGATCTCCGCCTTCTCGTCCGCGCCGACTATCGCGTCGAGGAACATGTCGTCGGCCGTGATGTCGGGAATCCGATCGAAGCGGGACCTCGCCTCGGCGGAAAGCGCAATGATCCCGCGCCCGAAGAGGCGGTTGCGGAAAACCGGCAGCCGGGCGTTCATTGCGTAGTAGGCGCGGACGGGCCACGCGCTTCCCGAAGTGTCGACCAGTGGCCGGGGAACCGCCGCGACGATTCCGGGCCGACTGACGGTGTCGGCAAGCTGGCGTAACAATTCGGCCGTGACGGGCATATCCGCGTCCACGTAAATTCGAACGTCGCCGCTTGTCGCCTGGTCAGCGGCGTTCATTGCGGCAGCTTTGGAAGGCGTCGATATTTCCAAGACGTGTACGCCAAGAGAACGAGCGATAGCGGCAGTGTCGTCGGTGCATCCATTCGCGGCGACGACGACCTCCATATCCGCGCCGAATTGCGGAGATTCCAGCAGGTGCCGCAGGACACCACCGATCCCGGCCGCTTCATTGAACGCAGGCATGATGACACTGATTCGCACGCATCGATGCTGCCAGCTAGGGGGCGAGTAAACAACCGGTCGAATGGCCGAGGGTTGTCTCACGCGGAAGCCCACAGATGCTGCCCGTTCGATGCCTTGCCCCCGCGCACAGCGTCGGTAGATTACTTTTCTATGCCCTCCCATGTGCACGGTTCTCGTGTCGGAAGCCGGGTCAACGTCTACGGAGTCGACTTCGACCCGCTACACGAGAAAGACGTTATTCGGCATGTCGTCACCGAGCTTGCCGCAGGTCGGGGCGGACAGATCGTAACCCCCAATGTGGACATTCTTCGCCTTACTCGGCGAGATCGGGAATCGCGGGCGCACGTCGAATCAGCGAGCCTCGTCGTGGCCGACGGCAAGCCGCTGATCTGGGCCAGCCAAATCGCCGGACAACCACTGCCGGCCCGGGTTCCCGGCTCGGACCTGATCTGGAGCCTCTCGGCGGCGCTGGCCGAGCAGGACCGCTCCGTCTACCTGATGGGCGGGGCGCCGAGCACCCCGGGCCGCGCGGAGCAGGTCATGCGGACCCGGATCCCGCGGCTGCGGATCGCCGGGCACCTCAGCCCGCCGATGGGCTTCGACACCCGGCCCGACCAGCTCGAGGAGGTCTGCGCCACCGTGGCCGCAGCTCAACCGGACCTGGTGTTCGTCGGGCTCGGCTTTCCCAAGCAGGAGCGGGTGATCGCCCGGCTCCGCCCTCTGTTGCCCAATTCCTGGTTCCTGGGTTGTGGCGCGGCCATCGGCTTCGTGGCCGGCGTTCACCGACGGGCGCCAGGGTGGATGCAGACGTATGGGCTCGAGTGGGCGCATCGCTTGGCCAGCGAGCCGGCGCGGCTGATGCGCCGGTACCTCGTACACGACCTTCCGTTCGCACTGGAACTGCTGGCAGTGAGCGCCCGGCAGCGGCTTCACCTCCGGCCCGAAGCCCTCGCGGACCGGGTCGCGGCTGGGCGGGATGCGCCGACAGACTCTGATCCGACAGCGGCACTGCCGACTGGCCGGACAACACCGGAGACCGGGACCGGCGCCGCGGCGCCGGCAGACCCAATCCCCACCGACGGGTCGGGACACCCGCGGCCGATCCAGTCCGGAGGACCGCTTTGAGTCGACCCGACGTCTCCGTCGTCATCGTCTCGTACAACACCCGGGATCTGACCCTGCGCTGTCTGCGGGAACTCACCGACAGCCGCACCCCGGACGTCCGGTTCGACATCACCGTCGTGGACAACGCATCAATCGACAGCTCCGCCGACGCGGTCGCCGAGCGCTTCCCCGAGGTGCGGCTGATCCGACTGCCCGAGAACGTGGGCTGGGGCCGTGGCGTCAACCGGGGCGCGGTCGCAAGTGACGGAGAATATCTCCTGCTGCTCAACCCGGACACCGTTCCGGTCGGAAACCCGGTCGCCGACCTCCTCACGTTCGCTCGGCGGCAGCCGGGGCATCGGATCTACACCGGACGGACGTTGCACGCCGACGGCACGGACGACGGGTATTCCTGCTGGGGCCTGCCGAGCCTGTGGAGCCACTTCACCTTCGCCACCGGCCTGTCGACCGTCTTCTCGCGCTACCACTGGGCCAACCCGGAGGGCCTACCTCGCTACGACCGGCAGTCAGTACGCGAAGTGCCTGCGGTCTCCGGCTGCCTCATGCTCATCGAGCGCGACCTGTTCTGTCAGCTTGGCGGCTTCGACCCGCAGTTCTTCCTGTACAGCGACGACATCGATCTGGCGGCTCGGGCCGCCACCCTCGGAGCTCGGCCGATCCTCAACCCTGACGCCGCCGTGATCCATGTCGGTGGCGCCTCGTCGAGTTCGGAGGGGCAGCGGGTGAAGATCCTCCGCGGCAAGGTGACCTACGTCCGCCGGCACTGGTCACCGCCACGGGCCCGGCTCGGCATCGGCCTACTGGCCGTTGGTGTCGGGCTGCGAGCCGTCGGCAAGACGCTGCTCGCCGCGGACCGGTCCCGTGGCGTCGACTGGGTCTCGATCTGGCGGCAGCGCCACGTCTGGTCGGCCGGCTGGCCGTCGATCGACGAGCCCCGACCGCCGCAGGACCCCAGCGATGTGGCACCACGGCCGAGCGCCGCCTCCGCCGGTTGACCGGCCCGGCGGCAGGCCGGGCTGACGCAGCCGGCCGACCCAACGCCTGCCGGGCACCCGGCAACACGCTCAGTCAGAGGCGCCGGATGGCGATGATCGATTTGGTCATGCCCAACAATCGCTCGTTGCGGATGCTCGCGTCAGGGAACAGATACCGGAGTTCGGCGCGACCGATCAACTCGGTCGTCAGCACCTGCCTCATTGCCGCCTCGTAGGACTTGCCGGGGGAATACGCGAGCGGCCACCTACGCGCCAGCACCACCCGCGCCGCTACCGGCAGGAACTGCATTCCCGGTGCCACCCAGTGTGGCTCGACCGGGAAGTAGCGGTACGGCGTCTGCACCCAGTACGCGCGCCCCAACTCACGGACCGCCTCCGCCATCCGACGACGACGCTCGTGGCCACCCACGTGTTCCAGGACGCTGTTGCTGAAGACGAGGTCATACCTGCGGCTCAGGATGCGCTTGGGCAGCTCGCAGGCATCGGCGTGGTCAGCCTCGGCCCAGCCCGGCAGATCCGCGGGCAGCGGCTCCAAGTTGACCACGTGCACGTGTGCCGGCCGGACGGGGACTTGCGCCCAGCTTTGCACCCGGCCACCCAGGTCGAGGACGGTCATGTCCGCCAGGTTCGGGAAGGTGTCCGACAACCAGGCCGCGCGCAGCGCCCGCCGTTTCGCGCCAAGTGAGGTCGGTGAGTCGACGAGACGGAACCGGAGCGCATGGAGCCTCATGGAAGCTTGCCCTTCGATCTGCTGATGGCGTCGATAGCGGACGAGTTTGCTCGGTCAGATGCCCCGGCCACGCCTGTGGAGTGTGCGCAGCACCATTTCGGCGCGGATCACCCTCCCGGCCACCGCGAGCGCCAGGTACGCGCGCGGCTCGCGCGGGTTGCGCCGGAGGGCGTACCGGGCCCAACGCACCGCCCCTCGCCGGTCGCCGGAAGCGGCGCGGGCGAACGCGATCTGCCCCGAGACCCGCGCCGCGCCGACTGGCTGCGTGCCGAACTCGGGGTAGCGCTCCAGAAGCCACTGCAACGCCTCGGAGATGGTGTCCCAGCGCTGCGCGAAGTAGGACCGTTGGTGCCAGCGCACCAGCACGTACGGCGTGCGCAGGTTGATCAGCGGCGCACTGCGCGCCGCGCGGAGCAGGAAATCGTAGTCCTCCGCGTAGCTGCCGGGAATCTCCTCGTCGACCAGCCCGAACCCGGCGCGCAGCGCGGCGGCACGGATCAGGAACGTGGACGGGTGCAGCTCGGTCATCCTGTCCCGGAGCAGGTCGGTGAGGGTAACCGAGTCCCTGGCCAGCACCCGGTCGACGGTCCTGCCGTCGTAGCTGACACGGATGCCGCAGCTGATGAACGCCGCGTCAGGGGCAGCGGTGAGGGCCTCGATCTGGGCCCGCAACTTGCCCGGCAGCCACTCGTCGTCGTCGTCACAGAACGCGACGAACTCCCCGACGGCGGCGAGGGCGCCAGAGTTGCGCGCACCCGCCAGGCCGGGGGTCCGCTCGTTGGGGATCACTCGGACCTGGCGGTCCAGGCGAGACAGTTCCCTCAGCGATTGATCCGGTTCCGACTGATCGTGGACCACCACCACCTCGACGGGGCCGGGGTAGTCCTGGTCGAGGATGGCGCGCACCGCGACCCGGAGCAGTTCCGGACGGTCCCGGGTGGGCACCACCGTGCTCACGCTCGGGTGCCCGGTCACCGCCGCTCGCCGTTCCGGTCCGGCCGTGCCCACGGCCACCACCTCGCGCGCTGCCGTTGTCCGGCCGACGCGACCACCAGTTCCTCCACGATTCGCCCGACCTGCTCCACCGCCGCCCGGCGTGCCTCGGACGCGTTCGGATCGGCCGCGACGGCGAACCGGAGCGGGTCGGCGAGCCCGGCGTTGAGCGCCTCGATCAACGCCTCCCGGGTCTCGGCCAGCGTCACCATGCCGGCCGCTCCCAAGCGACGGGCAAAAAGCTGCTGGTGGTCGTCGACGTGCTCGCCTCGGGCAGGGTCACGGGGGACGACGATCGGCAGATGCCCGTGCCTGCGGGCCTCCAGAATGGTGGCCGGCCCGGCGTGGCAGACCACCAGGTCCACCTCGGCCATCGCGGTCTGGAGCTCGCCGTGGCCGAGGAAGGTCACCGCCCCGGGGACCGCAGGAGCCCGGGTGTGTCCGTGCTGAACCGTCAAACCGACGTCCTCGTCCACGCCGCAGTGCCAATCCTCCAGCCAACGGACCAGGCGGTCGAACGGGTGTGTGTCGGTGCCGACGGCGACCAGCACCCGGGCCCGGGCGAGGTCACCGGCGCCGCGCGGTCGGGGCAGCCCGGTGATGGGCGCCGATCGGGCCCGACCCGAGGCGACCCGGTGCGCGGGGACGTTACCGATGCTCTCGCCGCTCACAACAGGGTCCCCACGACGGTGGCCTCCGGGTACTGCCGCCGCTGCTCATCCCACTGCACGAGCATCGCGGAGAGAAACGGCCGGCAGAGTCGGGCGGTCACGGTCGCGGTGTCGATGCGGTCGTACACCTCGATGTAGACGGTGGGGACGCGCCAGAGCCAGGCCAGCAGCACGAACGGAAAGGCCACTCCGGCTCCGGTGGTGACCACCGCGGCGACGCGGCGCGACCGCAGCACCCGCCAGGCGAGGACGGTGTTTCGCATCAGGTTCGGCACGTTGCGGGTGGTTGGATGGTACGCCGGGACCACTTCCTCGCCGTCGAGCAGCGAGACCACCTCAGGTGTGTCGAAGGTGATCCAACATCGTCGCCAGCGTTCGTACCACGGACGCAGAGCGAGCAGTTGGGCCAGATGACCGCCACTGGAGCTCACCAGGAGCAAGACTCCGGGATCGTTGGCATCCTTGATTGTCGTGTCCACGCGACTCCCCACAGGTTCGCTTGGATTTTCGGTGGCAGCCATGCAACAGCAGATCACACGTCCCCAGTCGGTGAATAGAGCAATCAGCGACATGTGGATCTCCAGGTGGGCGAACAGGGCACCTGAACCCGATCACTCACATTCACGATCGCCATGGCATGGATTTGTTGCGCACCGTCGAAAGTTGATGATGGAGCGGGGCATTGCTGATCTCGACGGATCAGTCGACATATCTTTTCGCGACGACGTCCAGCAGGGCGGGGTGCAGTGCGGCGTTCCAGCCCGCGCCGGCGTCGGCGAGCCGCCAGCCGCGCAGCCACATCTCCAGAAGGTAGGCGTCAGCCACCAACCCTCGGGCCGCCGGCCCAAGCCCCAGCTCGGCCCCGTACCGGTCGAGGTGGGCGTCGACGGCCAGAGCCGCCGCTGCCGCTGGCTCGTCCCGGAGCACCAGGGCCCGCTGGAACGCGTCGTGTGCCAGATCGAAGCCCAGTGGAACGCTCGGCCCGCTGTGCTCCCAGTCCCAGGCCACGAGGCGGCCAGCGTGCACCCCCAGGTTCCAGGGCACCCAGTCGCCGTGCCAGTGCCCGAACTCGACGGCCGTGCCGCCGTGCCGACGCGCCAACGCCGCCACGGCGGTGACCGCCCTGGCACCCGCCGGTGTGGCGGCAGCGGAACGCTCCGCCTCGACGGTGAGCCGGGCCAGGAACGGCGACCCGGCCAACTGCCGCGGTGGTGCCGGAGGGCTACCCCGACGGGCTACCGCCAACAACGCGGCTACTCGCGGTGGTGCACCGGCCGCCACCCCCCGTACGGCCGGCGGCAGCGGCTCGACAAGCGCGACCACCTGCCCGCAAGCCGTCGTCTCGGCGAGCAACCGGGGTGCCGCCGGATGATCGGGTGCTCGGGCCGCCGTAGCCAGTTCGCGCAGGGCCGCCGCCTCGGCGGTCACCAGTGCCCGGGTGGCAGCGTTCCAGCCGACCTTCGCGTAGCCGAGAGCGCGACCGTCTGGGGCAAACAGTTGCAGGGTCGGCTTGTGGTTCGGGTCCGGCGGGCGAACCCCGCAGGCCGCGTACACCGTCGGCCCGCCGAGCGCGGCGGCCAGCCGCCCGGTCAGTAGCACCTCGTCGACCGCGACCGCCACGGGTAGCGACACGGTAAGCCGGGGGAACGGTGCCAGGTCGATCGCGCCGACCCGAGCCAGCACGCCCAGCACGGCCCGCACCGCCCGCACGGTCCGCGGGCGCAGCGCGTTGTACGCCAGCAGCGAGGCGGCCGTGGCACGCGGCGCGCCGAGCGGCAGCAGGAACCGTGCCCGAGCCAGCGAGGGGACGACCGCGTACCGGGCGACGGCGCGGTGCCCGGGCGGCGGTGGGCCGCTCACGGTGAGGGCGATGCGCTCGTCGCCGAACACCGCCCGGGTCACCCAGCCCAGTCCGTCGCTTCGCGAACGAGGATCGCTCACGACTGTGGCTCTCGCCGTCATGGTGCCCGGTCCGGCCAGTCGAGGTCCAACCCCAGCCGCCGCCGTAGGGCCTCGTTGTGGGGTCGGAAGTATGCGGTCAACTCCGCTCGCACTGTCGGCTCCAGCGGCGCCGAGCGGCGATCGTTGTAGACCTTGAAGGTCGGCAGGTCGTGCGCGGGCAACCCGAGGAAGTCCAACGTCCTGCGGTAGGTGCCGCGTGCGTCGCGGTAGAGGTCCTCGCTGGGAATGAACAGGATCTGCCCACGGTCGAACCGGTCCAGCCACGGCTCCAGGTGCTCCAGGTAGCGCCCCCGGGCCCGGTACGTATACCAATCGTAGGGCGCGCTGAAGGACTCCGGCTCGGCGATCAGTCGCTCCCGTTCCCCCGCCGTCCGCTCCTCCTCGGCGGCCAGCGCGTCGGCGAAGTCGAGCGGCTCGATGCCGTGCGTCCGCCGCTCCTTCCAGTGCGAGTACGCCCGCTCCACCGGGTCACGCAGCAGCACGATCAGCCTCACCGTGGGCATCAGCGCGGCGACCCGCTGCGCGGCGAGGGGGTGGAACATGTAGAGCGGTGCGGCCTCACCAACCCGTACGGGGCCGCCGTGCCGGCTCTGCAGCGTCGCCCGCTGCCGCGACGTCGGGAAGTGCGAGCGGTACCAGGCCTCGCCCCGGTGCCAGTTCTCCTCGAAGTAGTGCGATGCCTTGGTGTTCCAGGCAGGGAAGAGGCGTGGCACCAGCGGGTGCTGGATCAGGTAGTTCCACAGTGAGGTGGTGCCACCCCGTTTGGTGCCGATGATCAGGAAGTCCGGCAACGGCCGCCGATCGCTGGTGCGCATGCCGTAGCCGACCAGGGTGTCCTTCACCCGGTTGGTCAGCTGGCTCGGCACGATCTGCCTCACCCGGTCGCGGATGGACGACACCGTTGCTCACCTGCCCTTCAGTGACATCACGGTGGCACCGGCGACACCCGATGCCGCCCCCGCGTCGCCACGGAGTTGCCTCATGCTCACCCGGATGAACCGTCGCACGCGGGGCACCCTCACCATGCCGACGCAGCCGGCAGCCAGCACACTCAACGCCACCACCAGGCCAGCGATCCCCCGGCCGCCCGCGAGCACGCCGGCCAGGGCCGCGATTCCCACCCCGACGACGACCCCAGTCGCCGCGCGCAGCAGCGCCGCATTGACCAGAGGCTGGCCCAGCACCGCGCGCGCGCAGCCGAACGCGGTCAGGTTCTCGGTGGCGATGCCGGCCGCCCAGGCGACGGCCGCGCCGGTCACGCCGTACCCGGGGATCAGCCACAGCCCGAGGGAGACGGTGACCAGCAGCCCGGTCACCGTCGCGGTCAGGTGCAGGCCGCTGCGACCGCCCATGAGCAGCAGACTCTGCACGTTTCCCACCCCGGTGTTGACCAGCATGGCCAGGGCGAGCACGGTCATGGCGGTGGCGCCAGCGGTGAACTCGGGCCCGAAAAGCTCAAGGAAGGCCAGCCCGAACACCGCAAGCAGCAGGTAGACCGGCCACGACAGCACCAGCGCCCAGGTGGTCAGTTGCCGGTGCACCGCCGCGGCGGCAGCCCGCTCGCCGCGCCCCAGCAGCCGGGACAGCTGCGGCGACACCGCGACCCGCAGCCCCTGCATGGCCAACTGTCCGGCGAGGATGTAGCGGCCGACCGCGCCGAACACGCCAGCGTCGGCCTGCCCGGCAAGCACCGAGGTGAGCAGGACACCCACCCAGACGGCGCTGGCGTCGATCGCGGCGGACGCGGCGCGGGGCAGCGCGAAACTCCAGAACGCCGACCAGTCGGCCCGCTCGGGGCGCAGCGCCGCACCCCGGCCGATGCCGAGCGGACCCGCCGCCAGCGCCAGGCAGATGAGGACGGCGAACGCCGCCGGGACCAACCAACCGGTCAGCCCCACCAACACGCCCCCGCCGGCAACTGCCGCGACACCGACCAACGCCGGTCGGGCGACCGGCACCAGGACGGACTGCACGCCGACGTACGCCAGGATCGGACGGACGCAGCGCACCACGGCGAGCAGGAGCGTCATCGCCACCACCAGCGGAACCGCCGCGAAGCTGGCCGCGATCAGGGGCGTACCGCCAGCACCCCCGCTCAGCAGGCGGGGCCCGAGCGCGTCCGCCGCGAAGACCCCGATGAGGCCGACGACGACCGCCGCCACAAGCGGCGGTAGGAGCGCCACCGGAAGCACCCTGGCCGCATCGCCTCGCCCTCCGAGACGCCGGCGTGGCAGTGCCCAGATGAGGCCGGTCTCCGCGCCCAGGGTGCACATGGCGGCGGTGACCGTGACGATGCCGACAGCGGTGAAGAACGCGCCCGCGCCGACCGTGCCGTAGCCGCGGGTGATGACGACCACCAGCAGAAAGCCGAAAAGACCGTTGGTGGCGGCTCCGGCCAGACCCACGAGACTCGTACGGGCGCTGCGCCGGGTCTCGGTCGTGGCGTCGGTCGAGGGCTCGTCGTGGCCCGCGTCGACCGCCGAGGGGGTGCCGGCTGTCATCCCGCTACGGCCCAACGGAAGCGGGTGGGGCGCGCCCGGTCAACGCGCCGGGTGCTCACCTCCCGCTCGGCGAGCGCCATCGCGACGGCGACTCCGAAGAACGCGATCGTGATGCTGGGGTCGGCCATGCCGTAGAACGGGATCTGCACCAGGCAGATCACCGGGACCACCGCCAGCCACTGCCCGGGTGCCGAGCGGGCCCGCGCGCTCTTCACCGCGACGATCACGAACCAGGCAAGGAAGCAGAGCAACGCCGGTATGCCGTGGCTGAACAGCACCATCCAGAGCTGCCCCTGGGTGCCGACGGGCACCTCCGCCGTGACCGTGTCCACGGTGATGGGCGCGCCGTAACCGAGCAACGGTGAATCCCCGATACGGCGGATGACCTCGACGTAGAGGGAGAGCCGGTCGGAGTTCGTGTCGCTCGACTCGACCCGATTGCTGATCAACTCGGCGACCGGAATCAACAGGGCGGTGAGCCCGCCGATGACCAGGACCCCGACGACGGAGGCACCCACCCGGACGTTTCCCCGCAGCGCGGCCCGCACGCCGAGCACGCCCAGGCCCACCCCGAGGCTCACGAACATGACCCGGTTCAGGGTGAGGAAGGCCGGCGCCAGCGACAACGGCAACGACACGAGCAGTGCCCACCGGAGGAGACCGCGGCGACGCAACATGGTGTACGCCACGACGCAGGGCAGCGTCATCGCGTACGCGCTGCCGTAGTTGTTGGTGTACGGGAACGGCGCCGTCGGACGGTAGATCGGGTCGAGCGACAGTTCGCTGTACTCGGCCGCGTTGATGTGGACCAGATCCTGCACGTACGGGTGGCTGGCCACGCCAGCGGGCAGCAGCATTTCCATCGGGGTGGTCAACGCGAATCGCGGCGCCAGCACACCGAGCCAACCCAACAGGACCAGACCACACCAGAACGCGCAGATCGGCACGAGCGCCGCCGCCGGGTCAGCTCGCTCCCGGGCATACACGTACACGTACACGCCCACCACGAGAGCGGTGACGTAGAAGCCCAGCCGCAGACCGAAGGGGAGCAGCGAGACCGGCGAGGGCAGTTGGGTGGCGCTGAGGAGCACCAGGGCCAGAAACAGCAGCCAGACGCCGGTGGCCGGAAGCAGCGGCACCCGCCCTCGGACGACCAGCAACGCCAGCAGCACCGCCCCGGACAGAGGCCAGATCAGGTAGAACGCGCCAGCCAACCACCACAGCGGAACCAGCCCAAACATGATCAGCAGCGGCCAACGGGGCAGCCGCGGTGGCAGCGGCGCCACGCTGACCGACGGACCCTCCCCCTCGGGCTCGCTGGCCGCCAGGGCGAGGGTGACGGCCACCGTCAGCCCCGTCCGCTGCCGGTGAGCACGAAACCCAACGGGGTGACGCCAGCCGCACGAAGACGCTCCGCGAGCCGGCGCAGGTCGCTCTGGCGGGTCCTGTCCTGTTCGACAACGATGACTGCGGAGCCCTGGCGGGCCACCGCGACGCCACGCTCGTCGGCCTCGGAGGGTGGCGCGTTGAAGAGCACGACCCCGGTGGTGACGCGCTGACGCCACGTGCCGAAACGCACTCCGCCGGCGCCCACGGGCACCTCGTCCGCGTTGTTCCCGACCGTACCCATGCCGCTCGCGGTCGTGTTCAGACTCGTTCGTGGCAGGGTCAGGGTGGCGTCCGGGTCCTTCGACGGATGGCTGCCGAACGGGTAGGGAGACGGACGGCGGGTGGGGACCTGGCCAATGACCCCCGTGTCGCTGACCGAATCGGCACCCCGGGGTTTCGGGACGATCGGACGGGCCGGGTTGGCCGCTGCGGGCAGGTGTTCCCGGTCCGCCAGCACCGCGGCACGCAGCCTCTCCAGGCGACCGCTGTCGTCGGCCACATAGACGTCCCGGCCGGTCGCGGCGAGCGCGACCGCCAGGGAGGCGGTGATGGCGCTCGGGTCCTCACGCGTGGTCAGCAACGCCACCCGGGCCGGCTCGCGAACCCGCTCGGCGATCGCCATCGCCACGTACCGGATGTCGGCGTCCACCACCTTCCGCCGGCCGCCGAACAGCCCGCCGCCGGACAGCCGGCCGCCGAACACCCCGCCGCCGGGCACCCCGCCGCTGGGCACCCCGCCGCCGAACAGCCCGCCGCTGGGCACCCCGCCGCCGGACAGCCGGCCGCGTACGGTGCCGAGCAGCGGCAGGCCGGTGACGTCACGTCCGTCGTGGACCGATCGGACCCGGCGGTCCGCCGACTCCCAGGCGAACGCCAGCACCACCCCCAGCAGTGCGCCGCCGAGAAGCCCGGCCAGCACGTAGAGCATGATGTGCCGGCCGGAGGAGACCAGAACATTTTCCGCGCTCTGCGTGATCCACCCCGGATTGACATCGACCGCCGCAATTTCGGTCCGCGCCGACCGCAACTGGGTGAGCTGATTGTTGCTTCCGCCCAGTTCGGCGATGGCGGCGTCCAGCGAACCATCCCGCGCACTCACGATTCGCCGCTGCAGAATCTGCCGCTGCTTGTCCACCTCCACGATGCTCTCGTCGTACCGCTTCAGCATCTCGGCCCGCTGCTTCTCGTACATCGTCCGTCGTACGTCGAGGTAGGTCTGCGCGGCAAGGTTGACGTTGCGTACGGCGTCGTCGGCGGAGCGACCGGTGTACGAGAAGCGGAGGATCTGCCCGCCGGTCGGCACCTCCACCTCAAGGGCGTCCCGCACCTCCCGCTGGTCCCCGCCCTCGGAAGCGAGCCGCTGCACAACCTCGGTACCGGTGGCGATGCCGCTCTCCACGTTCATGTTCACCGCCCGGTCCGCTGCGGCGCCGCTCGGGGTGAACGCGTCGGTGACGACCGGGCGTACGGCCACCACGGCGCTCGCAGTGACCGCGCTGGGCATGACGAGGACATACCCGAGGGCGGCGAGGAGGCCAACGGCGGCGACCGCCCCCACCAGCCGGATCCGGTGCGCCGGGACGCGGAACAGGTCCGTCAGGGTGACTGTCCGGGCCGGCGTGCCCCCACCACCGACCGCGTCGGCGGACCAGGAACCGGGCGGTGCATCAGCCATCAAACTTCACCGTCTGTCGTGAGTCGCTCGGACGTATCGACGTCTGCGGCAGGCGCCGTACACCCCTCGTGACGCTTCGGGCCAGCGACGTGGTCCACCGCCGGCCCGACCGTGATCTATCGATTCTCCGTGACGGTAGGGCTCGTCGTCACTGCACGGAGAAGAAAATCCGGGGCGTGGACCAGGTCAGCACTCCGCTCGCCGGTGCGATCACCCTGCTGGTCGCGGCGTCGACGGCCACACCAGCCGTGGGATCGAACGACACGCTCCGCAGCGTGCCGTCACTCCCGCCGTACACGATCCGGCCGCCGACCCAGGCCATGCCTCGCACCGACGACCAGGTGACACCCGTGGTGGGAAGGCTGAACTCGGTGGCACCCAGATAGTTGCCGTCGATCTCGAAATAGCGGTAGTAGAGCGCGTTGGCACCGCTGCGCGTGTAGTACAACCGGCCGTTGAGGTAGAACGCGCCGGTCAGGCCGGCGGCGTTGAACCAGTCGTTGAACCCCGACGATTCCCAGGGGACACCGATGGCGCCGCCGCTGAACATCGAGACGTCGATCCGGCTGCCGGTGGGGGCACCGGCCACCGTGTGCGCCCAATAGATGCGGTCGCTCACCCGCCAGGTCGCACCGGCACTTGTGTAGTTGGGCTGGCTGACCGTGGTGGGGGCACCGACACTCGCGCCGTTGAACGAAGCCTTGGCGAGTTGACCCTCACCGGTGCCGAGGTAGAGATTGCCGGTGGTCGCCGTCGGCGGGTTCTTCGGGGCGAAGGTGCGACCGCCGGTGAGCGGGAACATACCGAGCCTGCCGTGGTACTCGCTGCCCATCCCGTCGGAGTTGTGCCCGAAGTAGAGCCCGTCACTACCTCGCCAGAGCACGGGGACCTGCGAGCCCCAGGTGCTCGTGCCAGCCGGCATGGACGCGCTGCCACGGCGCCCGGGATTCCAGGCGACCGGCAAGCCGGTCGCCGGAGTGACGGCGGCGATGCCGAGTCGGTCGATCGCGCCGTCGCCGGCGGCGTCAGTGGCGTTCGGGTTGTTCAACCAGCGGAAGTGCCCGCCCAGGTAGATGACGTTGTCGGCCACCTCCACGGAGGTGATGGTGTCGTTGCCGGTGTAGTCGACCCAGGTGCCAAGCTGACCGCTACCCCGGTTCGCGGTCTCGAACCGGATCAGCGCGTCGCAGTACGCCGCCGGCCAGCCGCCACCGCCGTTGGTGCCGACGACGAACCAACTGCCGTCCGCACCGAACTTCAGATCCTGGACGTAGTGCACGAAGGTCTCCGGTGACGCGCACGGCGCGACGAACTTCTCGGTGCTCCAGTCCAGCAGCGTCGGCGTGCCCGAGAGGTCGATCATCGCCATCTGGTTCCGGGACAGTCCGTTCACGAGGGTGAAGTTGCCGCCGGCGATCATGGTCCGCCCGTCCGGCGTGACATCGATCGTCCAGCCGTACGAGCCGGTGCCGTGCCGCCCGACCGTGGCGTTGATGTTGAAGGTCGGGTCGATCGCGCCGGTGGTGGCGTTGAGCCGACCCAGCCCGGAGTGCGCAGCGCCGTTCAACCAGTTGAAGGCGCCGGCCACGTAGAGCCAGTTGCCGCGCAGCACCATGTCCCGGATCATGCCGCCGTCGGAGCGACCGACCCAACTGTCGATGGTCGCCCCGGTCGTCGGGTTCAGCGCGACCAGGTTCTTGCGGGAGACGCCGTTGACGGTCTTGAACCCGCCGCCGACGATGAGCGTGCCGTTCGGGCCGGCGAGCAGACTGTTGACCGGGCCGTCGAGAGCCGGCAGGAACGTGGTCGAGATGGTTCCGCTGGTCCGGTCGTACGCGAACAGGTAACTGCGCGTAAGCCACGCGGCGCTGGCATTCTGCCGAATCTGGGTGAAGCTACCCCCCACGTACACCTGCGAGCCGACCTGCGCGAAGGCGCGGCTCTCACCATCGCGGCCATGCGGGGTGTTGTCGGCGGGATTTGTCGACACCAGGGTCGCCGTCTCGGGAGCCGGCACCACGGCCGCCGAGGCGGCGGAGGGGACCGTCAACACCGCGGCCAGGGTCACCAGACCGACTGCCGCCGCGCGGAGACGGAATCGTACAGATCGCCGAGAGAGCGGAATTTCGGGCACGCTGCGCCTCCAAGTTGGACGAGAACCTGCGTAGCGTGCCCTGTCGATCACGCTTGGCGATATCCGCCGATTGGACGGTCGCTAGCCCAACGTGACGACGGCGGAGCCGTTTCGCTGTCGGGTGTCAGACACCTCGTGCATCCCCGTGGCCGAGCGGCAACGCAGAACGGGTCAGGCGGCGGTCGCGACCTCGACGGGTGCCGCGCTCGCGGACCGTAGGGGTGGACGCACCCGACCCTCGGCGACGAGGACCGTCAGAACCATCACGCTGACCAGCAGAACACCGAAGACCCAGCCACCGATCACATCCGTGAGCCAGTGCTTCTCGGCATAGATCCGGGTGTAACCCTCCACGGAGACCAGCACGGCCAGCGCGGTCGCGATGGCGATTCGACCCCGTCGCGGGACGTTCCAGGTCAGCCCCGCCAGCACCGCGATGGTGCCGAAGGTGAGCATGACCCGGGCGCAGCCGCCAGAGGGATAGGTGCCGAGGTCCGTGGGTGGGTGGCCCCGGTTGACGGTCAGCGCCAGGACCTGCTGGGTGTACTGCTCGAGGACGAACTGCAACGGCATCACGAGCAGCGGGATCCACCAACGACGACGTCGCCAGGCGATGGCGAAGCCGACCGCCGCGACCACCGTCACCCACTTGAGCGGGTACCGGTCCCCGAGCGCGGTGACGAACGAGTTGATGTCGGCCCATACCTCGACACGGCGGGCATGGACGTAGTCGAAGACCGGGTTGTCGACCGACGGCTCCAACCTGGACAGCGCCTCACCGAAGGGCCAGCAGATCGTCACCACCGCCGCCGACCCGGCGAGCAGGACGACGAGCGCGGCCCCGAGTCGGCCGAGAGCCTCGGTGAGCCCGACCACTGCGGCGCGCAGTCGGTCTGCCGTTCGGCTCTCCAGTGCGGCCGGACCCCAACGGGTCGCCACCACGGGGATCAGGACGGCCGGCAGCAGCACCGACGCTGCCCCCAGAGCGTAGATCAGCACCACCGGCCGACACCGCCGTCCACTGGACCGGCGACTGGGCTCAGCACGTCCATGGCACGCGGCCACCTGGCATCCGCCACCGCCATCAGTCCTCCTCCACCGCCCGAGTGAACGTCAGCGACTGCCTCCGGTGGCCTGCCGCAGGTACGGATCCTGTCCGGCCTGCGCAAAGCCCGCCACCGCCGAGACATCGTGGTTCATCGTCATGTCGCAGTTTGCCGTACGGCTGGTCATGCCCGCCGAGTTGAAGTAGATAGCGGCCTTGATCTTCGGGTGTGCCTTCAATGCCGCCGGAAGCTGCTGGAACCACCGCTGCTTGGCGCCCGGGTCGGCAGCGTTGAAGTTGGTGCCGAACTCGGCGAGCATCCGGGGCTTGCCGGTGCCGATGCCGTTGCCGTTCAACCAGTCGTAGAAACCGCCCACGGTCGTGCTCGGGCTCTTCCACACCGTGCTGCCGTTGCAGACGTGGAAGTTGTACGGGTCGTAGGCCACCCAGTCGACGTAGTGGTCACCGGGGTACAGGCCGGCGTACCGGGAATAGTGACCGGACCAGCCCATCATTGTCCAGACCCAGACCGCGTTCGTCGTACCCGCCTTCGCGAACCGCTCGTGGACGTAGCGCCAGGCGCGGACGAAGTCGGCGTCGCTGCCCTTGGCCGGCTCGTCCTCCGGCTCGTGGTCGAAACCCATGAAGACCGGCACGCCAGCGGCGCGGATGCGACCCGCGACCGCGTCGATGGTCTCGTCCTGCCTGCCGCTGTAAACATCGGACCAGGTCAGGACGGTGCCGGCGGAGAAGTCGCGGGACTCCCAGGCGAAGAACATCAGCCGGCCCTCGCGCATCTGCTGCAACTCGTAGACGTCGGGGAAGGCACCGTTGCTGCCGGCGTTGGAGAAGTCGTGGTAGCGGTGCACGATGTCGAACTTGCGCCCGACCTGCGTCTCCACATCGGTGACAGCCTTGCCATGGTCCCAGCCGCCGGCCGCCCCGGCGGGTGAGTACATGCCCCACCAGGCGCCACAGGAGGGGACGAGCTTGTCCGACACCGAGCCGCACCCACCGGTGGGCCTGGTGGGGGTTGCCGCAGCGGAGGGTGTCCGGGTCGGCGCGACCGTCGGCGATGGCTTCGAGACGGTGGTGGTACGCGGCGCGCTCGGCGTCAGCCGGGTGGTCGGCGACGACGACGGTCGGGCCCCCATGTCGTAGCTGACGACGAGGCTGGGGCGCAGGACCGGGTTGCGGTTGTCGACCGAAGCCCAGTAGATCCGGCTCTCCAGGCCACTCTGCACCAGCGAGACCGTCCAGGTGCCGTTGCCGGTGACCAGCTTGGAGATGTCCCACTCGTTGAAGCCGCTGGACACAGCCGTCACGCTGTCCAACTCGTCACCAGCCGACGCCAGGGCCGGCCGCGCCTCGCGCGCGCTCAGCGGGGAGGCGTGCGCCGTCACCGTGGCGGCGAACTGCTGCCAGGCGTGCACCCGCAGCGTCGCCCGGACGTTGACCGCGGTGGCCGGCACGGTGGTCACGACGAACTCGATGACCGCCTCGCGGCCACCGCTCGGGTTGCCGTCGCAACGCGTCGAGCAGGTGGCCAGCGTCGCCTTGGCCGCATTGTCACCGTCTTGCGACACCGCGGTCGCGGTGGTGTCCGCCGCCGCCCGGATCGACAAATCGTCACTGGCCAGCAGCGGCATCATGGTCGCCACGATGCCAGCGACCACCGCGCCGCCGACCACCCCGATGGCGATCGCCCTGCGCCGAGGTGCGGTGCGGTGCCGAGTGACACGATGCAGTCCATGCCTGGTCAAGGAAACTCCCTGTATCTGCTTCCGTAACGGTGAGCAGCGTATCGATGACCACGCAATGTCGTACGCAGGACAGTTTCCCGTAAGCGCGTCTTAACTCTCAGCTAAGGCGCCCCGGCGTCAACCCCACGGCTACCAGCGCTGCCCGCATCGCCTCGACCGGGGCGGCCACGCCGGTGAACTGCTCGAACTGCCCAACCGCCTGAGCCAGCAGCAGGTCCAGACCGGACACCACGCACAGGCCGGCCGCGACAGCGGAAGCAGCCAGCGGCGTGGGCCACGGATCGTAGAGCGCGTCGAAGAACACCGCGCCCGGCCGCCAGGCCACCGCGCCGGCCAGCGGGTCGGCAACCCCCTTCGGCACGGTGGAGACAGCCACCTCGGCGGCGGAGAGGTGCCGGTGCGCGTCGGCCCAGCCGGCGGAGGTCAGCGTGACACCCAAGGCGCCCGCCACCGGTCGCAACTCGTCGATCGCCGCCGCACGGCGGGCCACCACCGTCACCGACGGGCAGGCCAACTGCGCGGCGGCGGCGAGCGCGGCGCGGGCCGTACCGCCCGCACCGAGCACCGTCACGGCAGCACCGGCCACCACCCCGGCATCGGTCAGCACCTGCACCATGCCGGCGACGTCGGTGTTGTCCGCGTACCAGGAGCCGTCGGGACGGCGTACCAACGTGTTGGCCGCGCCGACAGCGACGGCGACCGGCGACGCGGCGTCGGCCACGGCGAGCGCCGCCTCCTTGCCCGGCATGGTCACCGACAACCCGGCCCACTCCGGGCCCAGGCCGGCGACCAGATCCGACAGCTCCGCCGCCGCGCACTCGATCCGGGTGTACGACCAGCCGGTCAACCCGGCGGCGGCGTACCCAGCGTTGTGGATCACCGGGGAGAGGGAGTGCGCGATCGGCTTGCCCAGCACCGCAGCCCTACGGGTCGACACGATCACCGCCGGCCGCCTTCGCCACGCTCCGCAACACTCCCCCGCTCTCCCGCACCCGCCGGACATGCCGTCAGATGATGCCGGCCTCCCGAGCCTTGTTCTCGTTGCGCTTCTGCTGCTCGTACGTCTCGGCGAACTCCGAGTGGCCCTGCTTGTCGATCGCCACGAAGTAGAGCCACTTGCCGGGCGGCGGGTCCATCGCCCCCTCCAGGGCCTGCTTGCCCGGGTTGTTGATCGGGGTGGGGATCATGCCGGGCAGCTTGCGGTTGTACGGGTTCTTCGGGTCGTTCAGCTCGGACTCGGTCATCTGCTTGGACGACTTGGTCGGCTTGCCGATCGACTCCAGGTAGTAGTTGACCGTGACGTCCATCTCCAGGCAGTTGCACGGGAACTCGCCGTACGCCCGGTTGTAGGCCACCCGGGCGACCTTGCCGAGGTCGTCCTTGTTGCCGGCCTCGGCCTGGGCCAGTGAGGCCACGATCAGCGCCTCGTACGGGCTGACCTTGCGCTCCTCCTGCACCCGGTCGGCGAACTTCATCTCTCCGCTCACCGAGAGGAAACGGTTCACCATCAGCTTGAGGATGCTCTCGGCCGTGGACTTCGGCGGGATCTCGTACGTGTCCGGGAAGAGGAAGCCCTCGACGGACTTGACGACCTTCTTGCCGTCGTCGCGCTTGAACCACCAATCCGGGATGCCGAGCCCCTCCGGGTCCTTCGCGGCGGCCTGGAAGTCCTTGACCGGGATCTTGGTCTTGTCGGAGAGCAGCTTGTAAATGTTGAAGCTCGTACGACCCTCGGGGATCGTCAGCCCGTTGACGATCTTGTTCTTCAGGTCGAGCATCGCGGTGACGGCGTTCACGCCGCTCATCTGCTTGCGCAGCTTGTACGTGCCCGGCTGGATGTTCTTGCTGCGCGAGTTGGCCTCAGCCGCCTCGACGAACGCCTTCTGGCTCTTGACCACATCGGCCGCCACGAGGGCGTCTGCCATGTCGGCCAGCAGCGCACCGCTCTTGATCTCGACGGTGATCTCACCGGACCCGGCGCCGTCGTAGTCGGGGGTGACGAAGTAGTTCTGGATGCGGTCGAAGCCGTAGAACGCGCCGCCGCCGATGCCGCCCAACAGGATCAGGGCCATCAGCAAGGCCAGGATCGTCTTGCCCCGGCCGCCACCGGACCGGCCGTTGCGCTTGCGGACGAAGCTGCGCCGGTGCCGGCCCTTCTCCCCCCGCTCCGGCTCATCGAACCCAAGGTCCAGATCGTCGATCATTACGTCCGCCTCCGCTGCGCGTCCAGCCAGCTCTGCAGGATCTCGACTGCGGCTGCCTGGTCGACAACCGCACGTTGACGTTTACCTCGGACGCCACGCTCGGCAAGCCTACGAGAAGCGACCACGGTCGACATTCTCTCGTCAGTGAGGGTTACCGGGACGGGCGCTATCACATCGACCAGTCGGTCAGCGTACGCCTTCACATGGACGGCCGCAGGGCCGTGCTTGCCGGCGAGATTGACCGGAAGGCCGACGACAACCCCCACGGCTTCGTGCTCGGCGACAAGCGCGGCCAACTCGGCGAGGTCACTCGGCACCGCGTCGGGCGCCGCCGTCAGATCCCGGGCCAGCGTGACCAGCGGTGTTGCCAAGATCCCGTCCGGGTCCGAGCGGGAGATCCCCACCCGTACCTGACCGACGTCCACCCCGATCCGCACACCACGTGTCAGTTCAGCCACCGACGGTCACCACCGACGTGGAACGCGCCAGGGCGGACCAAGCGGTCCGCCCTGGCTGACAGTGATCGCCCATCACGCCTCAGTGATCGCCTTCTCGACGGTGAGCAGCAGGTTCGGGGCCTCGGCCGCGGGCAGGCCGCCACCCTGGGCCAGGTCGGGGCTGCCACCACCGCGCCCGGAGAACGCCGCCTTCACCAGCTCCGAGGCGGCCAGACCCCGGCTGCGCGCGGCCGCATTGACCGCCACCACCAGGGACGCCTTGCCGTTCGACCGAGCCGCCACCGCGACCACCGCCGGCCGCGCCGGGTCGATCTTGCCGCGGATCTCCTGGGCCAGGGTCCGCACATCGTTGCCGGCCGCACCCTCGGGTGCCTCGGTGCCCACGTACGCGACCCCGCGCACGTCCTTGGCCTGCGCCGCGAGCGCGGACGCACCGCCCAGCACCAGCTGGGCGCGCAGCTTCTCCAGCTCCTTCTCCGCGTCCCGGAGCTGGGTGACGGTCTGCTCCACCCGGTCGGCGACCTGATCGTTGGGCACCCGGTACAGCTCGGCCAGCCGGGAGACCAGCAGGTGCTCCTTGGCCAGGAAGCCGAAGGCATCCATGCCGACCAGCGCCTCGACCCGGCGGACGCCGGACCCGATCGACGACTCGGAGAGGATCTTCACGAGGCCGAGCTGGGCCGACCGGGCCACGTGCGTGCCGCCGCACAGCTCCCGGGCGTAGTCACCCACCTCGACGACCCGCACCTCCTCGCCGTACTTCTCGCCGAAGAGGGCCATCGCCCCGATCCGCCGCGCCTCGTCCAGCGAGGTGATGAAGGCGTGCACCTCCAGGTCGGCCAACAGCACCTCGTTGACCTGCTGCTCCACATCCCGCAGGACGCTCGGCGACACCCCGGTCGGGGTGTTGAAGTCGAACCGGAGCCGGCCGGGCGCGTTCAGCGAACCCGCCTGCGTGGCCGACTCGCCGAGGAAGTTCCGCATGGTCTGGTGCACCAGGTGCGTGGCGGTGTGCGACCGGGAGATCGCCCGGCGCCGAGTCGTGTCGATCTCGGCGAAGCCGGCCTCACCAGCGCGCACCTCGCCCCGGATCACCCGGGCGCGGTGCACGATCAGGCCGGGCACCGGCTGCTGCACGTCGAGCACCTCGACCTGCCCGCCACCAACCGTGATCATGCCCTGGTCGGGCTGTTGGCCACCGCCCTCGGCGTAGAACGGGGTGGTGTCCAGGACCAGCTCGATCGTGTCGCCCTCGGTCGCCGCCTGACGCGGGCCGTCGGCGCCGAGCAGCGCCCGCACCGTCGACTCGCGGGACACCTCGCTGTACCCGGTGAACGTCACCGGGCCACCCGAGTCGAGCACCGACCGGTACGCCGACAGGTCGACGTGCCCCGTCTTGCGGGCCTGCGCGTCCGCCTTCGCCCGGGTCCGCTGGTCGGCCATCAGCCGACGGAAACCCTCGTCGTCGACCGCGAGCCCCTGCTCCGCGGCGATCTCCAGGGTCAGATCGATCGGGAAGCCGTACGTGTCGTGCAGCTGGAAGGCCTTCGCCCCGGACAGCGCCGAGCCACCCGCGGTGCGGGTCTCCGCGATCGCGGTGTCCAGGATCGTGGTGCCGGCACGCAGAGTCGACAGGAACGCCTCCTCCTCCGCGTACGCGTAATCCGCGATCCGGTCGAAGTCGGTCGCCAGCTCCGGGTACGACGGGGCCATGCAGTCCCGGGCCACCGGCAGCAACTCGGGCAACGCCCGATCCTGCCAGCCCAGCAGCCGGATCGACCGGATCGCCCGGCGCATGATCCGACGCAGCACGTAGCCGCGACCCTCGTTGCTCGGGGTAACGCCGTCGCCGATCAACATCAGCGCCGTCCGCACGTGATCGGCGATCACCCGCAGCCGGACGTCGTCCGGGTGCGACTCGCTCGCCACATGACCGGAGTGCACGCCGTACCGCTTGCCGGTCAGCTCAGCCGCCCGCGCCAGGATCGGCCGAACCTCGTCGATCTCGTAGAGGTTGTCGACGCCCTGCAGGATCGAGGCCATCCGCTCCAGGCCCATGCCGGTGTCGATGTTCTTCGCCGGCAGGTCACCCAGGATCGGGTAGTCGTCCTTGGTGGTGCCCGGACCCCGCTCGAACTGCATGAAGACGAGATTCCAGAACTCCATGTAGCGGTCCTCGTCGACCGCCGGACCGCCCTCGCGGCCGTACTCCGGGCCCCGGTCGTAGAACAGCTCGGAGCACGGACCACACGGCCCGGGAATACCCATCGACCAGAAGTTGTCCGCCTTGCCCCGGCGAACGATCCGCTCGGCCGGCACCCCCACCGACCGCCAGATCTCGTACGCCTCATCGTCGTCGAGGTAGACCGTCGGCCAGACGCGTTCCGGGTCCAGCCCGAACCCACCATCGGCCTGCGACTTGGTGACCAGGTCCCACGCGAGCGGAATCGCGCCGGACTTGAAGTAGTCGCCGAAGGAGAAGTTGCCGTTCATCTGGAAGAACGTGCCGTGCCGGCTGGTCTTACCGACCTCGTCGATGTCCGGGGTGCGGATGCACTTCTGCACGCTGACCGCCCGCTGATACGCGGGGGTCTGCTGACCCAGGAAGTACGGCACGAACTGCACCATGCCGGCGTTGACGAAGAGCAGGTTCGGGTCGCTGATGGCGGGCAGCGGAGCGGACGGCACCACAGTGTGGCCATTCGCCTCGAAATGGGCGAGATACCGCCGCTTGATCTCCGCCGTCTTCATCGCTGGTGTTCCTCCGGAAATATGTCTCGATCGCCGATCCGCGGGTCTTCCCGCAGGTCAGCGAACTGATCGTCGAACATCTCGCCCTGGGCGAACGCCTGGTGGATCTCCTGCTCGCGTTCGGCCATCCCAACCCGGACGTCCTCCACGAAGCTACGCAACGACTCAACGAGCCCGCCAGCGGATTGTGTCACCGTGCTGGCGATGCCGGCCGGCGTGTACGCCTGGGCCGTCCGGGTCGCCTTGCGGACCACGATCACACCGACGGCCACCCCGATACCGAGCCAGAACAAGCGCCTCATGTCTCGTTACCTCCTGGTGCGCCGGCCGGTCAGTTGTTGCCGCGCCGCGCGGCCCGTCGCTGCTGCTTGATGGTGTCGCGCACCTCGCGCTCGGTCTCGGCGTGCCGGCGGCCGGCAGCGGCCTTGCGCACGCTGTAACCGAACGCGGCCACCTTGACCAGCGGATTGGCCGCCGCGGCGGAGACGACGGTAGCCAGGTTGGCGATGTTGGCGGTGACGTTCTGCGCGTGGCTGGTCATGGTGTCGACCTTCGCCAGCTGGAGGTTCACGCCGTCGAGCGAGGTCTGCACCTGCTCCAACGCGGTGTTGACGTTCTTCACCGTGGTGTTCACGTCACCGAGCAGCGGGCCGGTCCGATCGTTGAGGTCGTTGATCATCCGGGTCGTGGCGTCAACCGTGTGCCGCAGCCGCAGGATGGGCAACGTCAGGATGAGCACCAGCACCGCGAACGCGCACGCCGCGACCAGCGCCGCAATCGCTCCAATGTCGCCCACGCCTGTCCTCCTCAAGCAGAGTTCCGTAGGACCCGACGTCCCCGGAACACACAACCGTGGTACCCGTACCGGCCGCCACGCGATCGCGGTCACCGGTAGCGGGCGTGCCCGCCAGCCCCAGACCCTACCGTCCGTGGTGGAAACCGGCTCACGACGGTGAGGGTGTCAGCTCACCCAGCGGATCCCCGCTGACCGTGGGGAACGGGTCCTCTCCGGTCAGTGACGGGTCGGTCGTCGGCTGCGGTCTGGTCCGCTCGTCGTCGATCGCGTTGCGTACCTTCACCGACACCAACGAGCCGGTGCACTCCGTCGCAGCGGCCGACGGATCGGTAGACGGCACGACGGCCGGCTCGCCGTCGACCGGCGGCGGTACGCAGGTCGGCTCGCGTACCCACAGGTCGAGGGTCAACTCGTCGCGGCGCCAGCAGGTGTAACTGCCCTTCGTCTTCTGCTCCGGGCAGCGGCTCACCTTCCACGGCTGCCAGCCGTCCTGGCGCAGCGCGTCCTCGTAGACCTGCGCCGTATCCGTCGGCGGCTTCTCCGAGGTCACGGTGCGCTCACGCAGCCGGCAGTCGAGCAGACACCACCGGCTGCCGCTGACGTCGTCGACCGTCTTCGCGGCGGCCCAGCCGGGCACGTTGAGCTGATCCAGGTTGTCGAAGACCGGGTCACGGCTCAGCGTCCGGATGCCGAAGAACAGCGGCACCGCACCGAGCAGCACGACGCTGACCAGCACCAGCACCGCCACACGCAGGCGACGCCGTTCACGCGACTGCCGGCGCATCTCGGATCGGGCACCCGGTGCGGCACCCTCGTCGGGCGCGTCCTGGCCGGCCGAACGCAGCGCGGGCCCGCCGGACGGCTCCGGTGCCGGCCGGTCCACCGGACCGGACGGGGACGGCACCACGACGGCAGCACGGGCCACACCGACGGGCTCGCCGGAGCGACCCGGCGGTGGCACAGGGGTGACACCACTCGGCTCGGAACGGCCGGGCTCCCGATGCGGAGGCAGGGCACGCCCTGCCGCACGGTCGGACGGCGCGGGCCGACCGGCCGGGGCACCACCACGGGCCGACGCCGGGGACCCGGGACCGGCATTCGGCTCACCGTGCGACCGCTCGTCGGCGTGGGGCGGCTGCCCACCACCGGGTGGGCGGGCGGCAGCACGAGCCGGACCGTCCGGACGCGAACGCGGCGGACCATCCACACCCGGCACAGCAGCACGAGCCGGACCGTCCGGACGCGAACGCGGCGGACCATCCACACCCGGCACAGCAGCACGAGCCGGGCCGTCCGGACGCGCGGCGTCCCGGGGGGCCGCCTCGGCACCCGAGCCGGGGCGGGGCAGGCCGTCGGCACCACGGCGCCCGGTGCCCGGGACCGGTGCGTCACCCGGGATGGGCCGGGCCCGGCCCGGCGGGGCGGAGCGGGCGGCGCCGCGAGCCGGTGCGGCGGGACCGGCGCCGGGTGCGGGTCGACCCTGGCCGTCCGGGCCAGGCTCGGCCGTCGGGTGACGTCGTCGGCCGGTCGGCTCCGACGCGGGAGTTCCGTCCGTGCCCGGCGCGGCCACCGGACGGCCGCGCCGGCCGGTGGGGTCCGGAACGGGCGCCGCAGCGCCCCGGCCACGGGTGGCGCGATCGCCGGACGTCGGCGAATAGGGCGGAGTCTGTTCTCCGGTGGATCCTGGTGCGTCCGGTCGGGCGGCACGACGACCGGTCGGTGCGTCCGCGCCCGGATCAGCCGGCGGGCCGGCGGGCCGGCGGCCGGCGGTGCGATCCGCAGCCGGGTCGGGCACGCCGAGGCGACCGGACGCCTGGTCGACGAGCTCCCCCGTGTCGGCGGCCGGCGCCGGACGGCGACCCGCGGCCGGCGGGGTGCCTCCTCGGCGGTTGACCACCGGCAGGCCGGGGTCGGTGTGCGGCAGGCGGCCGGCTTGGCGTAGCCAGTCGGCGGGCCGCTCCGGGCGGTCCGCCCGTGCTTCGCCGCCGGCCGGCGTACGTCGCTCCGGCTCGGCGGAGACGGCACGGCGACGACCGGTGCTGTCGGCCTGGCCGACAGTGGGCGTGGCGCCGCTGTGACCTCCGGCGGCCTCCGGCACCGGCGGCGCGTTTCCTGAGCGGGGAACAGCGGGCTCGTCGGACTCCGCGGCACGGCGACGGCCGGCGGCGGCCGGACGGGAACGCTCGGGGTCACGGCTGCCGGCAGGCTCCGGTGCCCCCGGGTCGACCGGGCCTGGGCGACGCCGCGCGGTACGCGGGTCACGGTCGATGGCGGGGTCAGGCCGCAGGCCGCCCGCGTCCGGCGTTACGGCGCCAGCCGGCGCGCCGTCGAAGCGGGCCGGGCCGGAGGCGGCAGGGGACCCGGCAACCCGTGCCGGATCGGTTGCCGGTCCGGCGGCACGTCGACCAGCGGGCGTGCCATCGGCGGGCGGTAGTGGCCGGCCGGGCTCGGTGGGCTCCGGGCCGGGTCGACGGCCCGCAGCGCCAGCGTCCGGGCGGCGCAGCGGTGGCGTCGCGTCCGGATGCCCACCGGGTACGCCAGCCTCCGGACGACGACCGGGCGGAACAGCAGCCTCCGGACGTCGACCGGGCGGAACAGCAGCGTCTGGACGTCGACCGGGTTGGGCGGCAGCGTCTGGACGTCGACCGGGCGGAACAGCGGCGTCCGGACGACGACCGGGCGGGGTTTCCGAGGTCGGTGGGCCCACGGGTGGGCCGGGGGGAGCCGTTGCCGGGCGGGGCCGGGCCGGGCCGCCGGGCGCGTCGGGAGTCGGACGAGGTCCCGGAGGGCTGGCCGGGTCGCCGCCAACCGGGCGGGCGGCGGGGGCCGACGGCGGTACGGCGGCGCGGGCACCGGGCGCCGGCTGCACGCCACGACGCGCCGGCTGACCCTGGGTGGGGGCAACGGGGCCGGCTGCGGGTGAACGGTCGTCCGGGCGGCGGCCCGCTGGCGGCGCCTCCCCCGGCCACGGGCCGTCGGCTGGTCGACGCGCGGCGGCACCGCTCGGCTCGCTTTGGCGGGGGGCAGGGGGCGCCGAGGCCTCCGGCGGCACCGGCGCACCTCCGCGCGCGCCGGCCGGCTCTGCCGGCGCACCCGTACGCGGCCCGACGGGTTCTGCCGGCGCACCCGTACGCGGCCCGGCGGGTTCTGCCGGGGCTCCGTCCGGACCCAGCTCGCCACGTTGCTGCTTGGCCGAGCGGAGGTCGTCGATCCAGCCGAGCTCCTCCCCGGCGACCGGCTCCTCCGGCTCAGCCTCGGCCGCTCGCCCTCGACCCCAGCGGCGCGTCTTGGCGCGGGGGTCGCGCCGCTCGTCCGGGCCCTCGTCCGGGCGGTCCCCACCACGCGATCTCACTGTTGACCCTCTCCTGCGGCGTCAGCGCCGCTGTCCTGCGTCGTGCCGGGGGCACTCGTGCCCGTCTTCGAGCGACCGGTCTCGCCAGGAAGCGCAGGCGCGGTCTGTGCCGTTACCTGCGACTCGGCCGTCGGAGTCTCCGGACGGGCGGCCGGGGCCGGCAGGCCACGCACGATCCGGCGCAGCAGCGGCAGCCGGGTGGCCACCGAACGTTCCGCGCCGTGCGGGCTGGGCTGGTAGTAGTCGGTGCCCACCAGGTCGTCCGGGACGTACTGCTGGGTGACCACGCCGCGCTGGTCGTCGTGCGGGTAGCGGTAGCCCGTACCGTGGCCCAGCCCTCGCGCCCCGGCGTAGTGCGCGTCGCGCAGCCCTCGCGGCACCGGGCCACCGCGACCCGCCCGGACGTCGGCGATCGCGGCGCCGATGGCGGTGGTGGCCGAGTTCGACTTGGGCGCCGTGGCCAGGTGGATGACCGCTTGGGCCAGGTTGAGCTGCGCTTCGGGCAGCCCCACGTACTCGACGGCGTGCGCGGCGGCGGTGGCGACGCTCAAGGCACTGGGGTCGGCCATGCCCACGTCCTCGCTGGCGAAGATGACGAGTCGGCGGGCGATGAACCGGGCGTCCTCGCCAGCGACCAGCATGCGGGCCAGCCAGTGCACCGCAGCGTCCACATCCGAGCCGCGCATGCTCTTGATGAACGCGCTGACCACGTCGTAGTGGGCGTCGCCGTCGCGGTCGTAACGCACCGCCGCCACGTCGACCGCCTGCTCGGCGGTGGCGAGGTCGATCCGCCCGCTGCCGAGCGCCGTGGCGGAGGCTGCCGCCGCCTCCAGCGCGGTGAGTGCCTTGCGGACGTCACCGGCGGCGAGCCGGACCAGGTGATCCTCGGCCTCGGGGGTCAGGGTGAGCACGCCGTCCAGGCCACGCTTGTCGGCGACCGCGCGGCGCAGCAGGCCCCGTACCGCCTCGTCGTCCAGCGGTTGCAGGGTGAGCAGCACGCACCGCGACAGCAGCGGAGAGATGACCGAGAAGTACGGATTCTCGGTGGTCGCCGCCAGCAACGTGACCGTACGGTCCTCGACTGCGGCGAGCAGCGAATCCTGCTGGGTCTTGCTGAACCGGTGCACCTCGTCGATGAAGAGCACGGTCTGCGGGCCGCCCGAACGGCGCTGGCGGCGGGCCGTCTCGATCACCGCCCGCACGTCCTTGACGCCGGCGGAGAGCGCCGACATGGCGACGAAGCGGCGGTCGGTCGCCCCGGCCACCAGGTGCGCGATGGTGGTCTTGCCGCTGCCCGGCGGGCCCCAGAGGATCACCGACATCGGGGCACCCCCGGAGACCAGTTGCCGCAGTGGGGCACCGGGGGCGAGCAGGTGGTCCTGCCCGATCAACTCGTCGAGGGTGACCGGGCGCATCCGGACGGGCAGGGGCGAATCGTCGGCCACGGCAGTGAAGCCGTCGACACCGGCGGGACCGGCGGGCGCGCTGCGCGACCCGGCGGGTTCACCGAGGGAGAAGAGGGCGTCGGACTCCATCACGAAGACAGTACCGGGCCGGGCCCACGACGCCGGAATCGCGCCGTAGGCCCGCCACCGGTGATCGGTTCCGGTCAGCCACGACCGGGGCGGCGGCCTCGGTACCAGCGGCCGCCGCCACCGCCGCGCGGGCCGTTGCCCACGCCACCCAGGTAGAGCGAGAGCAGGAGCAGCCCGATGAGCACGAGGGTCTGCCAGTTGAACAGGTCGGGCGCTCCGAAGTCTGTGTCGAGCAGGTCGATCAGCAGGGCGAAGCCAAAGACGATGGCGGCGAGAATGGCGAGCATGTCGGTCCTCCGGTGGGGGTTCCCAGTGGGTCGGCGCGTGATGTACCCAATCGGTCGGCTCGCCAATCTCCATGGTGGATTGGGTATGTCGGGTGGCCCGTCACGGTCGCCCCGGGCCCGGCTCCTAAGCTCGACGCCATGATCATCGACGACCGGGCGCTCCACGGCCGGGACGCCGTCCTGGCCGCCGCCAACCACCACCCGTACGCCAGGGCGGTGCTCTGGCGCGGCCTGGAGGCGCACGGCTACCAGCGCGACGGTGCGGTGCTCTGGGTGTTCCCGCCCGGCCACAGCAACGGAGGCGACGCGATCGGCCCGGCCGAGCCGACGATCGAGATCTGTGTCGCGCTTGCCGCCGCCGGGGTGTTGCGCCCGGGGCAGTCGCTGCACCTTCCCCGGCACGGTCGTGACCTGTTGTCAGATCGGCTGGTGGTGAGCCGGCACGACGACTGGGACTTCCTCTGGACCGGTACGCCCCCGCCGGAGCAGCCGGACGAGCAGCGGGTCGTACGGCTCACCGAGGCCGACAACCCGGCGCTGGAGGCGCTGATCGACGAGGCGTTCCCGACCTCCACCTCCCGCCCGGGCGACCCGCGGGTGGTGGACTGGTACGGCATCCGGGCTGGCGGCCGACTCGTGGCCTGCGGGGCGGACCGCAGTCGGGGCGACATCGGCTTCCTCGCCGGCCTGACCGTCGCTCCCGACCAGCGAGGGGGCGGGTTGGGAGCGGCGCTCACCGCCGCAATGACCCGGGCGCTGCTGACCCGCTATGACACCGTCGGGCTCGGCGTCTACCCGGACAACGTCGGGGCGATACGCCTCTACCGGCGGCTCGGTTTCACCAACACCCACCACCTCACCTCGATCCGCCTCGCCTGATCGGCCCTTCCCAACGGCTCGCCTGGTGCACGGCGGGCTAACGGCTCGGCCCTTCCCGACGGCTCGCGTGCTGCTCGGCGGGCTAACGGCTCGCGTGCTGCTCGGCGGGCTAACGGCTCGCGTGCTGCTCGGCAGGTGCGGGGCCCGCGGCCGGGTCGGTCGGGTCTGCAAGCGGCTCGGTCGGGGCCACGGCGACCCGTCGGCCGGCCCGCCAGGCGGGAAGGTAGAGCGGTGCGGCCGCGGCCAGCACCACCGCGCCGACCACCATGGCGGTGCCGACGCTGGTGGCGGCGGCGAGCGCCGTCAGGACCACCCCGCCGAGCGCGCCGGCCGGCTGCGCCATCATCGAGTTCAGGGAGAGGACGCTGGTCCGGTACGGGCCGTCGACCTGCCGATGCAACAGGCCACTGTGCAGCGGGTTGGACGCGCCGTGCACGGCATAGCAGGCCAGGTAGGCCACGAGCACGCCGACCGGCCCGGCGAACAGTCCCATCCCGACCACCGTCGCCCCCTGCAGGATGCGCAGCAGGGCCGCACCCGGCGCGGCACCGAGCCAGCGCAGCAGCAGCGGGGTCAGCGCCGCCCCGGCAGCCGAGGCAATCCAGGCGGCAGAGTTGGCTGGCCCGAGCAGCGCGGCGGCACGTTCCGGGTTGCCAATCACCTCGGCGAGCCGTACCGGCAGCAGCGACTCGAAGGTGATCATGCCGAAGCCCCAGAACAGCTCCACCGCGACCAGGGCCAGCAGCACCCGGGAGCGGCGCAGCAACCCGACCGCCTCGCCGATCATCCGGGGAGCCTGGACCACCGAGGCCCGCATGGCCGCGAATCCGGTGGCCGGCCGCTGCTCGACCAGCAGGACGACCAGCGCGATCAAGGCGACCGCCTGCGCGAGGATGGCGGCCAGCACCGGCACCGTGAGCGCGCTGACCGGCCCGATCGGACCGAGTGCGATCAGGCCACCGCTGAGCAACGCGCCGGCACCGATGGCACCGCCGACGACAGTGCCCGCGTAACCGAGACCCCGCTCGTATTCGGCCTCCGGGTCGGCGGCCAGGGTGGCATCGACGTACCAGGACTCCAGCGGGCCGCTGTCCAACGCCCGGTAGATCCCCTGCAACGCCCAGACCAGGAAGAACACCCAGAACGAGTCGGCCACCGCGAACAGCGCCAGCGAGGCGAGGTTGAGCGCTCCGGCGGCCAGCAGCACCGGTCGGCGGCCAAGGGCGTCGGCGAGGCCGCCGGTCGGCAACTCCAGCGCCAGCACGAGCAGCCCCTGCGCGGTGCCGACCAGGCCGATCTGCGGCAGCGACAGACCACGCTCCTGCATCAACAGGATCATCACCGGGATCATGAGACCCGTGGGCAGCCAGCGCAGGCCGTAGAGCGTGAGGTAGCGAGCCCGGACCTGGCGCACGGTCAGCCCCCTCACCACGCCACCTCAGTTCGCGACTGCGGGGCTCGCAAACCCCGCTCACTCCTCGCACTCACCACGCCACCCCAGTTCGCGACTGCGGGGCTCGCAAACCCCGCTCACTCCTCGCGCTCACCACGCCACCTCAGTTCGCGACTGCGGGGCTCGCAAACCCCGCTCACTCCTCGCGCTCACCATCGCTCGTCCAGACGCGGGAAGCCAGCCAGGAACACGTGCACGGGTTTGACGTCCGCGGCATCGGCGACGGCTTCGTCGCGGTAGCGCATCAGCACCGACCACAGGTCGTCACTGAGAGCACGCAGTCGAGCCGGGTCGAGCGGCAGCACCAGGTCACTCATGCCGGCGGCGTCGCGCCACGACCGGGACTGGTGGTGCTCGACGGCCATCCACCGCTCGGCCAGCTCGGCCATCACGCGTACCTGGTCGGCCTGGATCCACTGGACGGCGGCGCGGGCGTCCGGGTCGTTGTCGAAATCGGTGGGCTCGAAGTCGCTCACGTCGTGCGCGGCCTGCCACCAGCGCTGCCGGCTGCTGCCCCGATCGGGGTCCTCGGTGACCAGCCCCACCTCGGCGAGTTGGCGCAGGTGATAACTGGTCGCACCGGTGTTGGTGCCCAGCTTCTGGGCCAGGGCCGTCGCGGTTGCCGGACCGTCCACCCGCAGCGAGCCGAGGAGCCGCATCCGCAGCGGGTGAGCCAACGTGCGGACATGCTGGCCATTCAGTTGGACGCGGCGAGGCTCGGCTGGGCCGTCAAGTGAGGGGTTCACAGCTGCACAATAACTATGCACACATTCTATGCACAAGACTTGTGCATAGAATGTGTGCCCCCACTCAACACTGTTGCGTTGAGGGCGGCGGTCGGTGTGGCGATCCTGCGGCTAGCGCGGCGGGGTGATGACCCGTGTGCGTGTGTGCGTCGCTGGCGGGGTGGCAGGGGTGGCAGGGGTGCTTGGGTTTCCCTTTGCTCTGCTTCAATGGAGGCAACACTCCTGCCGCGTAGGTGTCGCCTCCGTTGAAGCAGAGCAAAGGCGGCGAGGCGTGGGTGGTGCCCCCCTCGTCGGGCATCGAAGGCTGCACTGCGCGCGACGATCGGCGTCTGGCCGGGTGCCGAGACGAGTCTTCACGGGTTGCCATGCCGACCCGCGCCCTAGCGCAACGGTGTTGTGCCCCCACTCCACCCGCGATCTTGCAGTTTCGGCTTACCTTTTGCCGGGTTAAACCCGTTCTGTCACAACAGGAAGTGCAAGATCGCGGGGCGGCGGGGCGAGAAGTTCGCGGACTCCCCGCAGCCGGGTCTGGAGCAGGTCGGCGGCACGGGAGCAGTCGAGGCGTACGTCGAGGGGGCGGGACAGGCCCGTCGCGGCGCCGGTGGTGGTCTTGAGCGCGGACGCGTCCAGGCCGAACCGCTCGGCGACCAGCAGGCCCAGATCGGCCCGGCTCACGGCATCGGCGCCGGCCACGTTGAGCAGACCCGCGTACGACGAGGCGACCAACTCCAGCACGGCGTCGGCCAGGTCGGTGACGTCGACCGGGCAGCGGAACTCGTCGCTGAACAGGGCAGCCCGGCCGGCGAGGGCGTCCCGGCAGAGCTGGATCTGCTTGCTGCCCTCCCCCAGGATCAGCGAGGTACGCACCAGCGCCGCACCCGGATCAATCGCGCGCACGGCAGTCTCCGCAGCTGCCTTCGCAGCGCCGTACGCGTGCACCGGGGTGGGCGGCTCGTCGTCGGTATACAGCGTGGGCCGGCCGGCGTGCAGCGCGTCGCTGGACACGTGCACCAACCGGGCACCCACCTCGGCGGCGGCGACCGCGACGTGCGCGGCCCCGTCGGCGGTGACCGCCCAGTCGTCGTACCGATAGGGGGTCGCGACCACGGCGTCCGGGCGCACCTCGGCGACCAGCCTGCGCACGGCGGCCCGGTCGGTCACGTCCAGCCGACGCCCCGCAACCCCCGGCAAGACGATCTCACCAGAGTGGAACGTCCCAACGACAGACCACCCAACACCCAAGGCCCGCCGACAAACCGCCCCACCGAGAAACCCGCTACCCCCCACAACAAGCAACCGCACCCGAACCCACTCCCCTACTAATGATCAAGAGGTTTGCGTCACCTCGCGGGGCGATGATGACGCAAACCTCTTGATCAACCAAGCAGGACAGGGGGTGCGGTTAGACCGGGTCGGCTACCGGGGCTGCTGGGCCTGCGGTTCCCGTGTGGGCCGTCGCCGGGGGCTTGGGCTTGGCGTCTACGCCGGCCTCGGTACGCTGCTGGGCGGTGATCGGCGTTGGCGCGCTGGTCAGCGGGTCGAAGCCACCCCGGGTCTTCGGGAAGGCGATGACCTCACGGATCGAGTCGGCGCCAGCGAGCAGCATGCACACCCGGTCCCAGCCGAAGGCGATACCGCCGTGCGGCGGTGCGCCGTACTTGAACGCCTCCAGCAGGAAGCCGAACTTGTCCTGTGCCTCCTCGGGAGTGATGCCGAGCAGGTCGAACACCCGCTTCTGCACGTCACCCCGGTGGATACGGATCGACCCACCGCCGATTTCGTTGCCGTTGCAGACAATGTCGTACGCGTACGCCAGCGCCCGGTCCGGGGCCTCCTCGAACCGGTCGACCCACTCGGCGTTCGGCGACGTGAACGGGTGGTGCACGGCCGTCCAGCCGCCGTCGTCCGTGCGCTCGAACATCGGCGCGTCGACCACCCAGCAGAACGCCCAGGCGCTCTCGTCGATCAGCCCGGCCCGCTTGGCGATCTCGACCCGGGCCGCGCCGAGCAGCTCCTGCGCCTCCCGGGTGGTGGTGCTGGCGGCGAAGAAGACCGCGTCGCCCGGCTTGGCGCCGACCGCGTCGGCGAGCCCGCCCAGGTGCTCGGCGGAGAGGTTCTTGGCCACCGGGCCGCGCGCATCGCCGGTCTCGGCGTCCAGGACCACGTACGCCAGGCCGCGCGCACCACGCGCCTTGGCCCAGTCCTGCCAACCGTCCAGCTCCTTGCGGCTCTGCGCCGCGCCGCCCGGCATCACGACCGCGCCGACGTAACCGCCCGCGTCGATCGCCCCGGCGAAGACCCGGAACTCGGTGCCGCGCAGGTAGTCGGTCAGCTCGGTCAGCTCGACGCCGTAGCGCAGGTCCGGCTTGTCGGAGCCGTACCCTGCCATGGCGTCGTGCCAGGTGATCCGCGGGATCGGCCCGGAGATCTCGTGCCCGGCCAGGTCCTTCCACAGCGTCGAGACGATCGCCTCGCCGAGGTCGATCACGTCGTCCTCGGTGACGAAGGACATCTCGATGTCGAGCTGGGTGAACTCGGGCTGCCGGTCGGCGCGGAAGTCCTCGTCGCGGTAGCAGCGGGCAATCTGGTAATACCGCTCCATGCCGCCCACCATCAGCAGCTGCTTGAACAACTGCGGCGACTGCGGCAGCGCGTACCAGCTGCCGGGCTGCAGCCGCACCGGGACCAGGAAGTCGCGGGCACCCTCGGGCGTCGAGCGGGTGAGCGTCGGCGTCTCGATCTCCAGGAAGTCCCGCTCGTGCAGCACACCCCGGGCGAGGTGGCTGGCGCGCGAGCGCAGCCGCAGCGCGTTCGCCGGGCCGCTGCGGCGCAGGTCCAGGTAGCGGTACTTGAGCCGGATGTCGTCACCGGCCTCGATCTGGTCGTCCACCGGCAGCGGCAGCGGCGCCGCTTCGGAGAGCACCTCCAGCTCGACGACGGTCACCTCGACCTCGCCGGTGGGCAGCTCCGGGTTCTCGTTGCCGGCCGGCCGGCGGGTCACCTCGCCGATGACCTTCACGCAGAACTCGTTGCGCAGCGCGTGCGCGTCCTCCTCGCGGAAGACCACCTGGACGACGCCGGAGCCGTCGCGCAGGTCGACGAAGATGACCCCGCCGTGGTCGCGACGGCGGGCCACCCACCCGGCGAGCGTCACCGTCGAGCCGGCGTCCGCGGCGCGCAGGCTTCCGGCATTGTGGGTACGGATCACGGCTGGCAACTCCTCATCGTGGAACAGTCCTCTCCCGCATTCTGTCAGGGGTGGCCGCCCTGCCTCCGGGGCACCCGGCAGGCCGGCCCGATTCGCTGGTGGGGTGGACCGGCGAATCCGACTCAGGCGGCAGCCGTGCCGGTTAACGTGGCGAAATGCGCGCCGTACCGAACTGGGCCGTCGCCACGGCGGCAGCCGCACCCGTGCTGCTGGTGACCGGCTGGACGGTTGCGCAGGCCCGGCAACCCTCGGGGTACGACCCGATCCGGGACACCATCAGCGAGCTGGCGGGGCAGGACGCCACCGACGCCTGGATCATGGTCGGGGCCCTGGTGCTGCTCGGCTGCTGCTATCTGGCGGTCGCCGCCGTGTTGCACGCGGCCGGGTTGCCCAGCCGTTTCCTGCTGGCTGTCGGTGGGGTGGCGACCATCGCGCTTGTCGCGTTTCCCCGGCCGCCGGTCGGTGGTTCGCTCAGCCACGGCATCGCGGCGACGGTGGCCGTCCTCGCCCTGGCGCTGTGGCCGGCCGGCTCGGCGCTGCGGCTGCCACGCGGCCCGGACGCCGCGCACCCGGACGCTCCGCAGCCGCCGTGGGCGTTCCGCCGCGCCGTGGGGCTGAGTGCCACGCTCGTGCTGCTCGCCCTCTTCGGGTGGAGCGCGTACGAGGTGACCAGCGGGTCCCGCACGGGGTTGGCCGAGCGGGTGACGGCGGTGGCCGTGTCGCTCTGGCCGCTGCTGGCGGTCCTCTCGGCTCGCCGGGCGCACATCGTATGGGCCACCGGTGGTGTCACAACCGTCGGTCCGGCGCTGCCTGGTGTCGTACCCCCAGATCCCCTGCGACCAGCGGACGGGCCCGATCCGCTCGCGTGAGGCGGTCCTCCCCGCACGCGACACGGGCCGCCGGAATGCTCCGGCGGCCCACGTGCGGTGCTTCGATCAGAAGACGCTGACGCCGTAGCGGCTCAGTGCCTCGGTGACGGGCTGGAAGAACGTCGTGCCACCGGTACGGCAGTTGCCGCTACCACCGGAGGTCATGCCCAGGGCGGTGCCGCCGCTGAACAGCGAGCCGCCGCTGTCGCCCGGTTCGGCGCAGACGTTGGTGCGGATCAGGCCGGAGACCGAGCCCTCGGCGTAGTTAACCGTGGCGTTTGTCGCGTTCACCGTGCCGCTGCGCAGGCCGGTGGTGCTGCCGGAGCGCTGCACCGACTGGCCGACGGAGGCGTTGCCGGAGCCGGTGATGTCCCGGTAGCTGCCGTTGTAGAGGTAGACGTTGCCGGCCGCATTGGCGGAGTTGTTGTGCCGCACGATGCCATAGTCGTTGCCCGGGAAGCTGGTGCCGGTACGGGTGCCGATCAGCGCGGTCTGGGCGGAGTTCGAGTACCAGCTGGCCGAGATGTTGGTGCAGTGCCCGGCCGTCAGGAAGTAGTAGGTGCTGCCGCTGCGCACGTTGAAGCCGAGCGAGCAGCGCCCGCCGCCGCCGGCGTAGATGGCCTGGCCGCCGGAGATCCGGGTGCTGAGCACACCGGCCTCGGCCTCGACCCGGACCGCGCCGTTGGCCCGCGCGGCGGCGGCCTTGACCCGTTCCAGCTTGGCGCCGGTGACGGTGCTGTCGACGGAGACGACGACCTGGTTGGTGACCGGGTCGCTCCACCAGGCGGTGCCCGGGATCTTGGCGGAGCGCTCCAGATCGGCAGTGGCCCGGTTGAGTTCGGCGGCACCGCGGGTGACGTAGCGGGCGACAGCGCCGGCCTTGCTCACCTTGCTGGCGGCAGCCGCGTCGGTCACCGTGACGACCGACTTGCCACTGGCGTCGATGTACGAGCCGGCGGAGCGGTCGCCGAGTTCCGCGGAGAGAGCGGCGGCGTCGGGCGAGGCGGCGGGAGCGGCCTGGGCGGGTGCGCCGATGAGCGCGCCGACGACCAGGCTCCCGGAAACGGCGACTGTGGCCGCAACACGGAATGGGGACCTCGTGGGTCGCATGTAACAACCTCCTGGGCGGGGGAGCGGGTCTCGCCGAGGCCGGCTGACCCGATAGCAACCCGGCCGATCTGCGAAAACCGGCCGAATGAAGTGAAGTATTCACATACTTAAGATCATTCACAAGCTTTGGTTTCGCCCGGATTAACCGATCTTGGCTGGCCACATTCCCGCAACACCCCGGACACGCTGACGAGCAAGCGCCGTCACACCGAATCGCCCTTTGACGCGCACGATCACCTATGTCTGGATGGGTGCGGGTCACGCGGGTGCGCGCGCGTCAGGGGGTACGGCGGCGCGCGCCCGGACCCGGCCGAGGCACCACGTCGCGCACCTGCCCCACGTCGTGCCCGTCGGCACATCGCAGCTCGACGCGCACCTGGGCGCCGCAGTCACGATGCCCCACACTCAGGGGCGAGCCCTCCGCGTCGGCGAGGTACCGGTCGCCCCACCCGAGCACGGCGACCAGCACCGGCCACAGGTCCAGGCCCTTCTCCGTCAGCCGGTACTCGTGGCGCAGCCGACTGCCAGGCTCCCGGTACGGCTCGCGACTCAACACGCCCTGCTGCACCAGAGTGGCCAGTCGATTGGTCAGCACCTGACGCGGAATGCCGGTGCGCACCCGCATGTCGTCGAAGCGGCGCACGCCGGTGAACACCTCGCGCAGCACCACCAGCGTCCACCGCTCACCGAGGATCTCCATCGTGCGGGCGATGGTGCAGTTGTCCACCGACCAGTCCAGTGCCTCGGGTCGCATCCAACCAGGCTAGATCTCGTTGACAGACTCAGCAACCTACTGCCAGGCTGGGTCCATGACGCAGACGCAGGAACCGGCGCGCAGCCGTACCTTCACCTGGGCGGACCCGGCAGCCAACGCCGCCCAGGTCGGCCGGCGCAGCGGCATCGAGATGCTCCGGGCGATGATCGCCGGCGAGCTGGCCGCACCACCGGTGATGCACCTCATCGACATGGCCCGGATGGAGGCCGACGAGGGTCGGGTCGTCGTCGAGCTGACCCCGCAGGAGTTCCACTACAACCCGCTCGGCAGCGTCCACGGTGGCGTCCTCTCGACGCTGCTGGACACCGCCGCGGCATGCGCTGTGCACACCACCCTGCCGGCCGGCGTCGGCTACACCTCGCTGGACCTCAACGTGAAGTTCCTCCGCCCGGTCACGGTCGACAGCGGCACGCTGCGCTGCGAGGGCACGGTGCTGCAACGCGGCCGGCGCACAGCCCTGGCCGAGGCTCGGATCACCGACGCCAGCTCCCGCCTGATCGCCCACGCAACCAGCACCTGCCTCCTACTCCCTCAAGAACCCCAACCCCAACCCCAACCCTGACCCAACCCCCACCCCCGCCCCCGCCCCCGCCCACGCCCACGCGATCTTGCACTTAGTGTCGTCGGATTGCGGGGTATGCGCGAATATGCCCCCGCAGAAAGTGCAAGATCGCGGGAGTTGGGGCGGGGCGGGGCAGGGCGGGGTGGGGCAGGACAGGGGGCAGGACAGGACAGGGGGGTGGGGCGGGGCAGGGGGGTGGGGGTTTAGCGGAGGGCTAGGCGGTTTGCTCGGGCGTCGCGCTTCTCTTCGAAGCGACTCGCGGCGCGGTCCAGGGTTTCCAGCTGGGCGGCCAACTGCTCGCGGGCGGCTTCACCGTCGGCGTTGAGGCCGGTCACGTTGAAGACGTCCCACTGGCGCAGCACCGGCTGCAGCACCTCGTCGCGGTGCTGGCGCAGGTCGTAGATGCCGGCCAGGGCGATCGCCACCGACTTGCGGGCGAAACCGTCGATGCCGCTGCCCGGCATCTGGAAGTCGGCCACCACGTCGGCGACAGCCCGCATGGCCTGACTCGGGGCCAACTCGAACGCGGCGGCGAGCAGGTTGCGGTAGAAGACCATGTGCAGGTTCTCGTCGGCGGCCACGCGGGCCAGCAGCGCCTCGCAGGCCGGGTCGCCGGTGGCCTTGCCCGTGTTTCGGTGCGAGATCCGGGTGGCCAGCTCCTGGAACGAGACGTACGCCAGCGAGTGCAGCACCTCGTCGCCATGGGCGTTGGCGTAGCCCTCGGACATGTGCGTCATCCGGGCCCGCTCCAAGGCCACCGGGTCGACCGCCCGGGTGACGGTCAGGTAGTCGCGGATCGCGACACCGTGCCGCCCCTCCTCCGCGGTCCACCGGTGCACCCAGGTGCCCCACGCGCCGTCCCGGCCGAACAGGGTGGCGATCTCGTGGTGGTACGAGGGCAGGTTGTCCTCGGTCAGCAGGTTGACGATCAGCGCGGTGCGGGCCACGTCGGGGATGGTGGAGTCCGTCGGCGACCACGCCTCGCCGCCGAGCGGCCCGTCGAAGGTACGCCCTTCGCTCCACGGCACGTACTCGTGCGGGAACCATTCCTTGGCCAGCGAGAGGTGGCGGTCGAGGTTGCGGGCAACCACCGGCTCCAACTCGACGAGGAGTGCGGTCTGGCTCAGTGTGGTGCTCATGGTCACGAGAAACTCCCTACGGTGGCGTAACTTACGCTACCGTAGGTCCCCGCGGCCATGAGCGCCAGTGGTGAGACTCAGCTGACCGCAGGCTTGAGGTCCTCCACCGGTGGCATCCACTCCTGGGCACCGGCCGTGACCTGCGCACCAGACCGAATGTCCTTCACCTCGTCCGCCGCTCCGTCGGCGCCCGGGAACCAGACGTACGGAATGCCGCGCCGTTCGGCATAACGGATCTGCTTGCCGAACTTCGCCGCGCTCGGCGAGACCTCGGTGGCGATTCCGCGCCGCCGCAGCGCCGCAGCGATCCGGTCACTGGCCGGGCGGTGCTCCTCGTCGGCCAACGCCACCAGAACACACGTGGGCACCGAGCGGGAGACCGACAACTCACCCGCGCCGAAGAGCAACCCGAGCAGGCGGGTCACCCCGATCGAGATCCCCACCCCGGGGAACGAGGTGGTGCCGGCGCTGGCCAGGTTGTCGTAGCGGCCGCCGGAGCAGATCGAGCCGAACCGCTCGTAGCCGCGCAGTTGGGTCTCGTAGACGGTGCCCGTGTAGTAATCCAGGCCGCGGGCGATGCGCAGGTCCGCCACGCAGAGACCCGGCGAGTGCTCGGCGGCGGTCTCCACCACCCGGACCAACTCCTCAAGGCCCTCGTCGAGCAGCGGATTGCTCACCCCAAGCGCGCGGACGGCGTCGGCGAACGAGGCATCCGAAGCGGAGATCTCGGCCAGCGCGAGGCACGCCTTGGCCTGGGCCTCGCTCGCCCCGGCGGTCTGGCCCAGCAGGTCGGCCACCTTCGTTGGGCCGATCTTGTCGAGCTTGTCGATCGCCCGCAGCGCCGACTCCGGGTCGGTCAACCCGATGCCCCGGTAGAAGCCCTCGGAGATCTTGCGGTTGTTGACCTGGATGGTCACCGGTGGGATCGGCAGCGACCGTAGGGCGTCCCCGATGACCAGCGGCATCTCCGCCTCGTGGTGGGGAGCGAGGGTGTCCCGGTCGACGATGTCGATGTCGGCCTGGACGAACTCCCGGTAGCGCCCCTCCTGCGGGCGCTCCCCCCGCCACACCTTCTGGATCTGGTAGCGGCGGAACGGGAAGGTCAGCTTGCCGGCGTTCTCCAGCACGTACCGGGCGAACGGCACGGTCAGGTCGAAGTGCAGGCCCAGCTGGTCGTCACCGCCCGCACCCTCGGCGTCGGCGTGCAGCCGCCGGATCACGTAGACCTCCTTCGAGGTCTCGCCCTTGCGCAGCAGCTGGTCCAGCGGCTCCACCGCGCGGGTCTCCAGCGGCGCGAAGCCGTACAACTCGAAGGTGGCCCGGATCTTCTCGAGCACGAACTGCTCGATCATCCGCTGGCCGGGGGTCCACTCCGGGAAACCGGAGATGGGCGTGGGCTTGCTCATCGGCGTACTCCTTGCGGTTCCGCGCCCACGGCGCGGTGGTGTCGTGGGTCCGCGCGCGGCGCGGAGAAGGTCTAGAGGCCCCGGGTGGGCGCCGCTGGTCGGCCGCCGCCGACCTGCGCCACCTCGATGAGGTACGGGTTGCTGGCGCGCTCGCGGCCGATGGTGGTGCTGGGGCCGTGGCCGGGCAGCACGACCGTGTCGTCGGCCAGCGGGAGGATCTTGTCGCGCAGGCTGGTGAGCATGGCCGGCATGCTCCCGCCCGGCAGGTCGGTGCGGCCGATCGACCCGGCGAAGAGAACGTCGCCGGAGAGGCACAGCTCGTCAGCATCCCAGCCCGACCCGGCACCCGGCAGGCGGAACAGCACCGACCCGCCGGTATGGCCCGGGGCGTGGTCGACGGCGATCTCCAGACCGGCGAGCGTGAGGGTGGCGCCGTCGGTCAGCTCCGCCACGTCATCCGGCTCGCTGTAGCTCAGCCGACCGCCGAAGAGCGACGTCAGGTCCGCCGAGAGGCCCTTGGACGGGTCAGCCAGCATCTCCCGGTCACCCGGGTGCACGTAGGCGGTGATGCCACGCGCACCGCAGACCGGCGCGACCGAGAAGGTGTGGTCGAGGTGGCCGTGGGTGAGCAGCACGGCGGCCGGATGCAGGCGGTGCTCGGCGAGCAGCGCGTCGAGCTGGTCGAGCACCCCGATGCCAGGGTCGACCACCACGCACTGCTCCCCCGGCGCGGTGGCAACCACGTAACAGTTGGTGCCGAAGGCGTCCGCGGGAAAGCCGGCCACGAGCACGGTCGCTGTCCTTTCCGTCGAGCAGCTGTCGTCCTCCCCGCAGCCTAACGGGCCTGCCGAGGGAGTTTGCCGCGTCCGTCCCTCGCGCCCCGCACAGCACAGTGACAACGCCCAATAAGCGCTGCTCGGGACGGGGTGGACCTCGTACACCACTTTCTCAGTCGCTAGCCGTACACTCTGGCGGGCGTGTGGCGCGGCACACGCGACGCCCGGACGGGCCGGGACGCCCGGCCGCCGGCGACGACCAGGTAGAGGAAAGGGGAGCACGGGTGGCTTCCAGCAGGGACCGGCAGCGCAAACTGGCGCGTGCCAAGCTCGACCGGCAGTTGGCTCGCCGGGCCGCCGCCACGCGGCGCCGTCGGCAGATCCAGGCTGGTGTCGGCGCCGTCCTGATCCTCGTGGTGGTCGTGGCAGGCTCGGCGTGGGCCCTCGGGGCGTTCGACTCCGACTCGGAGCAGAACACGGCCGTGGCGGACATCTGCCTCTGGACGCCGCAGGACGCGACGGCCAACACCAACCTCAAGGACGTCGGCACGCCGGCGACCAAGGATCTGCCCACCGAGGGCACGCGGGCGATGACCGTGACCACCAACCAGGGCGCGCCGATCACCGCGGAGCTGAACCTGACCAACTCGCCTTGCGCGGCGGCGAGCATCGCCCACCTGGCGAGCCGGTCGTTCTACGACAACACCAAGTGCCACGAGATCATCGCCGACGGTGCGTTGCGCTGCGGCGACCCGAGCGGCACCGGCCTTGGTGGGCCGACCTACTCGTTCTACGACGAGGAGTTGCCGACCGTGCCGTCGGCGTCACCGTCGGCCAGCCCGGCCCCCGGCCAGCCGCCGACGTACCCCAAGGGCACCCTGGCGATGATCTCCAACCCGCCGGGCAACAACGGCAGCCAGTTTCTGATCTTCTTCAAGGACTTCACCACCACCGACCCGAAGTACCCGGTGATCGGCCGGGTGACCGGCGGGCTGGACGTGGTGGAAAAGATCGGTGCCCTCCCGACCGTGGACAATGGGACGGGGGCCAAGGTCAAGCCCAGCACCGACGTGACCATTCAGACCCTCACCGTCGGTGAGCCGGTCACCGGTGCGGCACCGGCACCGTCGGCCTCCGGCGTCCCGGCCAGCAGCCCGAGCGCCGGCTGACCGGCCGCCACCACCCACCCAAGCGGCACCCAGCAGCAGACAGCCAGGAGGATCCAGGCGTGACGTCCACCAGAGAGCGGCAGCGCGCGGCGGCACGCGCCCGGCTCGAGAAGGATATGGCCGAGCGCGCGGGCAAGGCCCGCAAGCGCCGGCAGACGCAGGCGATCATCAGCGCGGGCGCCGTTCTGGTGCTCGTGGTCGCCGGCACCGTCTGGCTGGCGGTGACCCTCGGCGGCGACGACGACAAGCCCGCCACCAACACCGCGGCGGCCGGCGCCAGCGAGTGCGTGTACAACGCGCTGCCCACGGACCAGCGGCCCCCGACGATCAAGGACGTGGGGGTGCCGAGCAACCAGCAGTCCGGCACCGGCGTGCAGACCATGACGATCGACACCAACCTGGGCCCGATCACCGCCAAGGTCGACCGGTCGCTGGTGCCGTGCACGGCGGGCAGCTTCAGCTACCTCGCGGAGAAGAACTTCTTCGACAACACCAAGTGCCACCGTCTCGTGACCGAGGGCATCAAGGTGCTGCAGTGCGGTGACCCCAGCGCCACCGGCAACGGCTGGCGGGACACCGACGGCCAGGGCGGCCCGAGCTACCGCCTGCCCGAGGAGAACCTGCCCACCGACAAGCGCCCGCCGTACCCGGAGGGTGTCATCGCGATGGCCAACTCCGGCCAGCCGGGCAGCACCGGCAGCCAGTTCTTCATCGTCTACGGCGACTCGCCGCTGGACCCCGCGTACACGGTCCTGGGCACCGTCACCGGTGGCCTGGACATCGTCAAGGACGTCGCCAAGGCCGGCGACGACGGGGCGTTCGCCGCGCAGGCCGGTGGTGGCCACCCGAAGAAGGAGGTCGTCATCAAGGACCTCACGATGAGTGCGCCGCAGAGCTGACGCCCACGCAGACGACGAAACGCCCGCCGGCTGAGCCGGCGGGCGTTTCCGTGTCCGAAGAGCGGGGGGCGGGGTCAGGCGCCGGAGGTGACCCGGTACGCGTCGAAGACGCCGTCCACCTTGCGGACCGTGGCCAGCAGGTGGCCCAGGTGCTTCGGGTCGGCCATCTCGAAGCTGAACCGGCTCACCGCCACCCGGTCGCGGGTCGTGGTGACGGTGGCGGAGAGGATGTTGACCCGCTCGTCGGAGAGCACCCGGGTGACGTCGGCCAGCAGCTTGTGCCGGTCCAGAGCCTCGACCTGGATGGCGACCAGGAACGTCGAGGCGGAGGTGAGCTTCCAACTCACCTCGACCACCCGCTCGCTCTGCGCCCGCAGGTCCTCGGCGTTGGCGCAGTCGTCGCGGTGCACGCTCACGCCGCCGGAGCGGGTGACGAAGCCGAACACCGAATCCGGTGGGACCGGGGTGCAGCAGCGGGCCAGCTTGATCCAGACGTCGCTGACGCCGCGGACGACGACACCGGGGTCGCTGCTGCTCTGCCGGCTACGCGGTGGCCGGGTGGCGACGGCGGTCTCGGCGATGTCCTCCGCCGCGCCCTCCTCGCCGCCGTACGCCGCCATCAGCTTCTGCACCACGGACTGCGCGGAGACCTGGCTGTCACCCACCGCCGCGTAGAGCGAGGCCACGTCGGCCAGGTGCAGGTCCCGGGCGATCGACATCAGCGCGTCGGAGGTGAGCATCCGCTGCAACGGCATGCCCTGCTTACGCATCGCCTTGACGATCGCGTCCTTGCCGGCCTCGATCGCCTCCTCGCGCCGCTCCTTGTTGAAGTACTGGCGGATCTTCGTCCGTGCGCGGGGGCTCTTGACGAAGCCCAGCCAGTCCTGTGTCGGGCCGGCCGTCTCGGACTTCGAGGTGAAGATCTCGATCACGTCGCCGTTGGACAGCGTCGACTCCAACGGCACCAACTTGCCGTTGACCCGCGCCCCGATGCACTTGTGCCCCACCTCGGTGTGCACCGCGTACGCGAAGTCGACAGGCGTCGAACCGGTCGGCAGCGGGATGACGTCACCCTTCGGGGTGAAGACGTACACCTCCTGGCTGGACAGGTCGAAGCGCAACGCGTCCAGGAATTCGCTCGGGTCGGCAGCCTCGCGCTGCCAGTCGAGCAGTTGCCGCAGCCAGGTCATCTCGTCGATGTGCGCGGGCGGGCCGACGATCTGGGTGCCCTTGTGCTCCTTGTACTTCCAGTGCGCGGCGATGCCGAACTCCGCGGTGCGGTGCATCGCGTACGTGCGAATCTGCATCTCCACCGGCTTGCCGGTGGGCCCGATGACAGTCGTGTGCAACGACTGGTACATGTTGAACTTGGGCATCGCGATGTAGTCCTTGAACCGGCCCGGCACCGGCTGCCAGTTGGCGTGGATCACGCCCAGCGCCGCGTAGCAGTCACGAACCGTGTCGACCAGGATCCGCACGCCCACCAGGTCGTAGATGTCGTTGAAGTCCCGACCCCGCACGATCATCTTCTGGTAGATCGAGTAGAGGTGCTTCGGCCGCCCGGTGGTCTCCGCCTTGATCTTGGCGGCCTTCAGGTCGGTCTGCACCTTCTGCGTCACCTGCCGCAGCAGCGCCTCGCGCTGCGGCTGGTGCTCCCCGATCAGCCGGTTGATCTCCTCGTAGCGCTTCGGGAACAACGTGCCGAAGGAGAGATCCTCCAGCTCCCACTTGATCGTGTTCATACCGAGCCGGTGCGCGAGCGGGGCCAGGATCTCCAGCGTCTCCTTGGCCTTCTGCTCCTGCTTGGGGCGAGGCAGGAACGTCAGGGTGCGCATGTTGTGCAACCGGTCGGCCAGCTTGATCACCAGAACCCGCGGGTCCTTGGCCATCGCCACGACCATCTTGCGGATCGTCTCGGCCTTGGCCGCGTCGCCCAACTTGACCTTGTCAAGCTTCGTGACGCCGTCGACCAGCAGGGCGACCTCGCCACCGAAGTCGGCGCGCATCGCGTCGAGGGTGTATTCGGTGTCCTCGATGGTGTCGTGCAGCAGCGCGGCGACCAGCGTGGTGGTGTCCATCCCCAGGTTGCCGAGGATGGTCGCCACCGCGAGCGGGTGGGTGATGTACGGGTCACCGGACTTTCGGTACTGCCCGGAGTGCCACCGCGCGGCCGTGTCGAAGGCGCGCTGGAGCAGGCGGGCGTCAGCCTTGGGGTGGTTGTCCCGGTGGCTCGCGATGAGCGGCTCCAGCACCTCGCTGACCTGCGAGGTCTGCCAGGGCGCGTTGAACCGGGCCAGCCGCGCCCGGACCCGCCGGCCGGTGGGCGCGTTGGACAGCCCGAAGCCACCGCTCGGCGACGGATCGACGCCGGCGTCGCTCGGGAACGGCACCACCACCCCATCGGCGCCGGGGGACGCCTCAGCGCTCGGCGGGCCACTGGTCGGACGCACCGCGCCCTCGCCCGCAGCCCTGCCGGAGCCGTTGCCCGTCACCCGGGCCGGCACGTCGCCTGTCCGGTCGGTCACCGAGCCGTCAGCGTCGCCTGTCGGGTGCACCGTGCCCTCCGCCGGAGGGACGACATCGTGGGACACCGGCCTCCTCACCGCTCGCCGGAAAAACACCGGCCGAACATCGGCCGGCCTGGTCTCGCTCCACCGGACGGTGTACCGCCGGCGTCAGCAAAGGGCAATGCTACCCGCACGGACGGCCCCCTGCCGCTCCGCCGGACGGTCGGTGCCGGCTCCGCCCGACGGGTCTGGGATCAATCGGTCAGCACGGCACCGACAGTTCAAACGGGCCGCCGGAGCACCGGCCAGCTCAAACGGTCAGCAGAGCATGGACGGGACGCGGTGCCAGCCGCTTCCGCCCACCCAGGAAGCCGAGTTCCAGCAGCACGGTGAACCCGGTGACGGTCCCCCCGGCCCGCTCGACCAGGTCCAGAGTCGCCTCGGCGGTGCCACCGGTCGCCAGCACGTCATCGACCACCAGCACCCGGTGCCCGGCGGTGAACGCGTCCTCGTGCACCTCCAGGGTGGCCTCGCCGTATTCCAGGGCGTAGGAGACCGAGTGCGCCGGGCGGGGCAGCTTGCCGGCCTTGCGAACCGGCACCACGCCCACCCCGGCCGCGTACGCGACGGCCGCAGCGACGACGAACCCGCGCGCCTCGATGCCGACCACCACGTCGAAGCTGTCCCGCCCGTGGTACGCGACGATCCCGTCGGTCACCTCACGGAAGGCCTTCCCGTCGGCGAACAACGGCATCAGGTCCTTGAACATGACGCCGGGCTTGGGGAAGTCCGGCACGTCCAGCACCCGGCTGGCGACCAGTCGGGCGGCCTCCGGGCCGCTGTCCCCGCGCGCCGCGGTGCTGTGGGTCTCCGTCACGGCTGTTTCGTTTCCCTTCAACGACGACGGCGTCCGGCACGCACAGCATGCCGGACGCCGTTCGGGTGTTTCCTGGCGGGTCAGCGCCGCTTGGCGCCACCCGGCCGGTTGCCGCCGCCACCCGGGCGACCGCCCCGGGCACCGGTCGGCCGCTTGCCTGCCGGCCGAGCGCCCACCTTGGGGGCGGCACCGGCCAACGCGGCGGCGTCCGGGTCGAGCGGCTCATCGGTCGCGTCGGCCGGGGCCGGGCTCACGGAGCCCTTGCCGGTGACCTCGCCGCGGGCGAGCGCACCCCGACGGGTCAGGACGCGCTTGTTGTGCGCCTGGATCCGCGGGTCGTAGTTCTTCAGCAGCGCCAGCAGCGGCGTGGCCACCAGGATGGAGGTGAGGAACGCGACCGCCATACCGACGAACAACACCAGGCCGAGGTCCTTCAGCGTGCCAGCCCCGAGCAGGCCGGCACCGATGAAGAGCAGACCGCCGACCGGCAGCAGGGCGACCACCGAGGTGTTCAGCGATCGCATCAGGCTCTGGTTGACGGCCAGGTTGGCCGCCTCGCCGTACGTCTGGTTGTTGTTGGCGGTGATGCCCCGGGTGTTCTCCTGGACCTTGTCGAAGACCACCACCACGTCGTAGAGCGCGAAGCCCAGGATCGTGAGGAAACCGATGATCGTCGACGGGGTGACCTCGAAGCCGACAAGCGAGTAGATGCCGGCGGTGAGGATCAGGTTCGTGAACAGCGACGCGACCGCGGCGACCGCCATCCGCCACTCGAAGCGCAGGATCAGGTAGACCATCACCAGCGCGATGAAGATGACCAGACCGAGCACGGCCCGCGAGGTGACCTGGCTGCCCCACGCCTCGCTGACCTGGTTGCCGCTGATCTGGTCCGCGTTGATGCCGAGGTCCTCGGCGATCTGCCCCTTGACCGCGGTGGTCTGCTCGACGCTGAGCTGCGGAGTGCGCAGCTCGTAGGTGTCGCCGCCGGTGCCGCCGACCTTCTGTGCGGTGGCCACCTCAATGCCGGTGTTCTGGGCGGCGAGGGCCGAGTTGACCTCCCGCTCGGCGTCCTCCAGGGTGCCGACGCTGGCCGGCACCTGGAACGAGTTGCCACCGGCGAACTCGATGCCGAGGCTGAAGCCGCGCAGCCCGAAGCTGAGGAGCGCGATCAGGATCAGGACGCCGGCGACGCTGAACCAGAGCTTGCGGCGGCCGACGACGTTGAGACCGGCTTCGCCGTTGTAGAGGCGGCTCGCCAGACCGTTTTGAGCCATCTCAGGCCTCCTTGGCGCGCGGGTTACGGGGCTGAGTCTGCTGCTGGTTACGGGCCGGAAGCGCCCGACCCAGACCGCTGACCCGCGGGGACAGGAACGCCCGGGTCCGGGCGAACATGGTCATGATCGGGTGCCGGAAGAGGAAGACCACCACCAGGTCCAGCACGGTGGCCAGGCCCAGGGCGAAGGCGAAGCCCTTGACCGTGCCGACCGAGACCACGTAGAGCACCACCGCGGAGAGCAGGGTGATCGCGTTGGCCGAAATGATCGTCCGGCGGGCACGGACCCAGGCGCGAGGCACCGCGCTACGCGGGCTGCGCCCCTCTCGGATCTCGTCCTTCAACCGTTCGAAGTAGATGACGAACGAGTCCGCCGCCACACCTAGCGAGACGATCATGCCGGCGATGCCGGCGAGGGTGAGCGTGAAGCCGATCTGCCGGCCGAGCACCACCAGCGCGCCGAAGACCAGCAGCGCGGAGAGGATCAGGCTCAGGAAGATCACTGAGCCGAGCAGCCGGTAGTAGAAGAACGCGTAGATGATGACCAGCAGCATGCCGATGCCGGCCGCGAGCAGACCAGCCCGCAGGTGGCTGGCGCCCAGGGTGGCCGTGACGTTCTGCGACTCCTGCGGCTCGAAGGTCACCGGCAGCGCGCCGTAGCGCAGCTGGCTGGCGAGCGCGCTGGCGTCCTTCTGGTTGAAGTTGCCGGTGATCTGGGAGTTGCCGGTCAGCACGCCCTGGATCTCCGGCGAGGAGACGATCTTGTTGTCCAGCACGACGGCGACGCGGCACTTGCCGTCCTGGCCGAGTGCGGTCGCGTCGCAGGCCTGGCCCTCGTTGGTGAACGCCTCGCGGGTGAGGTCGGTCCACTTGCCCTGGCCGTCGCCGGAGAAGTCCAGGCTGACCACCCAGGCGCTGGTCTGGTCGAGCACCGCGTCGGCGTCGTCCACGTCGGTGCCCAACACCTTGGCCTGGTCGAGCAGGTACTTCGACACGCCGTCCTCGCAGGAGACGACCTGCTGCTTCGGGTCGGAGATCGACGCCGGCGGACGCTTGTCGAGCTGCCCACACCCGATCGTCGGCACGTTGAACTGCATCTGCGCCGGCAGCACGGCGACCTCTTGCGGCGACAGCGTGCCGAACGGCTTGAGCTTGTCGGCCAGCGACGGGTCGGCGGTCAGGTCGGCGGGGGCCTGGAGCCCGGTCGCGGCCTGCCAGGCGGGGGCGCCGACCTTCTGCTCGACGGCCTTGCGCTGCTCCTCGATGCTGGCCGGCACCGGCTCGGCGCTGGCGCTCGGGGTGGGCGCGGCGGCACTCGCGGACGCGGACACGGAGGGAGTCGGCGTGGCGCTGGGCGACGCCGGGGCCATCCCGCCCTGACCGCCGCTCGGCGACGAGGTCACCTTCGGCGCGGCGCTGCCCGACGGGGTCGGGGTGGCGCTGCCGGACGGGGCCGGGGTGGCGCTGCCGGACGGGGCCGGGCTGCCCGACGGGGCCGGCGTCGCGGCCGGCGGCGGCACGGCGGCCGTTCCGCTGCCGTCGGCGCCCTTGAGCACCTTGCGGAAGCGCAGCTCGGCGGCGCTGCCCACATCGGTGAGGTCCCGGTTCTCACCGGGCAGGGAGATGACGATGTTCCGGTTGCCCTCGGTGACCACCTCGGCCTCGGCCACGCCGAACGCGTTGACCCGGCTCTCGATGATCTGGCGGGCCTCCTCGAGGTTCTCCGCCGTCGGAGGCTTGCCGTCGACGCTGTTGGTCGCCTCCAGTGTCATCCGGGTGCCGCCGATGAGGTCCAGGCCGAGCTTGGGCTCGAGCCGGTCCTTCAAGCTGCCGCTGGCACCAGAGAAGAACACCAAAAGATAGAGGACCACGAAGATGAACCCGAGCACGGCGAGCTGCCGCCCGGGGCGCATCTGTCCCTGAGGTGGTGCCACGGCTGTCCTGTCTCCCTGTACGGTCGCGCCGCTGTGCGCAGCGGCGGCGGTGTCGGGCCGGGGGTCCCGGCCGACGGGTCTGACCTGAGCCGACGAAATGCCGACACGAGGACCGGACACGCCGGCGCGGAACGCCGACGGTCACGGGATCGTGCCGATGTCCGGCGTCGACCCAACTATCCAGTTTTCACGTCTCGTCCGCTGCCCCGTCGGGTGCGGTGGCCCGGAAGCCGGTCGACCGGCCGTACGCCGGACTCGCCACCTCCGGGAGAAGGGGTCAATCCTTGACGGTGTCGGCGTCCTCGCTGACCGGCTCACTCGGCAGCTCGGCGCGGGTGACCACGCGCGCGATGGCCGGGCGGGCGTAGCGGGTCTGCACGCCCGGTGCGACCTCGATCAGGACGGTGTCGTCCTCGATGCCGGTGACCGTGCCGTAGAGCCCGCCGATGGTCACGACCTCGTCGCCGGGGCCGAGGTTGGACTGCATCGACTCCGCCTCGCGGCGGCGCTTCTGCTGGGGCCGGATCATCATGAAGTACATGACACCGAAGAGCAGGGCGATCATCAGAATCGGCGTGAAACTGCCGGCTCCGCTGCCCGCTGCTAGGTTATGCACGGTTACTGACCTTCCCATTGGCCACCTGCCCGGCACGAGGGGTGCCGGAGCGGAGGCGGAATCTCACGTCCTGTACAGACCGCGGCGAAGTCTAAACCCTGCACCTGAGAACACCGAATGCGGCACAGATCACGTTCACATCACGGCTGATCGGTGTCCAAGGAGAACAGATCGGGCGCAGCAGGACTATCCGCACCAAAGATACCATTTGGCGGAGTGCGTCCCAGATGCCGCCAGGCCGCCTCGGTAGCCACCCGACCACGGGGCGTACGCGCCAACAGGCCCGCGCGGACCAGGAACGGCTCGCACACCTCCTCGACCGTGTCCGGCTGCTCCCCCACCGCCACGGCAAGGGTGGACAGACCCACCGGGCCACCCCGGAACGAGTCGACCAGCGCGGTCAGCACCGCCCGGTCCAGCCGGTCCAGACCAAGCGCGTCCACGTCGTACACGATCAACGCGGAACGGGCGGTGTCGAGATCGACCACCCCGTCGGCTCGGACCTCCGCGTAGTCGCGGACCCGGCGCAACAGCCGGTTGGCGATCCGCGGCGTGCCCCGGGACCGACCGGCGATCTCGGTCGCGCCCTCCCCGGTGATCGGCACGCCGAGAATCCGCGCCGAGCGGTGCAGCAGCGTCTCCAGATCCGCAGGGGCGTAGAAGTCGAGGTGCGCGACGAAGCCGAACCGGTCCCGCATCGGCCCGGTCAACAGGCCCGAACGGGTCGTCGCGCCGACCAGGGTGAACGGCTCGACGTCCAGCGGGATCGCCGTCGCCCCCGGCCCCTTACCGACCACCACGTCGACCCGGAAGTCCTCCATCGCGCTGTAGAGCAGCTCCTCGGCCGGCCGCGCGATGCGGTGGATCTCGTCGATGAAGAGCACATCGCCCTCGGCGAGGCTCGTCAGGATCGCCGCCAGATCCCCGGAACGCTCGATCGCCGGGCCACTGGTCACCCGGATGCCCGCGCCCAACTCGGCGGCGACGATGTTGGCCAGACTCGTCTTGCCCAACCCGGGCGGGCCGGAGAGCAGGATGTGATCCGGCGGCGACCCCCGCCGCATCGCGCCCTGCAACAACAGGTCGAGCTGGTCGCGCACCCGGTCCTGGGCGATGAACTCGGCCAGCCGCTTCGGCCGTACCGTGGCCTCCGCGTCCCGATCCGCGTCGCTGACGTACGCCGAGACAAGCCCGTCGGTCTCGCTCACCGTGCCGCCTCCCGCCTCGGCCGGGCGCTCATCGGGTCCGACCAAGCAGGCGGATGGCCTGCTTGAGCAGGACCGGCACCGGCGGCGTCTCGCCCTCGATCGTCTCCGCCACCGCGGCCACCGCCTGATCGGCCTGACCGGTTGTCCAGCCCAGCCCGACCAGTGCCTGCCGAACCTGGTCAGGCCAGCTGCCACGGGTCACCCCGGCCGCGCCGTCGGCGCCGATCGGCACCGGGCCGATCCGGTCGCGAAGCTCCAACACCAGGCGTTCGGCGCCCTTCTTACCGATCCCGGGCACCCGGGTCAGCGCAGCCGTGTCGGCGTTGGCGATCGCCTTACGCACCGCGTCCGGGGTGTGCACGGCCAGCACCGCCTGGGCCAGCCGCGGACCCACCCCACTGGCGGTCTGGAGCAGCTCGAACAGTGACTTGGCGTCGTCGTCGGGGAAGCCGTAGAGAGTCAGCGAATCTTCCCGCACGATCAGGCTGGTGGCGAGCCGGGCGACCTGACCGACCCGCAGCTCCGCGAGGGTCCCGGGGGCACAGTGCACGGCCAGGCCGACACCGCCAACCTCGATCACGGCCTGATCCGGACCCGTCGCGGTCACCGTGCCGCGCACGCTGGCGATCATCGTGCTCCTCCTCGTCGTGCCCGGTCGGCTGCCGCGGCCAGCTTGGAGCGGGTCCCGCCGCGCCACACATGGCAGATGGCCAGGGCGAGCGCATCGGCGGCGTCAGCCGGCTTCGGTGGCTCGGCCAGCCGCAACAGCCTGGTCACCATGGTGGTCACCTGCGCCTTGTCGGCCTGACCGGACCCGGTCACGGCCGCCTTCACCTCACTCGGGGTGTACGTCTGCACCGGCAGACCGGCGCGCGCCCCGGCCAGCACGGCGATGCCGCTGGCCTGCGCGGTGCCCATCACCGTGCGAACGTTGTGCTGGCTGAACACCCGCTCGACGGCGACGCTCTCCGGCTGGTGCTCGGCGACCAACTCGGTCAGCGACCGATCCAGGTGCAGCAGACGCAGCGGCAGGTCGTCGGCCGGGTCGGTGTAGACCACGTAGTAGGCGATCAGCGTGCAGGGACGGCCGGGCACACCCTCGACCACGCCCACCCCACACCGAGTCAACCCCGGGTCAACCCCCAGCACCCGCACGCCGCCCCCTCCCCCACCGCCAGCAGTACGTGTGTTCGACACCCTAACTGCCGCCCTTCCCACCGGCCCCACGGGACACGCCCTCACCCTCCGTGGGGCCGCCCGCGCATCCTCACGCCCTGTAGAGCACCCGCGCCCCCGCGCCCTGCGGGACGTCCGCGGCCCATGGGGCGTACGCAGCCCGTGGGGCGTCCGCGCCCTGTGGGGCGTCCGCGCCCCGTGGGACGTCCGCGCCCCGTGGGACGTCCGCGCCCCGTGGGACGTCCGCGCCCCGTGGGACGTCCGCGCCCCGTGGGACGTCCG